>JAEWIY010000180.1 GCA_023386835.1 Verrucomicrobiota bacterium
GCACTGTGCGTTGAAGTTGAAGGGGGAAGTTGAAGTGAAGAAGGCATTAGCGGTGTTTAGCGTTCGAGGCTTTTGGAAAGGCCGTGGAGCATTCGGGAGATTTCGCGGAGTTCGTTGCGGAGACGATCGGCTGTATCCGGGGGAATGTAACTGAGAGCAGAGGCACGAAGGACTTGTGAGCGGGTTTCGCCGGCCGAGCCTTTGGCGATGCTGAGGAACTGGCGAAACTCGGCTCGGCCGAATCGTTCAGCGCCTTCGGCAATGTTATCGGCGATGCTGTTAGCCGCGCGCGTGATCTGGTCCCGGAAACCCCAGTCGCGGCAATCGGCCAGCAGGCGGTAAATGTCGATGCTGAGAGCGTGCGCACGGCGCCAGACATCCAGCTTCTCGAACGTCTCTGCGTCGGAGGCTGGCATGTCTTCAACTTCAACTCCGAACCTCAACTGGCGATACCGAGCCTCTGGCGAGCGTAGCGTTGGTTGGTGATTTCGGCGGCCCAGTCGCGGTTGAGCAAATACCAGTCGACGGTGCGGGCGATGCCGGTCTCGAAGGTTTCCTTCGGCTTCCAGCCGAGCTCGCGCTGAATCTTCGTGCAGTCGATCGCGTAGCGGCGGTCGTGGCCCGGGCGGTCGGCGACGTGCGTGATCTGCTCCGCGTAGGCACGGCCGTCGGCGCGGGGTGACTTTTCGTCGAGCAGGCGGCAAATGGTGCGCACGATCTCGATGTTCGGACGCTCATTGAGTCCGCCGATGTTGTAGGTCTCGCCGACGCGACCCTGGTGCAACACCAGCCAGATCGCGGCCGCGTGATCCTCGACGTACAACCAGTCGCGGATCTGCATGCCGTCGCCATACACCGGCAGTGGTTTGCCTTCGAGGGCGTTGAGGATGACGAGCGGGATCAGCTTTTCCGGGAAATGGTACGGCCCGTAGTTGTTGGAGCAATTCGTCGTCAGCGTCGGGAAACCGTAGGTGTGCTGGTAGGAGCGGACGAGGTGGTCGCTGGCGGCCTTGGACGCGGCGTACGGTGAGTTCGGTGCGAAGGGCGTTTCTTCGGTGAAGGCCGGATCGTCGGGCCCGAGCGTGCCATAGACTTCGTCGGTTGAGACGTGCAGGAAGCGGAACTTCTCCTTCCGCTCCGGCGGCAGCGCGGCCCAGTAGCGGCGGGCGGCGTTGAGCAGGCGGAGCGTGCCGACGACGTTGGTCTGCACAAACGGCTCCGGTGAATCAATCGAGCGGTCGACGTGCGACTCCGCCGCGAAGTTCACGATGGCGTCGATCTGATGCTCGTTGAGCAGGCGGCTGACGAGCGCCTCGTCCCCGATATCGCCGTGAGCGAAAACGTAGCGCCGATCGTGTGCGAGGTCGGCCAGGTTGGCCGGATTGCCCGCGTAGGTGAGGGCATCCAGATTAACCAACTTGCTGACGGGCGACACCGTTTCGGTGAGCCGCTGACGGACAAAGTTGCTGCCGATAAAACCGCAGCCACCGGTGACAAGGACGTTCATGGGGAGAAAAGGAGAGCCGGACAGAGCGTGAAAGTGCGCCAAGGTTTCATGCCGGCTCCGAGAAAAACCGGGAGCCGGCGTCGGGTGACCGCCTTACGCGGCCTCGGCCTGCCAGGTGCGGAGGGCCCGGTCGATTGCTTCGCCGACCGGCGTCATTGTGATCCCGACCGAGGCGAGCTTCGACGAATCGAGCACGCAATTGGATCGCGGGGTTTTGGCCGCCTGCTGCATGAACTCGGTCTCGTCCGTGAAAAACTGGAACTGCTTTGTGGAAACGCCGTGCGCCCGGATACGTTCAACGACCTCCCGCGTCGTTACACGGCCCGGGTTGGTCACGTTGTAGATGCCGAAGGGCACCCGCTTTTCCCAGCAGGCGAAGGTCGCTTCGACGAATTCACCGAGCTCGGAAATCGAGTTGGTCGCCTCCAGCAGGCGGTCGTAGCGCACCAGCTTCGTCAGGTAGTTGCGCGGACCGTTGACGTTGTTGAACGGGATGCGCAGCCGCCAGACATACAGGTTCGGGCGCCCCGCCAGGACCTCTTCGCCCAACGCCTTGCTGCCGCTGTAAAACGAGCAGTTGTTGGTGCGGAAGGAAAAGTTGGGCGCGTCCTCCTCGGTGAACCCGGAGCCGTCGGCCCGGGTGCCGGTGTAGATGCAGCCGCTCGAGACGTGACCCCACGGCACGCCGGCGGCCTCGCAGGCCTCGGCGATCCGGCCGGGCAGGACGGCGTTGCCGAACAACGTCTCGTGCTTGTGCAGCTCACAGGCGTCGACGTTTGGCTTGCCGGTGTAGCCGGCGGCGTTGATCAGGAAATCCGGGCGATCCTGGCGCAGGGCGGCCGTCAAACGGCTCACATCGCTGTAATCGACGTCGCTCCGACGCAGGTTGCGAAAGGGAATACCCTTGCGCGCGAGAAGGGCCTGATAGGCCTGGCCAACGTATCCGGAGCCGCCGAGCAGATAGATCATGGGAGCCTGCAAGTGTAACGAGCCGCGGTACACGGCAACTCCGCAATTTACTGATCGGGGCGGGCCCTGAAATGTAAAACGCCGCACCCGGTCGGGTGCGGCGTTGGGAGGGAAGAGCTCCGGCGAAACGCTTAGAACTCGAACTTGGCGCCGAGCTGGACGCGCCAGCGCGACATGCCGTTGTCGATGTTAAACGGAGCCGGGTCGGCCGCGAAGGTCGGGCGGATTCGGCCGTCGGTGGCGTACGAGGCGCCACCGAGGAAGCGCTTGCGGAACACGTCGTTGGACAGCGAGGGCGCGATCTCGACGTAGCCGAAAAGGTCTTCGCTGATGAAGGCACCCAGGTTGACGAAGTCGAAGAACAGCTTCAGCCGGGTGTGGCCGCCGGTCGGGATGATCTGTTCGACGTGCAGGTCGAGGCGGTTCATCCAAGGCTCGGTCCAGGCATTCTTCGGCGCGATGCCGCCGGCGTACTCGGACAAGCCGCTCGCGTCGAGGAACGCGAAGTAGTTGTCCAGCTGCGCCGCGGTCATGGCGGAGAAGTCGAACCGCGGGTCATCGCGGCCGTTCGGCACCGCCACGGTGTCGTTATCGCTGTTGCCGTCGCCGTTCAGGTCGCCGCTGTACACCCAGCTGTATGGGTTACCCGTGCGGCCTTCGTAGTAGAGCGAGATGACGGTGGGCGCGTTGCGGACGAACTCGAACTCGCGGCTGGCGCTGAGGGTAACGCGGTGCTTCACCTCGAAGTCCGCGGTGCCTTCTTCGACCGTGTTCTGGTTGAACACGACGTTGCGATTCCACTGGCCACCGGCGGTGGTCTGGCCGATCGCCTGGGCCTCGCTCGCGCTGCCGTGGATGTAGGCCGCGGTGAAGCCCCAGCGGTTCTTCATCGGGCGGTCCCACTGCAGGTAGAAGTAGGTGGACTCGCCAGCGGAGGTGTTGCTGATCCGGAAGAGGTTGAGGAACTCCGGATAGAGCGCGTTGCCTGGAGCGCTGGCGGCCCCCGGCGTACCGGAGAAACGGGTACGGCCGTCGGCGGCGGGAGCGCCACTGCGCTTCAGGTTCTCGTTGGTGATGAAGAGCGCCTGGTCAACCCGGGTGTGGACGAGTTCGGCCGAGATCGTCGAGTCGAGGAACGAGAGCTTGTAGTCGAGGCCGAGGTTGGCGCGCCAGACCTGCGGCATCTCGATGTCGCTGTCGACCCAGTTGATTTCACGACGCAGGTTCGGGTTGTCGACGCCGGTGCCGATCGGATCGTTCGCGTCGAACTCCTGGGACAGGTATTGGGCGAAGGAGGACGGCAGTTCACCGGCCGGGGAGCTCAGCGTGAAGCCGCCCACGCCGGTCTGGCCAAAGGAGTTCGAGAAGATCACCCACGGCGTGCGGCCGAGGAAGTGACCGATGCCACCGCGGAGCTGCAGCTTACGCTCGTCGTCGAGGGCGAGGTTGAAGCCGATGCGGGGCGAGAAGGTCTCGGAACCGTCGGGCGTGCCGTCGTTGCGGAAACCGGTGATGTCGTAGAACCGCTGGTTGAGGGCGGGAGCGATGTCGGATTCAGCAAACTCATAGCGGAGACCCGCGGTGAGGGTCAGGCGCGGGGTCGGGTCCCACTTCGCGTTGAAGAAGAGGCCGGTGGTCGCAAAGTCCGAAATGTCGGCCACCGGGCGGACGTTCGGGTCGTAAACGTTACGCGCGATGATCGCGTTGGTGTCGTTGAGGAAGTCGTCCAGGTTGCGGAAGGCCACCAGGCCGTACGAGCCGGCGCGGAACAGATTGTAGTAGTCGGACTGCTCGCGCTCGACGCCGGCGGTGAAGACCCAGTCGCGCCAGAAGTAGTCACCGGCGGCGAAGAACTGGTCGGTGTCGACGTTGATGACGTTGCCGTGGCGGAACTGCTCGGTACCGGCGATGTACACGCCGTTGTTCACGGTGGTGTTCCGGTCGAGGTCGGTGCCGGTCAGGCCGAAGATGGCGATGGTCGGAGCGACCGAGTTCACCGGGGTCAGCTGGTCCTGCTTGGTCTTCGCGTACCGGATCTCGGTCTTGAAGTCGGGTGTCCAGTCGCTGAACAGCTGCGCGGCGATCGACTCTTCCTTGCGGCCCTGGGCGTAGAAGTGGCCGGTCGGGGCGGAAGTGATGCCACCGCTGAGGGTGTTGAAGTTGGTGAAGGTCGAGCTCGCGTAGGTGCCGAACTGGGGAACTTCACCTTCCGCGGTCAGGTAGCGGACGGAGGCGCGGTGCTGGTCGTTGATGTTCCAGTCCAGCTTGGCGATGATCTTCTCGTCCTCGGACGTGTTGGCCGTCTGCGAGGTGACCGGGTCGCCCCAGTTGATGCTGCTCGAGTACTGGTTCAGCCGTTGCAGGATCTGCGATTCGGCCGGGGTGGAGAAGCGCGGGTCGCGGCCGGCGCTGGTGCTCTCGAACTTCTCGTAACCGACGAAGAAGAAGAGTTTGTTGCGGATGATGGGACCACCGACGTGGAACTCATAGGTCGAGCGCTCGAGCACCGGATTGATCTTGGTGCCGGTCAGCGTCTCTTCGCGGGGATTGTTGCCCTGGAGCTGCACGCCGAGCAGTTCGTCACCACGGAAAAAATACGAGGCGCCACCGTGGAACTCGTTCGTGCCGCTCTTCGTCACGGCGTTGACGGACGCGCCGGTGAAGCCGGCCTGGCGGACGTCGTAGGGCGAAATGGATACGGCGAGCTGGTCGACCCACTCGAGCGAGAGCGGGTTGAAGAAGGAGGCCAGGCCCGTGCCATTGAGACCGAACTGGTCGTTGATGCGGGAACCGTCGATCTGGATCGAGTTGAAACGGTTGTTCTGACCGACCGCGGTGATCTGCGATTCTTCGCGATCGCCGAAGGTCGAGCGCAGGGTGACGAGCGGCGTGGCGCTGATCATGTCAGCGAGCGAACGCTCGGTCGTCGGCTTGAGCATCAGGCGCTGCGAATCGAGCACGGTGGCGGCACCCACGGCGCCGGCATCAAGTTCGTTCGAGTCGGCCTGCACCGTGAACGCCTCCATCGCAACCACGTCGGTCTGCTGGACCGTGAAGCTGATGTCGGTGTCGACACCCAGCGACGTGGTCACGTCCGTTTGTTGCGTGGCTTGGATACCATCGCCACGAACAACAACCGTGTAGGGACCGCCGGGTTGCATACCGCGGAGGTTATAGCGGCCGCTGGACGTGGTCGTGGCCGTGTAGTTCGTTCCGGTCGCAACGTGTGTGGCAGTCACCGTGGCCCCGACCACGGGCTGACCATTGTTGTCGCGAACCACTCCGGTCATCCCGGACGACACGACTTGGGCGTGTGCCGCGGGTGGCAGGAGGAACGCGGCGGCACAGGCCACCACAAAGGCCAGGCGCTGGACAGCCAGGCGCAGGACAGACGTAGCTCTCATAGTTAGGCGTTTGGTTGTAGGCATCCCCGGACAAATTCAGGGATTCCCGGGTAGTGCCGAAACCGTGCCAAACCGTCCAGCGCAGACTCGGACAATCATTGTAAACTTTTGCAGACGCGGTACCCGGAGCCCCGACGCGCCAAAACGGGGGTTGAAGTGGGTCACCGGCGCTCGCGAACGGTGGCCAGCAAGACGACTGCGGCTCTCGCTGATGGGCGCGGCCGCCGGCGGATCCGGCGCTGTCGTTCGTTCGATCGCGGCGCGTCCAGCGCGTTGGCCGATGCCTGAACGAGCGGGATTATTTCCGGTGGTAATCTCCGCGGCTGAAGTACTTCTCCAGCCACACGTACATGCAGATGAAGAAGTAACGACTGCCCATCTCCTTGATCTTCAGCTTCGCGACACCGTGCCGACGGTTGCGCCAACTGATCGGAATCACGGTCCAGGAGTAACCTCGCACGATCGCTTTCAGCGGGATCTCGACCGTCAGGTTGAAGTGAGGTGCAAGTAAGGGGCGACAACCGTCGATCACCGTGCGCCGGTACGCCTTGAACGCGTTGGTGGTGTCGTTGAGCGGGATGTGAAAAAGTGTCCGGATGAAAAGGTTAGCCACCCGGTTGACGAAAAGTTTCAGCCGCGGGTAATCGATCACCCGGCCGCCTTTCACGAAGCGGCTGCCGAAGGCGCACTCCCAGCCCTCATTGAGCAGGCGCCAATACCGGACCGCATCCTCCGGATCGTCGGAGCTGTCGGCCATCATGATCACCACGGCGTCGCCGCGGCTGTGGTTGAGCCCGTGGATGATCGCGCGCCCGAAGCCGTGCGGCCCGTGGTTCTGCACTGGCGCGAGCGTGGGAATCGTCGCCTTGAGCTCGTCCAAGACCGCCCAGGTGCGATCGCGGCTGCCGTCATCCACCACCACGATCTCGTGGGGGATGCCTTCGCGTTGAAAAACCGCGTAGAGGGTTTCCAGGGTGTGCGGAAGCGAGGCCTCTTCGTCCCGGGCTGGGATGATCACCGAGTACAGGTGCAGCGGCTCGCTGGCGCTGGCGGTCGAGGGAGCAGTCATGGAGTGCCAGGCTCCCGCTTAAAACGGCGCCGACCGATCCAACCAATCCGCATGCGTCTCGGCGTGCTGCGCAATTTCGTCCAGAATCGAGAGCAGCGGCGTCTGCGGTTGCCAGTTCCAGACGCGACGGGCGCGGCCCGAATCCAACACGACCCAAGGCAGGTCAAACGGCCGCGGTTTCGGATCACTGCTCACCGGGTGGGCGCCAAAACGGTCGTGACACCACGCCGTCAATTGGCGCAGCGACATCGCCGAGGCGGCCCCTCCGCTGACGTTGACGATGCGGTTATCGCCTGCGGTCGCGGTGCCGAACTGTGCACGCAACAGCGGCACGAGGTCGCGGGGATGCAGGCAGTCGCGGACCTGGTGGCCCTGGCCGTCGAAACCGATGTAACGGAGCGGGCGCCGTTGGCGATGGCTGTGGATCCAGTACGCGAAGATGCCTTGGTCAGCGCGGCCGAATTGCCCGGCACCGGCCATGACGCCGCAGCGGTTGATGTACACCGGCAGCCCAAACGTGTCGCCGTACTCCAGCGCGAGCGTCTCGCTGGCGAGTTTCGTCGCCCCGTAGAGCGACACCGGCGCGGCGGTGGAGAATGTTTCGTCGATGCCAGCGGCGCTCACACCGGCGGGCAGCGCGGGGCCGTTGGCCTGTTCGCTGATCGTAAACGCACCGCGGTGGAGCGTCACGGGCAGAGCGGCGAGAGTCGCGATCGAATACACGCGGCTCGTGCTGAGCAGCGTAAAACCGGCGCCGTGTTCGCGGCAGTATTCGAGCAGGTTGACGGTGCCGACCAAGTTGTGCTCCACAACTTGGCGCGAGCTCGAGCGTCCGTCGACCCCGGCCAGCACGCTTGGATTCGCGGCAGCGTCGATCACCCAGTCGACCTTCGGTAGCGCACCGAGGTCACTCGCCAGCCGCAGGTCGCCATGGTGCAGTTGCACGCCCCGGCGCTTCAGTTCGCCGCGATTCTGTTCGCTGCCGGGCCGGATGAAGTTGTCCAAGCCGACGATCGAGAGCGACGAGTCCGCGTCGAGCAGGGCCTGCGTGAGCGTTGAGCCCACGAATCCGCAAACGCCGGTGACCAGAATCTTCATTCCCGTTCAACAGAACAGGCGGCAGCAGGTTGCGGAAGCGGAAAGTGTGCGGCGGACCGCGGTGG
>JAEWIY010000185.1 GCA_023386835.1 Verrucomicrobiota bacterium
CCCATGCGCACAGCTGGGTGATGTCGTTCGAAAGCGAGCTGGAGTCGTTCGAGGCCTACGCAGCTGTGATGCCGAACAACTGTGTTTTCCTCGTGGATACGTACGACTCCCTCGCCGGTGTGCGGCGGGCGGTTGACGTCGGCCGCTCGCTGCGCGAGCGCGGCTATGAGCTGGCCGGCATCCGGCTGGATTCCGGCGATCTTGCGTACCTCAGCATCCAAGCCCGGCGGATCCTCGACGACGCCGGGTTTCCGAAGGCGGTGATCGTGGCCAGCAACGACCTGGACGAACACATCATCGCCAGCCTCAAACAACAGGGCGCCCGCATCGGCATGTGGGGCGTGGGCACCAAGCTGGTGACGGCCTTCGACCAACCCGCGCTCGGCGGCGTGTACAAACTCTCGGCGCTTCGCGAGCCCGGCGCGCCCTGGCAGTACAAGGTCAAGCTGTCCGAGCAGGCGCTCAAGGTCTCGAACCCCGGGATTCTCCAGATCCGCCGCTACCGGCATCGCGGCGAGTTCGTGGGCGACATGATCTACAACGAGGAAATGCCGCCCCGCTCCGACATCATCGTCGATCCCGGCGACTTGACGCGCCGCAAGGCCATGCCGGCCGGCGCCGAACACGAACCGCTGCTCGTTCCGATCTTTCGCGGCGGTGAATTGGTTTACCCCGAGCCGACACTCGAGGCGATTCGTCAACGCGCGCGCGAGCAGCTCTCCGGCTTCTACCCCGGCACCCGACGTCTGCTCAACCCGCACGAATATCCGGTCGGGCTCGAGCCCGCGCTCTTTGATTTGAAGACGGAGCTGATTCTGCAGAACCGCGGGCGGCAGTCGGAGCGCGTGTCACAGAAAACAGACTACACGTCATGAATGCCCTGATCCTGGTCGACCTGCAAAACGACTTCCTGCCCGGAGGCGCGCTGGCCGTGCCACGCGGTGACGACGTCCTGCCGCTGGCCAACCGGTTGCAATCAAGATTTCCCCTCGTGATCGCCACGCAGGACTGGCACCCGGCCAATCACGCGAGCTTCGCTAACAACCACCCGGGCCGTCAGCCCGGCGACGTGATTGATCTTCATGGTTTGCCGCAGGTGCTCTGGCCCGTGCATTGCGTGCAAAACACCTCGGGGGCCGATTTCGCACCGTCGCTCGAGCGCCAACGTATCCAGAGTGTCTTTCAGAAAGGCACCGATCCCGAGATCGACAGCTACAGCGGCTTCTTCGACAACGGACACCGCAAGTCCACCGGGTTGGGTGACTACCTGCGCGAGGTGGGCGTGCAACACGTCACGCTGCTCGGCCTGGCCACCGATTATTGCGTAAAGGCGACGGCGCTCGACGCCCGCACGCTCGGATTTGCAACCACCTTGGTGGTCGATGCGTGTCGCGGCGTTGAGTTGACGCCGGGTGATTGCGAGCGAGCGATCGAGGAAATGCGGCGAGCCGACGTTCGGATCATCACCAGCGATCAGCTGTGACGCACCACAGCGGCCGGGCGCCCGTCTCAGCGGCAGCTCCGCTCAGAAGACCTGTCCGACGATTGGGGTCCGGCTGATGTAGCGCACTTTGGCATCGTAGCCGGTGGAACGGAAAATGAACTCAGCGTCACCGACGCGCTGGCTTGGTTTGATTCCGGCTTCGCTGAGCTGACGCTCCAGGTCGAGCATGTCGGGCTGCGCGATCCCGCTGAAGCCGATCTTAAACGTCTTCACCTTCACCGAGGGTCGCACCACGACGGAGAGAGGACGTGGCGGCGCGCCGGTCAAAATCCGACGGATGGAGCCCGGTGAAGAGTCGTTCAGCGCGTCCAAGGCCTGACCGATCAGCGACTGCAGGTTGAGCGGCTTCACCACGGTGAACAGCTCCGCTCCCGGCTTGGGAGCGACCGCGAGTTGCAGCTGCACGATCTCGGCTTTCGTCTGGAACGTAATCACGAGCGGGAATCCCGGTCCGCTGCGCGCCTCCCCAAGCTGTTCGAAGATTCCCGATACACGGGCCTCGCGCTCGCCCCCAAACGAAATGCCACTGGTGGAGGTGAAATCGATCTGCAGCCGATAGCGGCGCAACTCCGGCTCGGGCGGCTGCGACGGGCCAGGCGTGCTGGGCGTGCTGGGCGTCGACGGCGTGGATGGTTTCGGTGCGGGTGAGCTGCCTTTGCGCGGCGTGGCCTTCGGCGTGACGACGGGCTCGGGCGTGGTCGCGCTCTCGACGACCTTCTCGGCGGCGCTGCTCAGGTCACTGCCCGTCTGCTTGGCCAACGTCTCCTGTTCGAGCGTCCCGCCGGTCGCCCCGCCGGCACTCGCGGCCTTCTGATCGATCGCCTCCGCCGCGCGCAATTCGCCGCCGCGTTCCGAAACCGTGCCGCGGCCGGCCGGCGTGGCGGTGGCTCCTCCCCCACCGCCAGCGCTGCCACCACCACCTCCACCTGCTGCGCCCATCATCGAGCCGAGCATGTCCGCCGCGATCTTCATCCGCGCGGTGCGTTGCTCCATCGTCGTTTTCAGGTTCTGCGCCGCGATCTCGCCGGCCGAGGTAGCGCCCGCCCCGCTGGCTGCGACAGCCGATTGCGCCAGCGCGCCGGTCTGCTCCATGCCGCTCATGTCGCGGAACAAGTTCGCCGTCTGGATCGCCGAGAGCATCGGCCCCACACCGGCGGCCGCAGGCAAAGCCGTCGGCGCTTGAATCGTGACAACCGGCGCGCCGAGCTGGCCGGGTTTCAGGTTTTCGTCCTCGGCGCGGCTGCCGGCCGAAATCGGCGCGATCTCCGGCGCCGTGATCGGAATCGGCGAATCCTGCCAGTTCCAGAACCGTTTGAGGTCGATCTTCTCCGCGGAGTTGAAACGACCCAGTACCGCCTCGGCGAATACACCGCCTGACGGCAGCGGCACGATCTGCGACTGCGGCACCGGGCGCGCGAGCCCGCGCTGCTCGAGGAACGCCTTGAACTCGGACTGCTCCGCCGCGAAACGGTCATCCTCGAGCCCTCCGCCAAGCGGTACGTTGACGCGGAAAACCAGGAAGTTCGAAGTCACCGCAACCGGTCGCGGATCCACCACCCGCGCCAACGCCAGCCCGCGGTAGGTGAATCGCGCCAGCAGGCCACCGATTGCCGCTTCATCGAGTCGTTGGAAGACCGCCCGGCTGTAGTGCAGCCGGTTCGCCTGCAGGTGCTCGACCAGTTCCGGTGCGGGTCCAACCTCGCCAAACCGCACGATCTCCTGCAACGCGGCGGTGGTCGTCTTCGACTTGAACTGCACGGGCACGTCGAGCGCGACGACAGAGCCGTTCACCTGGACGCTCAGCACCAGCATGGTGGAGAGGTCCCGCTCCTGCGCGTTCTGCAACGCGATCGACTTCACGGCACTAAACGCCACCGGCTTGGCCAACACGTGCGTCGTTCCGGTGGCGAAATGCGCGGGCAGCTCCGCATCGTCGCGCGACTTGACCTGGAATCGCGTGGCCTGTCCCTCCCGAAGCGCCACGCCAAGCAACAACGCGTCGTGCGGCACGAACGCCGAATCGGAGTTGGGGCGCAGCAGAATCCGCCCCGCGAGCGAGGCGAGCCGGTTGATCTGGGACAGATTCCAGCCCTTCACCGCCGCGAGCGCGACCGGGGCATTCGCCGGCGCCTGGTCAAAACGAATCCGCTCGAGAATCGGCAGCCCCACCGCACCGCCCACCGGCGGCTCTCCCGGGGTCTCGGCCGTCGCACCGGCAACCGCCTCCGCCCGGCCCGCGGCCACACTGGCTTCGCGGGCGGCGGCGGCTTCGGCCAGCGTACCCACGGTGCCGCGAATCACCCCACCGGTGTTCCCACGTCCGCCCCCGACCGAGCCGGTACCGCCGGCCGGATCGACCGGCGTCAACACGCCGCCGCCCCGAACGAAGATCTCCCCAAGTCCAACATTGCCCACAATGACGCGCGGCGTTTGTGGCTGGATCTCCACCGCTCCATACTCACTCGTCAGCTGTCGGAACGCCGCAGGCGTCAACGCCGCCTCGGCCAACGTCGCGCGCAGCCGATCCACCGTCGCACTCTGCTGGAAGTCGATCAGCTTGAGCGGCACAAAGAGACAACGCTCGGCGCGGTGCAGCTCGGTCGTCACGCGGTAGACCTGCAAGGTCTCGTAGTACTGCACCGTCAGCGCGTGCATGTGGTTGTAGTTCGTGACGACCCGCGTGGTGATCGTCTCGTGCTCGCTCTGGCTGACTTCGCGCACGGCCGATGCACGCCGTGTCCGCGCCGACGAGGCATGCTGTTGCGTGCGGTCGTTGATCTCCTGCCCCAGGCTCGCCGCCATGTCGCGAGCGCCGAATGACGAGGACGCGCTCATCGCCTCCGTCTTCGACGACGATCCGCCGTGCGATCCCCCCAGCGCCAGGGGACCCAACTCCAACCCCAACGCGCCCCCACTCTGGCTGGTGGACGACTTGACGAAGGTGCGTGACGCGCCGGCCTGAAACTCGCTGGCCGTCGACTCAGCCACCTCGCTCAACGCGCGCGTGTGGGTCTGCTCGCTCGCCAGCCGTTCCCGTTCATCGATGCTTTCGGACGCGCGCGCCGAGGACGTCCGCGTCCAGTCGACCACCGCCACCCGCGTGCTTTCGCCGGGCGCGAGGGAGAGGCTGTGCAACAACTGGCCGAGCGTGACGCCTTGTGAGAACCACGACTGTTGAAACGTCAGCAGCGCCCCCGTCCCCAGCCGCTGAAATCCGGTCGGCGCGGCGAGCGCATCCGCCAGATCGATACCGCTTAGCTCCTCCAACGGCAGCGCCGTCTGGTCCGCCTGCGGCGCGAGGTCGATCACCAGTTTGCGGAAGAAGACGCGCTCGGTGGCGTGGCTGCCGGATCGCGGCTGCAGTTCCGACGGCGCTTCCGGATCCTCCACCGTTGCCTCGACCGCTCCCAAAGTGCTTTCCAACAGGCTTCGGGCCGCCCGGTACGGCGGCCAGAGAGCCAGATCACGCACCGTCGTCACGTCGAGCGCGGTCCGGAGGTCGGCGGTTTGCTCGGGCGTCAATCCTGCGAGCACAGACAAATCGCGCCGGGCCCACTCGCCCACCGGCACGCCGGGCGGTGCGTTCACCGAGTCAGCGGCCGCCGTGTTCATCCGGGCCTCCGCCAGGCTGGGATCCGTCTCCGTGGCCAACAACCGCGCCGCCGTGGCGAAGTACTGCGACGCCGCGAGGTCAAACACCGTCGCGATGTGCAACGGCTCGAGGGCGGCCTTGGCTTCCGCCGAAACACCGAGCAGCGCCTCCACCGGCGCCTGCAACGCCTCCTCCCCGGCCAATCCGGCGTGGGGCGTCTTCAGGAAATGGGTGATCGGCGCAGTCATGGCTCAACTGGACGCCAGCGCGTAAACCGCAAACTCCGGGAACTCCGGCACCTCCTCCTCGCCATCCGTCAGCTCGGTTTCGTTTCGTTTTACACCGACCTCGAACGTGACCTCCGTCGCGCCGTCCGGCCGCTCCGCAGCGGCGTACGCCTCCACGATCGTATCTTGCAGCCCGATACGCAGCCGGAGCAGCACCTCAATGGCCCCCGGCGCCGCGTCCAAGGGCGGCAGCGCCTCCACGCTCGCCGCTTCATCCGGTCCGAGCGAGAGGTCGAAAGCCGCATCCCGCTGCGTCTCGCCGCCTTCGAGATGCCGCACCAACGCGAACGCCACCACGGTCACCCGGTCGTCAGGTGCAGTGCGGTTGACCAGCGTCACGCGGCCAATGCCAGTCAGCAACTTCTTCAACTCATCCGAACCGAGCAGCGTCACCGGCATGATCGTGTCCTCCTCGCGCGTTAACTTCCCTGCTCCAGGACGACCGCCTGCAGCACCGGAAACGTGAGTGTCACCCCGTCCGCGGTGGCCGCCACGGTGGGCTTGGCCAATACCGTTTTCAGATCGACCGCGTTGTCCGTCAGGATTTTGACCAGATCCGCATCGGTCGCGGTCGCGGTGCCCGTCGGCGCCACCAACGTGCGCGACGACGAAAGCACGATCACGTGGGCGTGCACCTGCTTCGTGCCCGCCGGCATGTTCAGCGCCAAGTTGCGCCGGTCCTTGACCGGAGTGGCCTGCGGCCAGGCAAGCGAATAGCTGTATTCAAACGCCCACGACAGGCGTTCATCCGAGGTGCGGAGTGTGCCACTGAGCCGCGGGGTGGCCGGGCCGCGATGGCTGAAGAGTTGTTTGCCTCCCAGATCGCTGATGCTGGTGTCGACAGTCACCGGCCCCGGGAAGATGGACGTGCTGGAGAAGTGGGAGCTGATCTGAAGCTCGAACGGGATCGGCTGGGGCGCCGCGAGTGTCGGCCCCACGCTTCGATTAGCCGGAGGGGACGACGACGGTCCGGCGGCGAGCTCCGGTGGCAGTCCGGCCGCTTCAAGGACTTTCTGCGCAATCGCGCGGCCCTTGAGGCCCATCTGCGTGCGGAAGGTGTCCGCCTCGGTCGCGGAAGGTGTGTTGCCCGCCGCCGCGCCGCCGCCTTCCGCACCGGTGGCCTGTTTGGAGTCGAGTTGAGCGGCCTGGCGCAGTTCGCCGCCTCGTTCGGTGACGGTATCCTTACCCGCGGGCGGCTTGCCTCCGCCGGCGCCGGCAGCCGGCACACCCATCAACGTCGCCGCCACCTGCGCGGCGATCCGCATCCGCTCGGTATTCTGCTCCATCACGGTCTGCAGGTTCTGCGCCGCCTGTTTCGCCACCGCGGTCGCTCCGGCGGCCGAAGCCTGCTGCGCCGCCTGTGCGATCGCCGCCGACTGCTCGAGCCCGCTCATGTTGCGGAAGATCCCACCATTCTGCACCGCGGCCAACACCGCCGCCAACGGCGTGGGATCCGGCAGCGGAGTCGGGTTCTGGATCGTGACCACCGGCGCTGACAGCTGGCCGGGCGTGAGGTCTTCCGGCTTGGACCGCGAACCGGCTTCGATCGCCGAAATCTCCGAGGCCACGAGCGGGATCGGCGAATCCTGCCAATTCCAGAACCGTTGCAGGTCGAGCAGCTCGGCGGAGTTGAAGCGGCCCAGTACGGCTTCGGCGAATACGCCACCCGACGGCAGGGGCACGATCTCCGACTTCGGCGCCGGACGATCCAGCCCGGTGCGGGAGAGAAACGCCCGCCACGCCTCGAGGTCCGCCTGCAGGCGTTCGTCGACCGCGTCAGCGTCGGGCGGCAGGTTCATCCGGAACACGAGCAGGTTGGCGCTGACGGCCACGGGCCGCTGATCCACCAGCTGCGCCAGCGGCAGCCCGCGGAACGTAAACCGGGAAAGCAACGTCGCCACCGACGGCCCGTCGAGGCTGCGCAGGACGGCCTGGGTGTAGTGCAACCGGTAGGCCTGCAGGTGATCGCGCAGCTCGTTCAGCGATTCAGATCGCTCGAAACGCACGATCTCCACGAGTCCGGCACTCGCGCCCGGCAGCGCGATCGGGACGTCGAGCGTCTCCAGCGCGCCAAAGAGGCTGAGCTGCAACGTCAGCGAGGTCGTGACGCTCGTCGTGCCCGATGCCTGCATCGAGATGGAATGCAGCTGCCCCAACGGCAACGGCGCATCCACGTCCGCCCGCGCGGCGGTGACGTCCTTGAGCGTCACGTTACTGCCATCCTGCCGCAGGACCACGAAGCGCGCCGCTTGTCCTTGCCGCAAGGATACACCCAGCAGCATGGCGTCGTCGCTCACGTTGACGCGGTGGGTGCGGCTCGGCAGGAAGAGCCGGCCGGACAAACGGGCCAGCCGGTCCAGTTGGGACAGATCCCAGCCCGCCGCGCTGAACTGCCCCAACCGAGTGACCGGCGCGACATAAGGTTGTCCTTTCTCGGCAGCCTTTTCCGTGGTGGGCGTTTTCGGACCCTCGTCATCCCCGGTCGAGCTGTCGTTCGTGGCTACGGCGGCGGAAGAGAAGGTGTTGACCGCCGACAGGCCGACCGGGACGGCTGTCAAAAACGGCAGCGGCCGGGGCACCCGGGTGATGACGCGCACCGTGCCGAGCTCCGCCAGGGCTCGCGCGATGCCGGGCGACAGCGCGCCGCGGGTGAGTTCCACCCGCCAACGCTCGATCGTCGCCACGTTCTGAAAATCGAGCAGCGTGACCGGGACAAAGAGGCAAGGCTCGGTGCGCTCGAGCTGCGTCGTCACCCGAAACGCCTGCACCACTTCATAGTACTGCACCGACAGCGCGTGCATGTGGTTGTAGTTGGTCA
>JAEWIY010000218.1 GCA_023386835.1 Verrucomicrobiota bacterium
GTTTTGTTGATCCGATTGGCTTTGCTGCGAGGGATCGCCATCCGCTTCGGACTTCTCGCTCGAATCGTTTTTCTCGGACTCGCCTTCCTGAGACTTGGATTGGTTTTGGTCGGATGAACGGTCGCCCTGTTGAGATTGCTTCTGCTGGTCCTGTTCGGGGTTCGATTGATCTTGCTGCTGCGGATCCGGCTGCTCCTGGGATTCCGGCGGCAGCATGCCTTCGAGCTGCTCGCGCAGTTTCGGCCAGTCGGCGGCCTTCGGGTCCTGTTTTTCACCGGCCTCAACGGCGGCCAAGGCATCCCGAATCGCGCCCGGCTCGGGGTTTTGTTGAGCGCCGAGCATGCGCTCGCCGTAGGTCACTGTCGTTTGTGCGAGCTCGGCGAGATTACTTGCGGACAATGAGGGCTGCGCGGCCAGACGGCCGACGGTTTCGGCCAGCGGCGCGGCGAAAGGGTTGGCCTGAGGCTCGCTCGCTGGCGCCGCCATGGAGATCGGCGCAGTCGCCAGCCCGCAGGTGAACAGCGCGAGGAGGGTGAGGGAGCGCACCAAGGCTTGGGTTGGTGGAGCGGGGCGCTGCGGAGAGGTTGCAGTAAGGCGCATGGCGCGGGAGTGGGGATGCACCGGGAACTCGCGCCAGTAACTGGCCAAGAGGAGCAGCAAGGCCGGCGCCAACGCCCATTGGAAACGTTCCACGCGCCGCACACGGCTGGTCTCGGCGAATTCGCCCTGCCGACCGGCTTCGACCGTTTGCTCCAGCAGGCTGGCCAAATCCACCCAACTGCTCGCATCGCGATACACCCCTCCGGTGCGCTGGGCGAGTTCCTCCAGCGTGTTTGGGTTCAGGCGCGAAAGCACCACGGCTCCGCGCTCGTCCTTAACAAAACCCCCGCTGCTGTCCGGCAGCATTGCGCCTTGCGCCGTGCCGACGCCCAGGCTGAGCACCTTCACGCTGCGTTCACGCAACGTCGTCGCGAGCTTCTCCCAATCCTCGACGGTCGATTCTCCATCGCTCAGCACGATCAGAAACCGATCCGCGTCGGTGCCCTCGCTGAAGGCGTCGAGTGCCGTCTGCAGGAGGGCGGCGTAATTCGTGCCACCTTCCGGAAGAAAGTCGGGATCGAGTGCGGGCAGGAACTCGCGCAGGATTTCGTAATCGGCGCTGAGCGGGCTCTGCAGGAAGGCGGTGCCGGCAAAAACGATCAACCCGACGCGCTCGCCCTCGAGTCGCTCAAGCAGGCTTGTGATGAGGAGCTTCGCCCGATCCAGGCGCGACGGCGCCACGTCCGGCGCCAACATCGAGCGCGAGAGGTCAACCGCGATCAGGATTTCGCGCGACTGATCGAAAACCTGTTCCTCCAACTCTCCCCACTGCGGGCGGGCCAGCGCCACGGCGACAAATGCGAGTCCGAGCCAAAGCAACCAGCGCGCGCGACGATGCGACGGCCGGGCGACCGCCATGCTGCTTAACAACGAAAGCTGACCGTGGGCGGCCTCGGCCCGCAGGACTTTGGGCAGATCGTCGCTGGTGCGTCGCGAACGTCGCATCAGCTCGGCCAGCGCACCCGCAAGCGGAATCACGACCAGCCACAACAGGTGGGGCCAATGGAAACTCACCGAGTTCATGCCGGCACAGGTTGCGAGGTGGCCTTGGGCCGGTTCTGCGTTTGCGTCATGGCGAGTAGCGCGGCGAGCAACAGCGCGGCGGCACCAGGTCCGGCGAACCACACGAACAGCTCGTTTGCCAGCAGGAAGGACTTGGCCTGGAACTCGATTTTTTGCGCTTCGTCGATTGCCGCATAGGCGCGCTCGATCGTGCGACCGTCATCGGCACGGAAGTACTTGCCGCCGGTCATGGCTGAGATTTCGCGCAAGGTATTTTCGTCGAGGTCCGACATCACGTGCCGGTATCCCAAGGTCCGCCCCGTCTCCGGGTCCTTCACGGGAAATGGCACGAACCCATCGCGGCCGGCGCCGATGGTATAGACCGGGATGGAGCGGTTTTTCGCGATGTCCGCGGCCTGCAGCGGCGCGAGGCTCCCGCGGTTGTTGGCGCCGTCGGTGAGAAGAATGACGAACGCTCCCTGGCGCTGGGTGCCCTGCTCGCGACCGGCCTGCTCCAATCGGGACAACGCGACCCCGAGCCCGTCGCCGATCGCCGTGCCGTCCTCGATCAGGTTGATGCGCAAGCGCTCGATCTGCTGCTCCAGCCAACGATGATCAAACGTCAGCGGTGCGAGCGTGTACGCACGGCCGGCAAAGACGACGATGCCGATACGATCGCTGGTTCGGTCCTGAATGAAGGACTGGATGACCGGCTTGATCGCCTGAAGCCGGTTGAGGCGCTGGCCGCCGCGCTCGAAGTCTTCGGCCAGCATCGAGCCGGAAAGGTCGATCGCGAGGATGATATCGTAACCTTGGGAACGCACTTCGCGCCGATCCTCCACGCGTTGTGGACGCGCCAGCCCGAAGACGATCAGGATGAGGCCCAACACGACGAGTCCGGCGGGCCAACGCGACGGGTTGACCAGCGTGGCACGATGCCAATGAGTCGCGAAGGGCACAACGAGCACCGGCAGCTTGCGCCGGCGTCGGACCAGCACGGCGACGGGAATGAGCAGGAGCGCCAGCAACCACGCCGGACTCGCCAGAACCCATCCGTTCCATCCCAGTGTCATGGCCAATCAGGCGGCCCGCTGCCGCGCGTGGAAGAAGCGCACGAGCGCTTCAAGACAGTCTTCCTCCGTGCTGAAAACCAGTCGGCTGAGTGGATCGGGAAAGAGGTCGCGCCACGCTTGTTCGCGAGACTCACGCCAAGCCGTGTGGGCGGCGCGCTCTGCGCTCGACCCTTCCAAGGTGACGAGTTGACCGCTCACCGGGTCGTAGGCAGCGAACCGTCCGCGCGCGGGCAGTTCACGTTCCCACGGATCGTCCACGCGAAAACCCATAGGTTGGTAACGACGGGTCATGACCGCCCAACCATCGGGAGCCGGGCGCGGCGGAAAGTCACCCAGCCAGATCAGGATCGAGTGCCGCGGCGCCGCCTTGCTCAGCAATTTCCAGGGAATCTCGGGCGTCACTGTGGTAGCGGACTTCAAGTCGGGCGGGGCGCTGCCCACCAGTGTTGCGGCAGTGTGCAAGATCGAGCCGCGCCCGCGTACCGGTTCGTGGAACGAAAAACCGTCGGGCCGGACGTGCACGCTGCCAACGCGGTCGCGATTGACGGCGCCGAGCATCATCACGAGGCCAGCGAGTTCGAGCAGCGCTTCCCGCTTCGTTCGCGCGCCGGAGCCGAACTGCAAACTTGGTGAGTCTTCGAACACCACGAGGAACGTGATTTCGCGCTCTTCGACGAACTTCTTGCGGTAGGGCTCGCCCAGCCGCGCGGTCACGTTCCAGTCGATGTCGCGAACGTCATCGCCGAATTCGTAACGGACGACCTGATCGAACTCCATGCCCCGTCCGCGGAAGGCGGACCGGTATTCACCACTGAGCACGTTTTCGACGGCGTGCCGCACGCGCCACTCCAACCGCCGGAGAAGCGCGAGAGAGGACGACGAGGTGGACGAGCCGGTGGGAAGTAGCGTCATCGGTCCGGTTCAACCTGAGCGACGCCCGCAGACCAAGCCGCGGGTTGGTGTGTGGCCCGGCCCGGATTTGGGATGTGTTGATCAGAGTTCAGCATGGTCAGACCGCCGCCGGTACGGGGGTTTTGTCGATCAGCTCGCTGATGATCTTGTCTGCCGTCTGCTCGGCGGCTTCGGCTTCGTACGTCAGGCCGATTCGATGCCGCAGCACGTCGAGTGCGACGTCCTGCAGACTCGACGGACTCACGTAGTCGCTGCCACGCAACCAGGCGAGCGCGCGGCTGGCTTGGTAAAGGGCGAGCGAAGCGCGCGGAGACGCTCCAAACGACAGGAGCCTGAACCCCTTCGAATCGGCCACGGTGAGGGCGCGTGTTCCCCGGACCAGCGCGAGGATGTACGCCTGGATCTCGGGCGCGAGGTGCACGCGGTCGACCTCGAGGCGGAGGGCCAGCAACTCCTCACCCGTGGAAGCCGGCTGAAGCGCGGGAGACGAGGTGACTTGGCCCCAGCGCTGCATCATCAGCGCCTCTTCGTCCGCGGACGGATAGTCGACGATCAACTTGAACAAGAACCGATCGACCTGCGCCTCGGGCAACGCGTAGGTGCCTTCCTGTTCCACCGGGTTCTGCGTGGCCATGACGAAGAACGGCTTGGGCAGCAGGTGCGTCTGGCCGCCGATCGTGACCTGCCGTTCCTGCATCGCCTCCAACAGCGCACTCTGGACCTTGGCCGGAGCGCGGTTGATCTCATCGGCCAGCACCAGATTGGCAAAGATGGGCCCACGGTGCGGCGAGAACTCGCCGGTCTTGGGCTGGAAGATCATCGTGCCCACGACATCGCTTGGCAGCAGGTCGGGCGTGAACTGGATGCGTTCAAATTGCACGCCCAAGGCGGTCCCGAGCGATTTGATGAGCAAGGTTTTCGCCAAGCCCGGCATGCCCTCGAGCAGAACATGACCGTTGGCCAGGAGCGCGACCAGCAGGCGCTCCACGATGGCGTCCTGGCCAATGACGGCCTTGCCGATTTCGCTACGCAGCTTCTGCGACCAAGTGGGACCGTTCGTCATACAGCGGTGTCAGGAAGAAATGGTGGGACTCGCTTGCACCAGCAGAGTTTCGCGGAGAAAAAAGTGCCGCGGATGGTTTTACCAACCCAAATCGAGCAACGCCTAGCCGCCTTGGGGGTGTCCGTGGCGGAA
Source organism: Verrucomicrobiota bacterium (assembly GCA_023386835.1). GTDB lineage: Bacteria > Verrucomicrobiota > Verrucomicrobiia > Opitutales > Opitutaceae > Actomonas. The sequence goes on from JAEWIY010000218.1 coordinate 4,783, forward strand.
GTCGAAGAGCAGTTCACGCGCGGACGTGGGCCGGGCGGGCAGAAAATCAACAAGACCTCGTCGACCGTGGTGCTGCGACATTTGCCAACAGGAACGGAAGTTCGCTGCCAGGCCGAGCGATCCCAATCCGCGAACCGCGAACGGGCGTGGGAGCAGCTTTGTGAGCGGCTGGAGGAGCAGCGAAGGTCGCGGACGCAGGCGCTGCAACAAGCGCGAGAAAAGGAACGGCGGCGGAAGCGTCCCAAGTCAGCCGCGCAGAAACGCCGGATGGTGGAAGAAAAGCGGCGGCGTGCTCGTGTGAAATCCAGGCGAGGACGCGTCAGCGATTCCTGACGCGGTGGAACAGACGACGGCTGGGGTCGGTCGCAGAACGACGTCACCCCAATGCCCGATCGAACTCATGCTCGTCTCCTGCTCCTTTCGGTCGGCGCGGCCCTTTTGATCGGTGTTCCTTCTGGTTGCCGGACAGCTGCACCGCACGATCCTCGCGTATCGTCGGAAGCCGGTGAACGGGCCCCAGCGATGGCCGAGGCCAAGGAGGTGAAGGTGCTCGTCGAATCGCAGCCAGCCGGAGGGCTGGTGGTGGTCGACGGGCGACCTGTCGGAACGGCGCCGCATCTCGTCGCGGTGCCCGTGAACTCCCGCGGTTTCGTGCAGCGGCCTGTCTCGGTCCGGGTGCGGTTTGTGGACGAGCCGAGCACTCAACCGACTTCAACCGAGATGCGGTTGACACCACTGGAGCGTGCACCGGCGCGAATCAGCTTCACCCCCGCCGGTGCACGGCGACTGGGCGCACTAGGCGGCAGTTAACGCAGGTGTAATTCAGCGGGCGACGACCGGGTCGCCGACGCGGATTTGGCCCCGTTTGGTGACGTTGATCGCATTGCGACCAAAATTCACGTCCTGCGGTTTGGCGGGATCACGGCGATAACGGGCGAGCGTCTGCAGCGGTTCCCGATGACGAGCGCCCGTCAACTGGTCCGTCGTCACCATCACGCAACGCGCGCAAGGCGTCGCGGGTTGGATGAGGACCTCGCCGATACGGATTTCCGTCCAAGTGTCCTCCGCGTGCGGCTCGCCTCCTCCGATCACCACGTTGGGCCGGAACCGGTTCATCGGCACAGGCTCTGCTCCGTTGGCGCTGAGGCGCTCGTTGAGCAGGGCGAGGGACGCTTCGGTGAGAACTAACAAGGGATACGCGTCCGCGAAACCCACCTGATCTGCATTCGATCGACGCACCGGACGCTGAAAGTCTGCAGCGGTGCGCACGAGTCGCACGCGACGCCCCAGGAGCGTGCTGAACCAATCGGCAGCTGCGTCGCCGCAATCGTCGGAGTGGAGTCCAGCGTCACCCCAGACTTGAACTTGGCGCGGAGCGGCTTCCGGCGAAGCTCGAGGCACCTGTAGGACACCGAGTTGTTCGTGCTGCAGCGTCAGATGGGTCGGATTGAGCGCGGTGGCAACGGTGGCCAGAGCCGGGTCGCTTCGTTGGGTGACGGCCAGACCCTGTTCGTCCACAACCAAAAAACGCCGATCGGCCACCGCGCCGAATGGGTCGAACTCAAGAACGTCGACAGCGATCCCACGGCAGCTCTTCACCGGGTAGACGTAAAGCTGGGTGACGTGCAGCGAGGGGCGGTGTGGAACGTTCATGAGGAAGGTCCGGTTTCGTCGTCAGCGTTCGGCAGCAGTTTCTGGGTCTTCGCGCCGAGTGATCGAAGCTCCTCCACCTGTGAGAGCAGGCTTCCGCGCCCCGTGCGGAGCTTGCCGAAAACGTCATCAAACGCCTCCCGGGTGCGGGTGAGCTGGCGGCTGACGGTTTCCAAATCATTATATAAACCGACGAATTTGTCGTACAGCAACCCGCCGCGGCGGGCGATTTCCTGTACGTTGCGAGCCTGACGTTCCTGCTTCCAAAGCGTCGAAACTGTCTTAAGCGTCGCCAAAAGGGTGGGTGATGTGACAATAATCACCCGTCGATCGTAGGCCCATTCATAAAGCGTGGAATCGGTCTCTAATGCCAGGGTGAACGCCGGCTCAATGGGGATATACATCAGCACGTACTCAGGGCCCAGGAGGTCTCCGGCGTCTTCATAAC
>JAEWIY010000063.1 GCA_023386835.1 Verrucomicrobiota bacterium
GGCGTGCAGCGCGCTCCAGGGATGCGCCACCTGCCATTCGAACACCTGCTGCATGAGGGGCGAAATCGCATCAGGCGAAGACGACGCGGCCGCGAGCGACGGAACGACGGCAAAACCAAGAACCACCAGGTGGAAGGAAGGGCGCAGGAGAGGCATGGGGTGAGATGAAGCCCGGGACGGCGAGGCGCCGACGGGGCACAGGTCCAGAGTACGGTTGTCGACCCGAACCTCCATCCTCTTTCACGCCCATCCGTTACCGGCGGCAGCAGGGCAAGAACGGACGAACTTTTGCCAAAAGGCGCGACGCCTCTCCCCTCGCCCCCCGGCCTGCAGCGGTCACGCTCAAGGCATGTTTCCGGGCGCTTCAGCGTCACCGCGCCGTCCCTTCCACGTGCTGACAAAGCCGACCGGGCCACTTTGCAACCTGGATTGCCGCTACTGCTATTACCTGAAGAAAACGGCGCTTTATCCCGAAGCGCGCAACTGGCGGATGTCGGACCACGTCTTGGAAGCCTTCATCGTCGCGTATATCGGTTCTCAGGATACGCCGGAAGTGCAGTTCGCCTGGCAGGGCGGTGAACCGACGCTGTTGGGCGTGCCCTTCTTCGAAAAAGTCTGTGCGCTGCAGCGACAGCACGCCGGCGGCAAACGCATCACCAATGCCCTGCAGACGAACGGGACCTTGCTGGACGACTCCTGGGGCGAGTTCCTCCACCGCGAGCGGTTCCTCGTCGGCCTGAGCCTGGACGGTCCCCGCGAGTTTCACGACCAGCACCGACGTGACCGCGGCGACCATCCGACCTGGGAGCGCGTCATGACCGGCCTGCGGGTCCTGCAACGCCATCAGGTCGACTACAACCTGCTCACGGTGGTCTCCGCCACCAACGCGCCGTATCCTCGGGAGGTGTACCGTTTTCTGCGCTCTACCGGCGCCACCTTCCTCCAATTCATCCCGCTGGTCGAACGCAGTGAGCCGTGTCGTTCGGAATGCGTCGGAGATTCGCTATTTGAGTCGGTCTCGCCCGAAACCGTGCCAGCCACGGCCTGGGGTACGTTTCTCTGCGGGGTATTCGACGAGTGGATTCGTCGCGACGTGGGGCGCGTCTTTGTGCAAGCCTTCGACACGGCGCTGGCCGCCTGGGTGGGGCTGCCGTCTCCGCTCTGCGTCCACGCCGAGACCTGCGGCCGGGCGCTGGCGATCGAACACAACGGCGATGTGTACGCGTGTGATCACTACGTCGACCACTCGCATCGCCGCGGTAACCTGCTGACCACTCCCCTGGAGCGGATTCTGGCGGCGCCGGATCAACTCGCGTTTGGCCGCGACAAACAACGCCTGCTGGCCCCCGAGTGCCTGCAATGCCGCTGGCGCTTCGCCTGCCACGGTGGTTGCCCCAAACATCGGGTCCGCACCCGAGTGGAAGAGCACCCCCACCACAACCACCTCTGCGCCGGATACCGAAAATACTTCGCGCATATTGACGAACCCATGCGCGAGATGGCGGCGCTCGTCCGCCGCGGTTTGCCCGCTGAGCGCGTGATGAAGCGCAGGCGACGTTAAGTCAGCTTGGCGGAATCGCCACGCCGAGCCGCCGATCTGATCGCGGTGAGAGCGGCATGACGTCGGGAGAACGGGTAGCGGCCGGACGGAGTCTCCTCGCCGAAAGGTCCGCCGAGCGCCCCCGGCTGGACGGAGTCTCCTCACCGGAGGGTCCGCCGAACGCCCCAAAACCTCCACGGGGATCCGCCCCATGGAGCTCGTTTCTCCTCTGACGACGCTCGGAGCGTGGTGTGAATCCCCCAAGCGGGGACTGATGTTGAACTAGACATTGTCGCCGTGTCGGGTCTATCCGGTGGCCAAGCCCAAGTGGACGGTATCCGCACCGTCTTACTCCAACCCCCCGATGGCCTGTATCCACGCAAGCCTGCCATTGCATGACCCCGATTGAAGTCACCAGCGGCCGCGCTGTCCCCAGCGCAGCCGCCCGATCCGCCCACCCACCGACGGCGGTCAGTTTCTCCAAGCAATTCCTGCTCGCCACGCAGCGTCCGGCTCAAACTCCGCCCCGATGGCTTGAGCGCAAGTTTGGCCGTTGGAGCCTGTACCATTGCCCCGACCTGCCGGTGAAAGCCGGGGTGGATGGCGGTCTGCAACTCGGCTGGGCTGCTGCCGGTGCGAGCCATTGGGTGCACTTGCATCCCGACGGCGACGAGTTCGGGTTGGAGCTGGATCCCTGCGGATTTCTCGGCGCGGTGTATTCGCCCAGTCAGCACGTCGTCGCCTCGACCGCCGGGCTGATCGAGGCTCCGGAAGCGGATCCGCTCAACCTCCCGGAAGAGGATGTGTGGTACCCGTTCGGGCTCACGGGCAGACGCGGCGTCCACCGACTGCTGCCGAACCACCGTCTGAGTTCACGCACGTTCACGGCCCAGCGGGTGCGGAATCCGACGCTGGTGACCGCGACGGCGAAGGACGAAACCTTGCTCGACGAGATCGCAGAACGGTTGAGGGAAAACGTGGAGGCGGTTGCCCGGCTGGGACCGGTGGAGCTGAGTCTCACGGGAGGACACGACAGCCGCATCGTCCTCGCCGCCGCCCGTCGCATTCGGGATCGCATGGCCTTTGTCACCACACGTCTGCCCGGGACGGGCGCTCGCAATGATTGTGAAGTCGCGGCGCACCTCGCGCGGCGGTTTGGTTTCAGGCATCAGGTTCGAAAGTTCATTCCACCGGAGCCGGCAGACCTGGAGGAGTGGCTTCAAACCACCGGGTACTGCGTCGCGGGCGGTACGTGGAGAACCGTCACGACGAGCAAATACGCGCCCCGCGACGTGTACCGGATCACAGGGCTGGCCGGCGAGATTGGGCGCAACTACCTTTGGCGGGACACCGACACCGCTCCTCCGAGTGTTCGCGAGATCCTCGAGCGTATTCATCTTCCAGCGACGCCGGCGCTGCTGGCGGCGGGTGAGACCTGGTCGGCAGGCGTTGAGGGTACAGCAGAACAGGTGCTGGATGCCTTCTACATCGAGATGCGGCTCGGCTGCTGGGCGGGACCGTCGTTCTACGGCCATCACTATCATCACTGCACCTTCAGCCCGTACAATGACCGGGAGGTCATCGAACGATTGATGATGTTGAGCCCCGAGGTGCGGCGCTCGGAGCGGGTCACGACCGAACTCGTGCGGCGGCTCTGGCCGGAGCTGCTGCAGGTCCCGATCAATCCCGAGTTCCCTGGAGGGTTCCTGCTGCGCATCTATCGCGTCGCTCGCAACCGCCTCGCGAATCTGGTGCGTCGAGCCGTGGGCGTTCCGACCCGCTGAGCGCCGCCTCACGCAGACGGCAGCCCGGCGTTGCCGAATCCTCTGCGTCCTGCCGGTTCAGGTCAGCTCGCCTGCATTGCGGGCGTTGCCCTCGTCTTCCGGCCGGTCCAGTCGTGAAGGCGCCTCCACTCCGCCATTCGGCCAGCTTTCGACATAGAGGGATTGCGACGGGAACGCGAATTGGAGGCCGCGCGTGGCGACCGCACGCATGATGGCAAGGTTGATCCGCTGCCGCAGCTTCAGGTGTTTGAGGAAGTCCGGCCCAGTCGTGGCGTACACCAGCCAGACGTTGAGCGAGGAGTCTTTGAAATCGTTGAACTGCACCATCACGGAGCTCTTATCCACCTCCGGTTCGGCGAGAATGATGGCGCGAATGTCCTCCACGATCGCCTCCATCTGCTCCGGCGTGGAGGCGTAGGTCAGCCCGATGTTCTGCTCCACCCGCCGCTGCAGGAAACGCGTCAGGTTGATGATCGGTTCGGCCGCGACCGTCTTGTTCGGAATCGTGATCAGGTTCTTCTGTGCGGTGCGCAACCGCGTCGAACGCAACCCGATGTCCTCGACCGCGCCGGCATTCGCGCCGATCTGGACGAATTCGCCGAGCCGGAACGGTTGGTCGAGGGCGATTACCACCGAACCAAAGATGTTCGCCAACGTATCCTGCGCGGCCAGCGCAACAGCCAGTCCGCCGATCCCGAGGCCGGCGAGGAACGCGCGCACGTTGGCGCCGAGCGACTGGGCAATCATCAGCACGCCGATCACCAAGATCAACGCGAGCACGACGCGTTTGATCCACGGCATGAAGGCAACGACGTTCAACTGTCGTTTGCGCGCCTTGCGTTGCAGATCGTCGAGGATCGCGTCGGCCAGGCGCAGGAAGAACACCAGCGCGACCAGGGAGAAGGCGATGACGTAGCCCACCTCGAGCGCGCTCTCCACCGCCGGCGGCAGCTTGAGCACCATCAGCGCGCCCACCACACCCATCAGCAGGATGAGCGTACGCGCGGTCGCCTCGAGCGGCGGCAGGAGGTAGTTGTCGAACTCAAATGGCGTGCGGTCGACGACCCTTTTCAGGCCGCGAAAAATCCATTTCACCAGCAGGAAGCGGAAGATCAGCGCGAGCAACAAAAACCCAGCCGCCACGGTAAAGTGCGTCGGCGTGTTGCCGGACGCGGGGAGTTCGGCCACCCGCAAGGCTTGGTCGACGATGTCCTCGAGTACCTCCGGCTGCGCGCGCACCTCCCCTTTGGCCACGGCTTCTTCGGTCGGCTCCGATTCCGCCGCTGCAGTCTCCGCCGTCGTCGCTGCCGCTTGGTTAGCCGACGCTTCCGTTGTTGCGGTTTCGCCGGATGCCGGATTATCCGCGGTCGGACGCTCCGCACTCGCTTCGTCGGCCGGCGCAGCCTCGGTGGCCGAGGCATTGTCGGTCCCGGGTTCCGCGTTGCCCGGCGCCTGCGTCCACCCTGTGGATACGCCGCTCAAGCCGAGCAGAACGAGGGAAACGCCCACGAGCGCTAACCGGAGTTGAGTCCAACGGGGTGATCGGCGGAGTGGTGCGTCACTCATGCTGTATCCCTAAGAAACATTGCGCGGGCCGCAACCGACTGCACGAGAGCGATGGTGTCCCGGCGGTGTGTGAACCCGGTCTAGCGCACGAGAGAGATGCCGGCGCGCCATACATCGGATTCCTCCTGATACGACAGCAAGCTCTCGCCGTAACCGTTGTAGTATTGAATCAGGAAATACGTCTGGAAATCGAGCAGCCGGGTGCGGATCGGCACGGTCAAGTCGATCTGGTAGGTGGGATGATCAAAATCGCGTCCAGCCCACGCCGCCACTGCGACGGACGGTCCATCGTTCTTCCCGAACATGGCCCGCAGCGCAGCGTGTCCGCGATAATCCTTTATATCGGGGTTGTTGTCCAAATCACCGACGTAGGTGTAGAACTCGGGCGCGATCAGCAGGTGCCAGCCGTCGAGATGCCCGATTGCAAACACGGGCCGGAGAAACGCCTGATTGAGGCTGCGTGAGATCTCTCCGTCGCGCCCGTTGGATTCGTGCCGGTAGCCCAGTTGATAACCGAGGAACGACAACCACCCGCCCAGGGGGGCGCGCTCCGGAGCCAGCGCTTCGAGAATCAACTCGGGAATGTAGCTCGTGTCGTAGAACGGGCTCGATTCCCCGCGCAGGTCCCAGAGGCTCCGCTGCGTAAACGCGAAGTGCAGTGAGTCCGGCCAGTAACCGGTTGGAGGGTCGTCGAGCGTAAGCACGCGATACTTGAAACTGAACTGAAACTTCGCAGCCGGGTCGTCCGGCCCATAGATGAAATAGATCGGCTCGTGCGGAGCGATGCGGCCGGCAAACGTCCGCACGATGGCTGAGGCGGCCGGCTCTGGATCGGCCAGGGAAGTGATCCGACTGGAGCCGGATGCACCGCGCGGTGCCATCGTGGTGGGTGACATCTCCGCAAGCATTGGCGCGACGGTTTGCACTTCGAGCCCCGCCCGCAGCGGTGCTCCGCCATTGGACTCGAGTTCGAGCACCCACCAGCCGGTGGCATCGGGCGGGACCTCAAGCGTGTAACTCTTCCGAATGAATCCGCCCGGGGGTACCGTTTCCGGACTCGCCTGCTGGAGCCGCAGCGTCACTGGATGGGCAGCCTCGTCGCGCACCAGCCGACCGGAGAGCGTCCGCGGCGCGGTGATCGACGCGGACGTGGTGCCGGTGTTCAGCGCAACCCATTCTACGGTCACGGTCTCGCCGGCGTGCACGGATCCACTCGGGCCGATGAGGCTGACGACTGTTTCGCCGCGCAGGGATGCCACGAGAACGGCGCATGTGCAGAAGTGGAAGAGAGAAGACAGGAAGCGGTGCACAATCCCTGCAGACCGCCAATCCGCTACTTCGATTCAAAAGTCGTGGCCAATCAGTACTCTAAGTCGCCGGTAATCCTGCAGTCGCGGATCCACGACCTTCTAGCGATATTCATAACGCCGTCCGCACGGGACACCAGCCGCCCCTGGATCCGATGGCCGGCGCTGTACACCAGCCAGCGTATCCCCGCGCATCAATACAAGGCCAGCCAGCCGCCCAGCGCCAGGCCCGCGCGCAGTCCGGCGACACGCCACCACCCATCTGCCGGCGCAAGCTCATGCGATGGAGCGCGACCACGGTGACTTCACGCGGATCCCGCCCGGCTGCGTCGGCCGTTTTCCCGAGGAACTGCCGATCGGCGAATCCCTTCGGCCAAACCGGAGAGATCGCCGCGGCGGATGATTGACAACCGTCAAGCCCGCGCGTGTTTCCATCGTGTGCCGCCCTTCTGCCGCCCGATCCTGAACTTCTCACGACTCGCGTCGTGGTCGGTTGCGATCGCCTGCGGATTGATCACGCCAACGGCCTGGACGGGCGGGTCTGCTCCGGTCTGCGGGGATTGGGCCGCGGCCGATCTGCACGACGTGGGACAAATGTTCAGCCTGCCGACCGTGGAGAAACCGCGTACGCCGCGCAGCGAACGCCCGCTGGTGCTCCTGCCGGACGCAGCTGTCCGGATCGCCAGCCTCAACCGGCCCCGTTTGCGGGCGGAGGTCGACCTGCCGGTGTCGCCCGACGGGGCGGCGGCATTGCGACGAGAAGTCCTGGCGGCGACGGTACTCCTGCTTTGAGCAGGCGTTAACGCCCGTTCTTTTGGTCGAACCGCCGCGCGTGGCGGCTTTCTCGGTACCTCCAGCGTTGGGCCGCTCCGCCCCGCCCCATTTCATACCGTTCTCCGCTCATGGAAGGCATAAATTTGATTCAGGACCTGGCCATCGTGCTGCTCGCAGCCGGGGTGGCCGGTGCGCTCTGCAAGCGCATCGGGTTGTCCGTTATTGTTGGATACCTTGTGGCCGGCATGGTGATCGGGCCCTACACGCCGCCCGTTTCGCTCCTGATCGACATCGGGCGTATCGAGACGCTTTCGCAGATCGGCCTGGTGTTTCTGATGTTCGCCATCGGGCTCAACCTCAGCCTGTCCAAGTTCCGCCAGCTGGGCGCAGGCGTCTTCATCGCCACGATCCTCGGCGCGCTGCTCGTGCTCAACATCACGCGGTTGATCGGCATTGGCGTGGGCTGGTCGACCAACCAGAGCCTGTTCATCGCCGCGATGTTCATGGTGTCCAGTTCGGCGGTGATCGCGAAGGTGATGGCAGACCTGAAGCTGTCACATGAACCGGCCGGGCAACTCGCGATGAGCATCACCGTCATGGAGGACGTCGTGGCGGTCGTCATGCTGGCGGTGCTGGCCACACGCACCGGCGTGCAAGGCGTCGAGTCGGCGGACATCGGGCGACTGCTGATCGGCATGAGTGCGTTCGTCGTGCTGCTGATCGCGCTCGGGTTGTCGCTCGTGCCGCGGCTCCTGCGCCGCCTCGATTCGCGGGCTGACCCCGAACTGCGCACCATCATCGTCGCCGGTGTGCTCTTCATGGTGGCACTGGCCGCCGTGAAGTCCGGATACTCGCTGGCGTTGGGCGCCTTCCTGCTGGGCGCGATCATCGCGGAGATGCCGCAGCGCAACGGCGTGGAACGGGCCTTCTCCGGCGCGCGCGACATGTTCAGCAGCGTGTTCTTCGTCTCGATCGGCCTGATGATCGACGTCCGTCTGATGGTCGACGTCTGGCCGACCATCCTCGCGCTCGGCCTTGGCATGATGCTCGTGCGCGCGGTGGCGACCGCCATCGCGATGATCCTGGTCGGTATTCGTCCGGCGGATGCACGACGCGCCGGCCTCGGGCTGACGCCCATCGGCGAGTTCTCCTTCCTGATTGCCCAGCTCGGAGTCAGCGCGGCGGTGCTCCCGCCGGCGTACTATCCGATCGCCGTCGGCGTCTCGGTGCTCACGGTGTTCCTTGCGCCGCCGCTGAACCGACTCGCGCCATCGATCCTCCGCTTCATGGACCGGCTGGAACCCTCCTGGCTCAAGCGAGGGCTCGAGGGCTACCACGATTGGGTGACTCAGCTCGGCGGTGCCGGCGCGGGAGCCATGTGGTGGCGGTTGAGCAAGGGACGCGCGCTGGCGATCGGCGTGGAGATGCTCTTTGTCACGGGCCTGCTGACCTTCTCCGAGCGGATCTTTGCGTCGATCGGCGAGAGCAAGTTCGCCGAGGATCTCAACCCGGGTGTTTTGGCCGCGGCCTTCTGGACGTTGCTGGGTTTGCTCGCGGTCATTCCGATCGTCGCGATCTGGCGCAATCTCAGCACCCTCTCGCTGATTTTCGCCGAGATCGTATCAATGCGGGCACGACTGTCGCCTCGGGTGGCCGAATTCGGCTTCAAGATCGCGGCGGCGCTGGCCCTGGGTTACTGGCTGCTCAACATCCTGCCGTTGGGGATGCTGCCGCCGCTGACGTGGCTCGTGCTGGGCCTGGCGTTGATCATCATGGTCGCAGTGTTCTCGCGGCGGCTGATTTACTGGCACAGCCAGTGGCAGCACAACGTGCAGTCGGTCCTCGAAACCAGCGGGGATCGCAGCCAGCCCCGCCGCTGGCTAAGCACGTCCGGAGACTGGCCGATCAACGTCCAGGAATTGCAGCTCCCCGAACGCGCCGCGTGCGCCGGCCAGACGATTGCCGAGCTGCGCATCCGTTCACGTTTCGGCTGCTCGATCGCGGAGTTGGACCGTGGTGGGCACGTCATCATTGCGCCCAGTCCAAGTGAGCGGCTGTACCCGGGCGATCGCCTGCTCTTCCTCGGCTCGCCGGACTCGATTGCAAAAGTGTCGGAAGAGCTCACGCGGCTGACGGAGAACCGCGAAGAGGGTTTCGCGGACGCGCGCCTCGAAGTGATTGCGGTCCCTCCCACCCTACGTGAAGCGATGACGCTGGCGGACCTGCGCACGTTGCATGTTACGGGTGCGCTGGTGGCAGGGATCGAGCGGGACGGGCGTCACATCACGCAATTGAGCGGTCAGGAGCAGCTGCTGCCCGGTGACCGACTGCTGGTCCTTGGAGCGCCCGGCAACGTCCGCGAACTGCGCCGCCGCCTCACCGAGTTGCTCGAGCCGGTGCCTCCCGAAGGCAATCCACCGCTCGCGGGTCCGGGTTTTGCGGGAGCAACGTAAGCCACTCCGGGGCGGCGAGTCGTCCAGCGCTTTGAAACGCGGCTGAGCGAGGTGCCACGTCAATATCAACCCGCAGCGGCGCCAGCCGCTTGCACCTGAGCGCGGCGTGCGAGAGGCTGGTCATTTCGTCTCATGCCCTACTCGTACCCACAACCGGTTGATCGTCGCCGTGCGCCGCAGGTGATCCGTCATCTGGCGCCGGGTGCGCTCGCGCTCGCCGGAACGGCCGGTTACATCAACTCCGTTGTTCTCGGCTTCTTCCATACGCCGGTCAGCCACATGACGGGAGCGGTGTCGCACCTGGGCCTCGATCTCGCGGCGGGCCAGTTCGGCGACAGTCAGGCCTCACTGATGATCATTGGGGGCTACCTGGCTGGGGCGCTTCTTGCTGGCTTGATGGTGGGAGCCCGGAAACTGGTGCCGAGCCGCCGGTACGGTTTCGCCCTGTTCATGGAAGGCCTGCTGCTCGCCGTCGCCGCCGCTTTGTTCTCCGTCCGGCACCGACTCGGGCTGCCGGTCGTCGCCCTCGCTTGCGGGCTGCAAAACGCGATGAGCAGCAGCTATTGCGGCCTGGCGATTCGAACCACCCACGTCACCGGCCTGGTGACGGACGTTGGCGTGATGCTCGGGCATTGGGTCCGGCACCGCGAGGTCGACTGGTTCAAACTGCGGTTTCTCGTCGCCCTGTTCCTCGCCTTCGGCGTGGGCGGATTCATCGGCGCCTTTGCGGATCAACGCTTCGGCGTTCGGGCACTGTTGCCGGCGGCGGTTGGATGTAGCGTCGCGGGGATCGCCCTCTGGGTGCTGATCGACCGCGGGTATTTGCGTTTGGCCACGGATCAACTGCTGGACAAAGACGAGCCCGACCCGCCGTCCACGGGAGCCCGCTAACCCACGGTGGCCCCCCGCGGGGCCGAGCACGCTCAGCGTTTGGCTCGTAACGGTACGGGTTCCAACAGCCACCGTTTGACAAGCTCCACCGGGTCAGCGTGCTGTGAGGAACGTGGTGCTCGTTCGCTGCTCCCGCTCATGATCCGCTCCGAACCTTTCCCGGTCTGCGGCGAGAATCAGTCGGGGGAGGCACGAAGCGTCACCTCCGCGCCTCCCTCCTCCTACCCCCATGAACCTCGCCGACCCGCAAATCTGGATCTCGCTGCTGACGCTCACCGCCCTCGAGATCGTGCTCGGCATCGATAACGTCATCTTCATCTCGATCCTCGCAGGGAAACTGCCGCGAGAGCAGCAGCCGCGGGCCCGCAAAATTGGGCTGCTGCTCGCGATGATCACGCGCATCCTGCTCCTGTGCAGCGTGGCGTGGCTGATGCAGTTGACCCGTCCACTTTTTACGCTGCCAGTGCTGGATCATCCCGTCTCGGGCAAGGACCTCATCCTGTTCATCGGTGGCCTGTTCCTGATCGGAAAGAGCGTCATGGAGATCCACGAGAAACTCGAAGTGGAAGACGGTCACGCCACGGCGAAGCTGGCAAGCGCCTCCTTCGCCGCCGTGGTCTTCCAGATCCTGCTGCTCGACATCGTCTTTTCCCTCGACTCGGTCATCACCGCCGTCGGCATGGCCAACGTGCTCTGGGTGATGATCGCCGCGGTCGTGATTGCGCTCGTGATCATGCTGGTTTTCGCGGGGCCGATCAGCGATTTCGTCAACCGCCACCCAACGTTGAAGATGCTCGCGTTGAGCTTCCTGATCCTGATCGGCGTGATGCTGGTCGCCGAGAGCTTCGGGCGGCACATTCCGAAGGGGTACATCTACTTCGCCATGGCTTTCGCGTTTGCGGTGGAGATGCTCAACCTCCGCCTGCGCGCCAAAACGACGGCGGCGAAGCCGGTCGCCTTGCATCAGCCCTACCGTTGACGCCAAGACCGCGGCGCGGCATCCGGCACGCCATGGCCGAAGTGGACATCATTCCTTTTCAACCGGAACTCGCGGCGGACTTCGCCCGCCTGAACCGCACCTGGATCGAGACCCATTTTCAGATCGAGCCGGCCGACGAGGAGGTGTTGCAAGCGCCCGAGCGGATTGTCGAAGCAGGTGGCGCCATCGTCTTCGCCCGCCGGATCGACGGCACCGTGGTCGGCACGGCGGCGCTGTTGCCGCTCGGCGCGGGGATCTTCGAGATCGCCAAGATGGCAGTCGACGAAGCCATGCGCGGCCAGGGGATCGGCGATCAACTCATGCGTGCGGTCATCGATGAAGCGAAGCGGCGCGGAGCCCAGCGTCTGAAAATCGAGACAAACTCGCGGTTGGAACCCGCACTGCGTCTGTATCGACGGCATGGATTCGTGCCCGACGACAAGGCCGCGTCGGCGCACGGCTTCGCCCGGGCTGACGTGTTCCTGGAACGCACTCTGGCCTGAGCCTGGGTTGAGGCCGTGCGGACGGCGCTCCCGGGAGAGCCGCGGGTTGGCGGTCGCCTGGTGAGGCGAAAGGACGGACCAGATGCCGAGTGCCAGCGCTCGCGCAGGCTCTTGCATCGTGGACCGCATTGAACTAGCGAAAGTCCGGCTGCCCCGCACGGCCGCCGCCTACCCCATGAAAACACGCCTTACCGTCGCCGGTGTTTTTTCGCTGCTCTGCTGCGCAGCTGCGTTGGCCCAGGAACTCACCCCAGCTGAAAAAGAACGCGCGACGGAACATCTGCGCGCGACCCAAGCCGCGCTGCTTGCGTCCGTCGACGCGCTGACCCCAGAGCAATGGAACTTCAAGCCCGGCCCGGATCGGTGGTCCATCGGCAACGTCGTCGAGCATCTCGCCGCGACCGAGCTGCAGATGCTCGGCATGGTCGAGACTCAGGTGATGAAAGCACCGGCGCGAACCGAGTCGGTTGATGTGTCGGAACTGGACGGGCAGATCCTGCAAGGAATCGCGGATCGCTCCTTTAAGGTAAAGGCGCCGGAGGCGCTGGTGCCAACGAACCGTTTTGGTTCACCGCAGGCAGCACTGCAGGCGTTTCGCGACGTGCGCGCACGCACGCTGGCATTCCTGGCGAATACGCCGGACCTTCGCGGCCATGCCACCGACAGTCCGCTCGGCCAGCAGCTGGATGCGTATCAATGGCTGTTGTTCATTTCCGCGCATTGTGAGCGTCACACCAAGCAGATCGTGGAGGTGAAGACCGACGCCAACTTCCCTGCTGCGCCCGGATCGAGCGCAAAACCGTCCACCGGCGCGCGACAATGATTGGACGCGTCGCTTGCGTGGTCGGGTTGTCGGGAGGGCTGGCCCTTTTCCTCGCCTCGCCCTGGGCACCCGACTGGGGTCTGCCCGTCGGCTACTACGGACAGCTCAACCGGGTGAAGCGCGTGATCGAGCGGCAGCCGGCTCTCACGGTAGTGGATGTGCGGCTACACCGGGATGTTTCGCTGGAGGACTTCTGGATCGATTTGCGCTGCGACAACGGACGCCGGTTCACGCTCGGCATTGTCGATGGCGGCGCCGTGCGGGATCCCGACGACGTGGCCGACGGTGTGGTGGTGTACGATTCGTTCAACACCGGGCGGTACATCCCGGCGAGCGACACAGGCTTTTGGTCGCAACTCGGCGCAACTCCGCCCCGAACCCTGCGCGAGTTCCTGCCGCAAGCCCCGCGCTTCTTCGAGTTGCTCGACAGATCGGACCGGCCGATCGAACCGATCGACTGGGAACTCTCGCGGCGCTGCCTGCGGCTGCACCACGGTTCGCGCGAGTCGGTCGCGATCGCGTTTTAACTGGCGGCATGGCTCCCGCCGCGCCGTTACTCGGGCGGGCGGGCGTACACGTCCTTCAGGATCGGGCTGACCGAGGCCAGGGGGCGGACTTCCACCACGAGACCCAGTGGTAGGCCGGGGCACTGTTTAGCGATCTCGGTCGCCTCATCGAGGTCGCGCACGGTCAGGTAAAGGTATCCGCCGATCACTTCCTTCGCCTCGGCAAACGGGCCGTCGGTGACCCGCTCACCGCGCGGACCAGAGACGACGCGCCCTCCCAGTTCCAGCGGCTGGCCATGCTGCACCTGGCCGCGGGCCGCGAGTCCGTCGTACCAGTCGTTCCATTGTTTGGCGAGTTGCTCGCGCTGCTGGTCATCGAGGTGCTGGTGCACGTCGGGGCCGGCGTTACGGAAGAGGAGCAGGAAGGGGCGTCGTGGGGAGTGCGCGTCCATGAGGCATGGTCTTGGAGCAACCGGAGAGGGTGGTCAAAGCCGCAGAGTCGAAGATCGACATCCGGACCCGCATCGTTTTCGGAGGTTGAGCGTCGAACCCGCACCCTTCGCCGCCCCATGCCGTTGCCCTCCCGATCGGATGCCCAGCGTCTCCTCGAACAACACGTTCAGGACGCCTACCAGCGCCACCACGCCACCATGGTGGCAACCGCCCTCGCCGGCTACGCCGGCCAGCTCGGTGGGGACGCCGATCTCTGGTTTGTCACCGGCCTGCTGCACGACCTCGACTTCGAAGCGCATCCCGAGGCTCATCCCGGCCCGGCGCTGCAGTGGTTCCACGACTGGGATTACCCTGAGGAGCTGCGACATGCGGTGGAAGCGCACGCGTATGGCTACAACGGCTACACCACGTTGCCCCGCACCCGTCTCGCGGCCGCGCTATTGGCCACCGACGAGCTGTGCGGCATCTTCTACGCGTATCGGCGCCTGAATCCTGTCCGCTACGGCGAAATGAAGCCCAGCTCGATTAAGAAGAAGCTGAAGGAGCCCACGTTCGCAGCCAAGATCGACCGCTCCACCATCCAACTCGGCTGCGAACACCTCGGGGTGCCACTGGACGACCATCTCCGGAACATCGTCTCGTTCCTCAGCCCGCTCGACTGAACTCGTGGCCAAGGGTTGCGCGCGTCTGCCGGCACGAACGCCGCCAGTTGTTTAGCTTTACCTTATGGCTGAATCAGCCGGGCACCCACTTGCGGAAGGCGCGCTTCGGCCGCACGTTGTCCCATGGACGTCATCCGAATCATCTGCGCGATTTTTCTACCCCCGCTGGGCGTCTTCCTGCAGGTCGGCTTGGGGAAACATTTCTGGATTAACCTTCTGCTGACGCTGCTCGGTTACATCCCGGGCATCATCCACGCGCTCTACATCATCGTTAAGGTCGGTCCGACCGATCGCGTGCGCGCCTAAGAGCATCACGCTCGCTGAAAACGCCTGAGGCCCGGCGGGCACTGAGCACCCCGGGCGCAAGGCTGATTCAGCGTGGGTCGCGCTCAGGCCCCGCTGATCCGGCGACGGGCGATCAGGCCCAAACCGGTGAAGACGAGACCAAGCAGAGCGGCCGTGGAGGTGGCATCCGGCACGCCTGCCGAACCGCCATTCACCCGCACGTCGTCAAAGAAGGCGCGGGAGTACTCCTGGTCGTCGGTGTGCAGCTCAAATTGCAACCGGTAGATGCCGTTTGTCGGCGCAAGAAAGCTCCACTGCTCCCAGACCACTTCCGGCACGATCCACAGATCGAGTCCCGGGTCGTACACGAGGATGTCGCTGATGTGTTTGTGCCAGATCACCTCGCCGTTGACGGTCACTTGGGTGAAATCGCGGAACGTGGGAATGTACTCCTCGGTGTCGAATGCTGCCCAGCCGCTGAGCGTTTCGCCGGCCGCGAGTTGAATGTCCTGATACAACCCGGCCCAGAGCGGCGGGGTGTGTGAGTGCCAGTACGTGTCGCCATTCGGCGCCTCGAATTCGTAGAGTTCAGGCGGCACGCCGTAATGTTCGATCCGCAGCTTGCTGGCTCCCGCCACGCCACCCGCATCGATATTCCAAGACCCGTCGAAAATGGGAATGGTGCTGACATCGAACGGGTAATCCACGGGGTTCTCGAAATCGAGCTCACCGTTGGCGTCGGTGGTGTAGAAGGTCAGACCGCCGCCGCTCTTCGTCCAACCGGTCAGTCCGTCTTCAAAACTGCCGTTGATGACGTCGGCCGACAAAGGGGCCACCAACGTACATGCCAACACGAGTACACGTGTCTTCATTCCAAGGGTAATTTCAGGGTTGCTGTCACCGAACCCGCCCCCGACCGGGCCTCGGCGCTGAAGTGCGCGCGCGCGCCGCAAATCCGGAAAACCCTGTTACCCTGACCGGCACCTGCGCCACGCGGGTTTCGACGGAAACCCGCTGGACAGGAGCAAAATGTCAGCGGACGGCCACAAAAACCTCAGCGGAAACGGTGCCTGCCGCCACCACGTGGCGGTGCCCATTCGTAATGAGTTGCGATGCTCCCGGCGCAATCAGGTTGCGGCCGCCCGCACCGGAGAGCGGCACCGGCAGCCCGAGTTCAGTCCGCAGTTCAGCCGCGACGGCCGGGCTCACGCCCACCGCGTCCAGATACAAACTGTGCTCGGAAATGGTCGGCGTACCCGCCGTCACCATCAACCCGGGCTGGTTCCGACGCGCCCAGTTCTCAATCGCCGCCGCCAGCAGAACGTACGGAAGCGCGTCGTATTTTTTCCAATACGCAACCTCCTCCGGGTACACCTCGCGCCCGATCACGAGCGGGTACGCGCGCCGAATCACCGCTTCGTACGCTGCCGGATCACGGCGCAGCGTCTCCAGGTGAGCCTGCGCACGTTCATAATACGTCGCCGTGGCCGGCAGCCTCACCGCGCCGCGCGCATCCGTGGTGTCACCATAAACGTCGCGTCGCGCCTTGGCCGCAATCCGCTCCTGCAGCGTCGCATCCTGCTGCAACCGCTCACGATGCCGGCGCAGTAGATCGGTCATCGCCGGCTTCTCTGCTCCGTTGCTCCAATCAGCCCTCTCCTCCGCGTCGGGCAGTCGGCCGAGGGCGACCAGGAACGACGCTGCGACACGTCCATCCGTCTGACGGTCGGCCGGTTCGGCCAACGCACCAGCAGACACACCCAATCCGAGCAGCAGCAGGGGCAAAACAAGCAAGCGCATGACGCGAAGGGCAATTGGCGTTCTGCCGCACGTCAAACGCGTCCGCGCCCTATCGTTGGACCAACTTCGGGATCCATTCAACGTCCCGAAGAGCCACGCTGGCCACCTGCCTCATCCCAAAGACGTTGTGCCTATGATTCCCCGTTACCTCCCCTCTCCCGAGCAACCGCCGTCCTCCTCCCCTCTTCGCTTGCTGGCGGCGCTGCTGGCCGGGCTCCTCCTCCCCGCCGCCGCGCTCGCGCAGCCTTCCGGCGGACCCTACGGCCCCCTTCAGCAGCGGTACGAAATCCCTTCGGCCAACCGGGTCTACTACGTGGCACCGGACGGGCGCGCGGACGCTGACGGCGCCTCGCTCGATCGCCCGAGCACGCTCGAAGCAGTCCTGCCGAAAGTGGTGACCGGCGACGCGATCATTCTGCGTGGAGGCACTTACCGCACGGGAGGCCTTGAGCTGAATCAGGGCATCACGATGCAACCGTATGGCGACGAGCGTCCGGTCCTCAAGGGCACGCAGGTGGCAACCGAATGGGTGGCGCAATCGAACGGCCTGTGGCGGACGTCATGGCAGCATCTGTTCCCGGCCGAACCGGCGGATTGGTGGCGGCGGGAGCGCCAGGCCCGGCAGACGCCGCTGTATTTGTTTAATAACGACATGGTATTCATCGACGGCGAGCTGCTCAGCGCCGTCGGGGGCGAGCATGAGTTGCACGAAAAGGCCTTCTACATCGACTATGCGGCGGGGCAGGTTTACCTCGCAACGGATCCGACCAACCGACTGGTGGAGATCACCGCCCACGACAGCGCGCTCATCCGCACCATCCGTGACGTCCACGGGAAGAAGAACGATCGCAAGGGCGTGATTGTGCGCGGACTCACCTTCACCCAATACGCGTACCGCGCGATCGAGGTCGAAGGCACCGAGCCGACGCGGCACATGGACCCGTCCGAGTTCGGCAAGGAGGTCGTCGGCAGCCGGTTTGAGCATGTCACCATTTCCTACTGCTCGCGCGTCGCCGGCTACTTCCGCGGAGATCAGACCGTCTTCCGCCACTGTCTCATCTCAGACTGCGGCACCGAGGGACTGTATGTCGTCGACTCGGCCGACGTCTTGCTGGAGCGCAACATCGTTACGCGCACGAACAGCGCCGAGAAGATCAGCGGCTACTTTGCCTCCGCCATCAAGATCTTCAACCAGTCCTACCGGGTGGTGGTGCGGGACAACCTCATCATCGACAACCCCTACGCCAGCGGCATCTGGTACGACGTCGGCAACGTCGACGGCCTTGTGGTCAACAACTGGGTCGAGCGCACCAACGATGGCTTCTTCTTCGAAATTTCGAAAGGGGCGATCTGCGCCGGCAACGTCTTCGTCAACTGCACTCCCGGTGTGCGGGTGCTCAACAGCTCAGACGTGCACCTCTACCAAAACACGTTCTACAACAGTGTCGCGTCGTTCGAGCGCAACGAGCGTAGTGCCGTGGCGGATCACTTCGGCTGGCACCCGAGCGCGGGCCCGGATGTGCACGAGCGTCACGGCCACATCTTCGTCAACAACCTGCTCGCCGCCGACGAAAGCTTCACGCAGCCGCTGGTGCGTTTCTACCAAAGCGAGAAAGTGCGCGACCGTTTGAAGGATCCCCAGGTGAAGGAATTCGACGGCAACGTCTACGTCCGCCGCGCCGGGCCCAAGTCCGGGCCCCTGATCTCCTGGGGCCCGGTCGACAACGAAAGCGGCACGATCGCGGTCACCGAACTGGGGCAACTGCACAAAGTACAGCCGAAGTTCGAAACGAAGGCACAGGTGTTTGCCGATTATCGCGGACCCCTTTTCCGCGGCGTGGAACTGGGCCACTTCGAACTTTTGCAGGCGTTTCCGGGCGCGAACGGCGGCCTGCCCCTGCCGGCACGGATCCGCGAACCGCTTGGCTGGCCAGAAGGCGCCCCCTTCCCGGGCGCTTACGCGCCGCGTGACTAAGCGTCCTTCACCGGTCGAGACCATTCAGCGCGCCGTCGCTTCGGCGGCGCGAAGCTGACACGCAACAGCCTCGACGGCGGCCGAATCACCGTCGTCAATCCGTTCGTGAGCGCTCAATCATCGCAACCCGCCGCACCGGGAACAGCCCGGATCATCGAAGGAGCGTCGTCGATTCACGGCCGCGGTGTGTACGCGAGTGCACCCATTGCTTCTGGCGAGCGCGTGCTCGAGTACGTGGGCGAACGGATTACGTGGGACGAAGCCGAGCGCCGCGAGCAGGCGCGCCAGGAACGCCAGCGGCAGGGCAAGGACGCATGCGTCTACATTTTCGAGCTGAACGATCGCCATGCCCTGGATGGTGAATACGCCGACAATCCGGCCCGTTTCATCAACCACTCGTGCGAGCCCAACTGCCGCTCGGAAATCGACCGTGACCGGATCTGGATCGTCGCCAATCGCGACATCGCGACGGGCGAGGAACTCACGTTCGACTACGGCTACACCTACCGTGAAGGCCTGCAGCACCCCTGCCGCTGCGGCGCCGCGACGTGCGCCGGTTTCATCATCAGCGCGCATCAACGCTGGCGCTTGCGCAAACGCCGTCGCGTGGCGCGGCGGCGAGTCGTTCGCCCCTGATCCTCCCTCAGCCTCCTCACCCCAACAACAGCCATGCGGTTCCTCCCTCCTGCCCCGGTCCTATTCGCATCCCTTCTCGCCGCGGTCACCGCGCCGAGTTCAAGCGCCGCCGACACCAGCACCTATCCACCGCACACGATCGCGAACTCCGAACTCCGCGTTCTGCCACGTACGGCGGACGGACGGCATTACCAACTGCACATCGGACTACCGGCGAGTTATCGCGAGAACCCCGAGCGGCGCTACCCCGTCGTGTATGTGACGGACGCCTACTGGGATTTTCAGAAGATCACGTCGATTCATGGTTCCCTGGTGTACGACCGGGTCGTGCCGGAGTTTATCACGGTGGGCCTCGGATACGCGGGAGAGAATCTCGACTACGGCAACCTGCGCCGCTGGGAGCTCTCGCCCGTCCCGTTCGGCGGGAATGAAAAAGATTCCGGACAGGCCGCCAAATTCCTTCAGACGATCGCGTCGGAGATCATCCCGTTTGTGGAGCGCGAGTATCGGGCTGATCCCTCCTTCCGGGTGCTCGCCGGCGCCTCCTTGGGCGGGCTTTTCACGCTCAACGCGCTGTACACGCAGCCTGAACTTTTTCAGGGCTACGTGGCGGCCACTCCCGCCGTCCTTGTCGCGGAGGACTATCTGAACCAGCAGGAAGAGGCGTTCGCCCGCGCCGGCAAACCCGTGTCGGTCCGTCTCTACGCCACGGCCGGCGGCAATGAGTGGCCGGACTTTCTCTCAGCGATCCTGCGCTTCAACGCCCGGATCGCCGACCGCGCGTATCCAGGAATGGCTTACGACTTTCGGATCATCGACGGCGAACGCCACGCCGGCATGCAGCTGGAATCGTATACCCGCGGGTTGCGCTTCGTCTTCGCGCCGCTCGCCCCCGAATCGGGGCCAGCCGTCAACCGTTGATCTGAACGACTTGCCGCCGTTCAAGGCATCGGCGTACAGAGCTCAACGAGGTGCCCGGCGTTGTCGCGCACATACGCGACCGTCTGGCCCCACGGCTTCACGGCCGGTTCACGGACCGGCTGAGCGCCCGCCTCGACCGCGCGAGTAAAAAGAGAAGGTACATCCGCACTCACGAGCGCGATCTCCACGCCCAGTGGAGCGGCCGCTGGCGACGCGGCGATCACATCCTGCCCTAAATGCTCGCGGGCCGCCGCCAGCGAGGCGAAAGCAATCCGTGTCTCGCCCGAGGCCAGTTCGCCGTACGCCTTGCCTGGTTCGTCATGGAAGAACCGCTGCGGCAGACCGAACGCTGCTTCATAGAAACGCAGGCTCGCCGCCACGTCTTCGACATAAAGGATCACGTAACCAAGGGAAACGGCCGGGGCAGTCATTTACCCAACATGGCGGCTCTCGCGGCGGCGTCGAGCCAACCCGAAATCGCTTCGCCGGCATCGTTCCGAGGGCCACGCAACCACTCACTCTGCGCGGGAGCGGGTCGTTTCACCCTTGCTACGGTGACCCGGCGCCCGGCGCACCCGGAAGCTCCGTCGCCGATCAGCGACGGCTCTTCGTCTGAACGCTGGCGCGTGGACGTAGGTGGTTCGAATTTCGCGCGACCGTTGCAGGCGGCAAATCACTGCTTACTCATGCCGCATGGTCCAACCCGGTCCCGCTGACTCGGCACCTCGCTCGAACGAGCGGGCACCGGCGCTTCGCTACCTGCCCTGGCTGGTCGCCGTCGCGTTGTTCATGGAGAACCTCGACGCGACCATCGTCAACACGGCGGTGCCGCGGATGGCGGCCAACCTCGAGGTTGATCCACTCAGCCTCAAGGGCGTGCTGACGAGTTACACGATCAGCTTGGGCATCTTCATCCCGATCAGCGGCTGGCTGGCCGACCGCTTTGGTACCCGCCGCATTTTCATGCTCGCGATCTGGACGTTTCTCGCGGGCTCCCTCGGCTGCGGCCTCGCGCCCAATGTGCCGGCTCTCGTCGCCGCGCGGATCCTGCAGGGTATTGGCGGCGCGATGATGACGCCGGTCGGCCGCCTGGCGCTTGTGCGCACCTTCCCGCGCTCCGAGATGCTGCGAACGATGAACTTTGTCATCATCCCGGCGCTGCTTGGTCCGCTGCTCGGACCCGTGACCGGTGGATTCATCGTCCACGTGACCTCCTGGCGCGTGATTTTCTTCCTCAACGTGCCTCTCGCGCTGGCCGGACTCTGGCTGACCCGGAAGTACATGCCCGACTACAGGGACCCGGCTGTGCCGCGCCTCGATCGTGTGGGTTTCGTCCTCTTCTGCTCCGGCGTCGCGCTCCTCTCCCACGTGCTTGAGGTTTTCGGCGAGCACGACCACTCCGGCGAACCGCTCACCTTGATGGCGATTGCCGCGGTGATTCTGCTCGCCGCGTATGGGTGGCACGCACGTCGCCATCCCGCCCCCCTGTTGCGGCTGAGCATGTTTCGCATTCGCACGTTTCGGGTGTCCGTGCTCGGCGGATTTGCCACGCGGCTCGGTGTGGGTGGCATGCCGTTCCTCCTGCCGCTGCTCTATCAAGTGGGTTTGGGTTACGCACCGTGGCAGGCCGGGCTGCTCACGATGCCGCAGGCGATGGCTGCGATGGCGATGAAGATCATCAGCCGACCACTGTTAAGGCACTTTGGGCATCGCACGATCCTGATGGGCAACACCGTCCTGCTCGGGCTGACCATCATGAGCTTCGTTTTCATCAACGAACACACGCCGGTGATCGGCATTCTGGCCCTCAGTTTTGCCCAAGGCCTGTTCAGTTCGCTGCAGTTCACGTCGATGAACTCGCTCGTGTACGCCGACGTCGACGATCACGACGCCAGCAAGGCCGGCAGCATCGCCAGCACGAGCCAACAACTCTCCCTCAGCTTCGGCGTGGCCACCGGAGGACTCTTTGCCGCCTGGTTCATCGGCGACATGACGGCCATTCCCACCGACCAGATCATCCGTGGGCTCCACCACGCGGTCCTCGCGCTGGGCGGCATGACGATCGTTTCGTCGCTCGTCTTCACGCGGCTGCGGTCGAATGACGGGAACAACATCAGTCATCACAGCCCGGTGCCGCCGCCGCGCGGGCAACTCCGGGTCGATAGCCGCGCCGAACTCGGCGTGGAAGCGGTTTCCCCGCCGGCTTCAGAGGCGGGCGCGCCTCGCAACCTCAGGGACTGACGTGCAATTCCGCCGGTCCCGCCTAGAATGGGCGTCATGAACATCCTGCACGAAGAAGACCGGCATCGCTTCTCGGTGGCAACGGAGAGCGGGCCCGCGGTGGTTGAGTATGAACTTTCTGGTGACACGGTGAATTTCACCCACACGTTTGTCCCGGCCGAGCAACGCGGCCGCGGGCTCGCGGAAGCGCTGGTGAAGCAGGCGTTGGACTGGGCCGAGGCGCGACAACTGCGCATTGAGGCGAGTTGCTGGTACGTGGCGAAGTACATGGACGCGCGCCGTCCACACCTGCGCACCTCAAAATAGCGCACGGCTGCTTCCATGCACCCTAAGCCTGCGACCGAAGGGTGGCCGCTGCGGTGGCTGCGGCTGGCGTTGATCTCCCTGGCCTCGTGGACTGGCGCGACCGCGCAGACGCCGACACCAACCAGCCCCGACGAGGCGTGGGGCCCGCTGTTCGCCGATGTGCAACGATCGCGCTGTTTCCCGGATCAGAAGACCTTTGCAGACGCGGTTCCGCGCACGAGCATCCCATCGATCCTGGAGGAGTACGAGCGGGCACAACGCGCGGGTGACGACAGTTTCAACGTCTGCGATTTCGTGCAAACGCACTTCCTGCTGCCGGAGGTGCAGGACCTGGCGGTCGAGCCGAACGCATCCCTGATTGAGCACCTGCACAATTTGTGGCCACGTCTCCGACGCGCACCCGATCAAGCCGTGGCCGGCTCCTCCTTGCTGCCCTTGCCCCACCCGTACGTGGTGCCAGGAGGGCGTTTTCGCGAGGTGTATTACTGGGACACCTACTTCACCATGCTCGGGCTCCGGGAGAGCGGTGAAACGGAGTTGATCGAATCGATGGTCGCTAATTTCGCCTACCTGCTCGAAACGTTCGGCCACATTCCCAACGGCAACCGCGCGTACTATCTCACGCGCTCGCAGCCGCCCTTCTTCGCGTTGATGGTCGAACTGCTCGCGGAAATCCGCGGCCCCGAAGTGTACGTCCGCTACCTGCCCGCCTTGCGGCGAGAAGAGGCGTTCTGGAACGACCGAACGGCTCCCACGCAACATCGGGTGCGTCTCCCGGACGGGGAAGTCTTGCAGCGCTACTATGACATGGGCGATCGGCCGCGGGCGGAGGCGTTTGTTCACGACGAGGAAGTGGCTGCGCGCGCGGATCGATCCGCCGGGGAGGTGTATCGGGACCTGCGCAGCGCGTGTGAAAGCGGCTGGGATTTCAGCTCCCGCTGGTTCCGGGACGGTCGCAATCTGACGAGTATTCAAACTTTGGATCTCGTGCCCGTCGATCTGAACTGCCTGCTCTTTGCCTTGGAACAAACCTTGCAACGGGCGTGCCGGGCGAGCGGAGAGATGGACAGCGCCGAGGAGTTTGGGCGCGCCGCGGCCGCGCGCCGCGCGGCGATCCTCAAATACTGCTGGTCAGCGGAGGACGGTTTCTTCTGCGACTACAACATCCGCGCACAACAACGCAGTGCCGAGCGCACCTTGGCGGGCGTGTTTCCGCTCTTCGTCGGGCTCGCTGAGCCCGCCCAAGCGAAAGCGGTTCGCGACGTGATCGGACGTGATTTCCTCAAGGCCGGTGGTGTCGTCACCACGTTGAAGAACACCGGTCAGCAATGGGACGCGCCCAATGGGTGGGCGCCGCTTCAGTGGACCACGATTCATGGCCTTCGGCGCTACGGTCACCGTCAGCTCGCTGGAGAGATCTCCCGCAGGTGGCTCGAACTTAACCGCACGGTTTTCGAACGTACGGGAAAGATGATGGAAAAGTACAACGTGGAGAACCTCGAGCTGGAAGCCGGCGGCGGCGAGTATCCCGGGCAGGATGGATTCGGTTGGAGCAACGGCGTTTACCTGGCGCTCTCGCGCGGCGAGACAGAGCAGACCTCAACGCCCCCATCGGTCGACCGGAGGTGAGGCGCGTCTGCTGCGTTGCCTTCGAGCGGGTCGGTCTTTCGTCTCCCGCGAGCACCCGCCATGTCCCAATCGCCTGCCTCCACCGCCCGCTCCCGCCCTCAGTCCGCACGTCGGAGTGCTCCACCTCGGGCCAACCGGCGATGGTTGTGGGTGGTGCTTCTCCTCCTCGTACTCCTGCCGCTCGGCGCGTCGACACAGCATTTTGGCCTTCGCGGCGCAGGCTGGGCGGCCGGCATCCTGCTGTTGGTTTCGGGCCTCACCTACGTCGCGTATCGGGCGGACAAACAACGAGCGCGGCGCGGGGATTGGCGCGTCTCCGAATTTGCCCTACAGAGCTGGGCGATCCTGGGTGGCTGGCCCGGGGCGTTTCTCGCGCAGCAAACCTTGCGGCACAAGAATGCGAAAACGTCCTTCCAGACCATCTTCTGGACCATTGTGCTTGTGCACCAAGCCGTGGCTCTCGACGCGATCCTTGGCTGGCGCGGACTCCGGGCGATCGTCGAAGCGCTGCCGCTCGACCGCCTTTGAGGTGGGGCCTGTTCGCGGGTCGCGGAGCGAACCGGTCGGCCCACCGCGCCCAGACGCGACGCTGGTTACTTCGTCTCCCCATTTCCGCGCGACGAACAAACGCCGGATGCTGACGTGATGCGCCGCGACTGCCCGCTCCGTTTTCTGCTGGTGCCATTGGGCAGCGAGGGTGATGTCGCGCCCTTCGTGTGCCTGGCCGACCAGCTGCGCGCCGGTGGACACTCCGTGGAGATCGCGACCAATCCTCATTTTGCGCCGTTCGTGACTCAGCGCGGCCACGTTCACGTGCCGGTGGGAACAGCGGAACAGCTCGAGGAACTCGTCAACCATCCCCAACTTTGGAACGGCATCGCGGGCTCCCGGTTGTTGTTGGAGTTTGTGCTACGCACGCTGCCCGAGAGCACGCGATCGCTGCTGGCATCAGCTGCCCAAGCCGATGTGGTGGTGGGATCCACCTTTGCTCTCGCCGGCTCGCTCGCGGCCGAGGTGGTCGCCAAACCGTTCGTGCGGGTGCATCTTCAGCCGGCGGCACTGCGCTCGGTGCGTGACCTGCCGGTGCTCGGTCCCGGACTCGGATGGCTGCGCCGCTGGCCCGCGCCCGCGCTGCGCCTGTTTTTTCGCGCGGTGGACTACGCGCTGGATGCGCAGCCGCTCCGGGAACTGAATACATTTCGACGTTCGCTCGGGTTGCCTTCGGTACACTCCTTCTACCGTGACGTCTTCAACAGCGGAGCCGGCATTGCCGCCCTCTTCCCGTCGTGGTTCGCTCCGCCTCAACCCGATTGGCCGCCGCAGGTGAAGCAGTTCGGTTTTCCGCTTGAGACTGAAACGCCGCGCCTGGCTGCACCGGAGAATGTGCAAACGTTCCTCGACGCCGGGCCTCCACCCGTTGTGTGGACGCATGGCAGCGCCAACTACCAAGCGGACGCTTTCTTGGCCGCTGCGGAAGCGAGCTGTCGCGCCTTGCGCGTGCGTGGGATCCTCGTTGCTCCCGGCCTCGATGATCTTGGCGCCGGCCCGAGCGGGGACATGTTGCGCCTGAACTACGCTCCCTTTGCGGCGCTCTTTCCTTACTGCCGCGCCGTCGTGCACCACGGCGGCATCGGCACGCTCACCAAAGCGCTCCGCGCCGGCCTGCCGCAGCTGATCATTCCGCGCGCGTATGACCAGTTTGACAACGCAGCCCGCGCCGAGCGGCTTGGGTTCGGCCTCGCCCTGCCTTACCGTCGCCTTGGTCGTGCGACCCAGCGGTTGAGGACCCTGCTGGAAAGGCCGGGTTTCGCCACACGCGCTCGAGAGCTCGCACCTTCGGTGACCCCCGCCACCGGTGTGGTGACGTGGCTGGAGTCGCTCGCAGCCAAAGCCTGGAGCTAAAATGAGGGAGAGGGGCAGCCGCCCGCATCCCGTGAAATACGGGCCTCCGGACGACCAGCCGATCCGGCCGTCAACGCACACCGAGTGACGTTCGCATGGCGCTGGACACCGCTGGCGCTGTCGGGCCAGCGTGGCAGCTCACACCCGTGTCGACGACCCGTCTTTCTGATTCGAGCCGTTCCTTCTGGCGCCTTTTTTGGGCCACCTTTGCCGTCAAGCTCCTGCTGGCGGCCGTGCTGCCGTTTACCGGAGATGAGGCCTACTTTGTCTTTTGGGGCCGGCACTTGGATTACGGCTACTATGACCACGGCGCGGTCACAGGCTGGCTCTTGGCATTCATGCTTCAGTTGGGTGAAGCGACCTGGGTCATGCGACTGCCGGCCGTGCTGATTTCGCAGGCGGTGGGTTTCATTTTTTGGCGACTGCTGCGTCCGATCGACCCGACCAAGGCGGCTTGGGCGGCGGGTCTGTACCTCGTCTCGCCGATCAACTTGCTCAACGTCCTCACGACCACGGATACACCGCAGCTGCTGTTCTCCATCCTGGCGGTCGCCTTCGTCGTGCGCGGGCAACGGAGCGGTCGCGACGTCGATTTCCTCCTCGTCGGCGTATTCATCGGGCTGGCGATTCTGTCGAAGTACCTCGCCGCGCTCCTGATCGTCCTGGTGCTGCTCGGCCGTGGGCGCCAGCGGCTGTGGATGCTGCTCGGGATCGTGCCTGGGGTGGCCGTCAACCTGGCGTGGAACTACACGCACGGTTGGACCAACATTCTCTTCAACCTGCTCACCCGCAACAAGACCGCGGGCTTCTCGCTCGAGCCGCCGCTGCTGTTGATGGCCGTGTTGCTGGCTTTCGCGGGTCCTGCCGTCGTGTGGGCGCTGATACGGCGTCGACGGGCCGACCAGCAAAGCTGGCGCGAACAGTGGGCCGCGTTGCCCAACGGTCCGGCTGTATTCCTTTTTGGGTTCGTGGTCCCGATCGGACTGCTCCTCGCGATCTCGTTCCTGCGCAAAGTGGGCGCGCACTGGGTGCTCGCGTACTACCCGCTCTTGTACCCGGCGCTGTTTGCGCGACTCACCCCGGAGGATCTGCGCCGGCTGATTCGTCCGACCGCGTTGTACTCCGCCGTGCCGGTCGTCCTCGGCTTCTGCATTCCGTTTCTTCCGCTCTCGTGGATCGCGGGGCATAAGAGCGCCTTCAACATCCTGCTGAGCCTCCGTCCCGCGGAAGTCCTCGCAGTCATCAACGAGCATCGCGAAGGCCACCTGCTCGGGACCCCCAGTTATTCGAAATCGTCGCTGCTCGCCCATTTCAGCGACGAGCCAGTGCCAGTGGTTGGCCTCGGCTCTTTCCACGGCCGGCAGGACGACTTCATCACCGATTTCCGCGAATTGGACGGTCGTGACATCCTGATCGTCACGGACGACCTCGAAGACTTGGAGGGAAGCGAACGGTGGTTCGCCCATGCCGAGCGCGTGGATCCGCAGCTGCACGGCATCTCGTTTCACATCCTGCGTGGCCAGGGATTCCGCTACGACGCCTACCGCGAAGCCGTGCTGCAACCCATCGCCCAGAAGTACTACGCCATGCCACCGTGGCTCCGCCAGTTCACGCGCGGCGACGGCGTGTTTCTCGAAAAGTACGGCTTCGCTCCCGTGTGGCCGCCGGCGCGTTGAGCGCCGTATGGCGCGAGCCGTTCGCCCCGGAATGGCTTTCCGGAGCGAGCGCGGCCAAGCTGTGGAAGGGGTGCTGGTTGCGCCGAAGTTGACGCAGCGCGCGCACCACACGGCTCCGCCTCTGTCTGCAGGTTTCCGACCTCGCGAGCGTCCGCATCGGCGCACGAGGCCAACCCCCACATGGAAGCCCAAAGTGTTCGAGACGCGGCCAGCTTAAACACACGCGACGATCGCGGATCGAACGCCTCGGCTCTGAAACGGCGTCTACCAATCGGCGCGGAGATCCTGTCGTCGGGTGGTGTGCACTTCCGCGTGTGGGCTCCCGACGTGCCGACCATGAGCGTCGAGTGGGAGAGCCCAGCCGGCGAAGCACCGCTGCCGCTGCAACGGGAATCCGAAGGTTACTTCTCGGGATGGACAGCCCGTGCGGGCGCCGGATGGCGCTATCGCCTGCGTACGCCCGCCGGCCGCTTGCCTGACCCAGCGTCTCGTTTCCAACCGGAGGGTCCGCACGGCCCCTCGGAGATTGTCGATCCGAACACGTTCCAATGGAGTGACCAGAACTGGCGCGGGCGACCGCCGGTGGAGCGCGTTTTGTACGAACTGCATTTGGGCACCTTCACCCCTGAAGGCACGTGGCGAAGCGCGATGGAACAACTGCCGCCCCTGCAACAGCTCGGCATCACCGCGCTCGAGGTGATGCCGATTGCGGACTTTGCCGGAGAGTTCGGCTGGGGCTACGACGGGGTTAACCTGTTCGCTCCGACCCGCCTGTATGGGAACCCGGATGACGTGCGCGCCTTTGTCGACCGAGCGCACGCGCTTGGCCTGATGGTGATTCTGGATGTGGTCTACAACCACCTCGGCCCCGAAGGGAACTACCTCGGCCAGTTTGCGGCCGATTACTTCAGCCGGACTCGGAAGAGCGAATGGGGAGACGCGATCAACTTCGACGGTCCCAACCGTTCCGCGGTGCGTGAGTTCTTCATCAGCAACGCGCGGTATTGGATTGATGAATATCACTTCGACGGCCTGCGGCTCGACGCGACGCAGCAGATCTTCGACGACTCTCCCACTCACATCCTCACGGAAATTACGGCTGCCGCCAAATCGGCGGGTGGCGAGCGGAGCATCTACATCGTCGGCGAAAACGAACCGCAGCAGCCCGTGCTGGTCCGCGCTACTTCCTCGGGTGGCTTCGGATTGGACGCGCTGTGGAACGACGATTTTCACCACTCCGCCTACGTCGCCGCGACCGGGCGCACCGATGCCTATTTCCGCGACTATCGGGCGACTCCGCAGGAGTTTATCTCCGCGTTGAAATACGGCTTCTTGTATCGAGGCCAATGGTACGCCTGGCAGAAACAACGCCGCGGGTCGGCATCGCTCGATCTCCAGCCCACTCAGTTTGTCTCCTTTCTCGAAAACCATGACCAGGTGGCGAACTCCCTGCGCGGAGAACGGCTGCACCAGATCGCCAGCCCCGCGCAGCATCGAGCGCTGACCGCGTTGTGGCTGCTTTCGCCGCAGACGCCGCTCTTCTTCCAAGGTCAGGAGTTCGGCTCGTCCGCCCCTTTCCTCTACTTTGCGGACCACCCGGAGGAACTGCGGGCCAAGGTCCGG
Organism: Verrucomicrobiota bacterium; assembly: GCA_023386835.1. Lineage (GTDB taxonomy): Bacteria > Verrucomicrobiota > Verrucomicrobiia > Opitutales > Opitutaceae > Actomonas. The sequence continues at coordinate 29,236 of JAEWIY010000063.1, forward strand.
GCCGGGCGCTGCGAGTTTCTCTGCCAGTTTTCGGCCATTGCCACGGAGTCGTGCCGCCAATTGCTGGCTGATCCGGGCGAACCGTCCACGTTCCAGCGCTGCAAGCTGAACCACGAGGAGCGGCAATCGCACGCGGAAATCTATCGGCTTCACCGGGATTTGCTGGGACTGCGACGGGAGACTCCGTCGATCCGAGCTCCAGAGCGCCTCGACGGCGCCGTGCTCGGCGCGCAGAGCTTCGTGATTCGCTTCTTCGGCTCCGGCGCGCGCGGCGACCGTCTGCTCCTGCTGAATCTCGGCACCGACACTTGGTACGCTCCGGCCGCGGAACCGCTGCTCGCGCCACCACCCGGCTGTGGCTGGGCGGTGCGCTGGTGCAGCGAGGACCCGGTGTATGGAGGCTATGGCTACACGACGCCGGAACGCAAAGCGGGCTGGTTCGTCGGCGCCCACAGTGCCGTGCTGCTCGAACCCTGCGACGAACACGAACCCGCCGATTGAAAGCTTCATGCGTCCGATCCCTGTCCGCACTCTTGATGCCAACGCACAGCGTCACGTCCTCCAGCAACAGTGGCTTGTCACCAACGGGCTCGGAGGCTACGCATCGGCCACTGTCGCCGGCGCGCTCAGCTGGCGCTACCACGGAATGCTCGTAGCTGCATTGCCGGCCCCGCTCGGCCGCGTGGTGATGCTCAACCACGTCCTGGAGGCATTCGAAACGCCCGACGGCGCCCGCCGGGTCTTTGGCGGCGCCGCACCTGGCACAGAGGATGCCCCGGAGGGAACGCCGTGCCTTGAGGAGTTTCACTTGGATCACCACCTGCCGGTCTGGCGCTATCGCTGGGGTGACATCGTGCTGGAAAAGCGGATACTGATGCCGCATTTGCAGAACACCGTGCACCTGCAGTACACCCTGCTGACGGGCCCGGCGAACTGCCGCCTCCGACTCACGCCGGCAGTGCATTTCCGGGAATTCGAAAGCAGCGTCGCAACCAGGCCGCCGAGCGGATACCGCGTTGAACTGACTGGCACTCGTTTCGAAATACACGCGCCCCACCCGTTTCCGCCGCTGCGCCTTCTGCTCGACGCTCCATCGGCCGAATTTACGTACGACTGCGGCGTCACGCGCCCGGCGTTCTACGAACGGGACGCTGCTCGCGGGTACGAGGCCCAAGGCGAGTTGTGGATGCCCGGCCATTTTTCGCTGGAAATTCCGCCGGAGCGGACGGTCACCCTCATCGCCTCCACCGAGGAGTGGCACATCGCTTCGGCGCTCGAGCCAGCCGCAGCGCTGGCCACCGAAATACAGCGCAGGCAGCGGCTGCTTCGGGTGGCACGACAGGAACATGGTCCGTCCATGGCGGCGGACCTCGTGCTGGCGGCAGATCAATTTATCATCTCGCCCGTTGGCCGTGTAGCCGATGGTGCTCGCGCCCGTGCCTCCGGTGATGAGCTGCGCAGCGTCATCGCCGGTTACCATTGGTTCACCGACTGGGGACGCGACACGATGATCAGCTTGGAAGGGCTGACGATGGTCACGCGGCGCTATCAGGAAGCCGCGTGGATCCTGCGCACGTTTGCGCACTACGTCCGCGACGGATTGCTCCCGAACATGTTTCCCGAAGGCCGGAACGACGGCCTCTACCACACTGCGGACGCCACCTTGTGGTTCTTTCACGCGGTGCATCGCTACGTGCAACACAGCGGCGACCGGGAGACGTTACGCACGCTGTTGCCGACGCTGCGGGAAATCATCGAAGCTCATCTGCGCGGGACGCGGTTCGGCATTCGCGTCGATCCCGAAGACGGTCTGCTGCGACAAGGTGAGCCGGGCTATCAACTCACCTGGATGGATGCAAAAGTAGGTGACTGGGTGGTCACACCACGGCGCGGAAAGGCGGTTGAGATCAACGCGCTCTGGTACAACGCGCTCCGTCTGATGGCCGGATGGCTGCGGCACGAAGAACAGGTCACGGCCGCCGCCGTCCTGGATGAACATGCGGATCGAGCCCAAGCCGCATTCAATCGCCGTTTTTGGAATGCGGCGACGAGCTGTTTGTTCGACGTGATCGACGGAGAGCAAGGGGACGATCCCGCAATTCGGCCCAACCAGGTTCTGGCGATCGCGCTAGCGCACCCGGTCCTCACACGAGAGCGCTGGGCAGAGACGATGCGTGTGGTGGAAGAAAAGCTCCTCACCCCAATGGGACTGCGCTCGCTCAGCCCTGACCATCCAGACTACAAGCGCACCTATACGGGCGATCTACGGTCGCGAGACGCGGCGTACCACCAAGGCACGGTGTGGGCGTGGCTGATCGGCCCGTTTATCGACGCCTGGCTAAAGGTGAACGAGGATGATCGTCGCGGCGCCCATCGGTTCCTCGAGGGCTTTGCCTCCCATCTTCAGGAAGGCTGCATCGGCTCCATCAGCGAGGTCTTTGACGCGGAACCGCCGTTCAGCGAACGCGGTTGTATTGCGCAAGCGTGGAGCGTGGCCGAAGTGCTGCGCTGCCTCGTCGCGACGGAATACGGTCAGTCGGACGAATCCTGAAGCGACTGAATGAAGCGCTCGATCGCGCCAGGTCCGGCAAAGCTGCCGCGGACCTGCGCCGAAGTCCCGCCGAGCGCGTGTCGGTAGTTTTCCACTACGTCACGGCTCTCGTCGACCACCTCCACTTCGACGTCCTGCCCGAGGCTCGTTCGCAGGAAATGATGCATGATGATGTCACTCGGCGGCAGCGAGTACCCCATGCAGACGAGCCGACGCGCCTTTCGGAGCAACTGTCCCGACTGCAGCCAATGCGCACGAATGGTTTCATGCGTGAGCAGTGACGACTGATCGTAAATCGGAGGGACGAGAAACGGATACTTGTCCGCGACGGCCCGCAGCCGCCGCCGATATCGGGCTTCGTCGTCGCCGTTGGGTCGTGGGGGTGCGACGAAATAAATCGGTTCACCAAACGCGGAGACCCGTCCCGAGTAGTACCAGTTGGTCGACCCATGCAGTTTCAACAGCAGCAGGGTCTCCCGCTCGGGAAACGGCTCCCAATCGCCCGACCGCAATCGCGCGTCGGTGAGCAGCGGCGGGTAGATGTAGTGCGTCCAGAGAGGCTCACCTTCCACCTCCAGCCCGCTCGCCATCGTCTCAATGAGTGTGTCGTGGTTCAGGGTCAGCACGCCGCAGCGGTGCTGGTGCCAGTGCAAAATCAAGCGCTTCAACCAGTGCGGCGACTCACCCGCGAGCGCACCAGCCGTTCTGCGCACCGCCTCTTCCAGGAGTTCTGAAATGACCGACGAAAATTCCAGGAAGAGGCCCCGGTGGCGCAGGTTGTCCCCTTCGGAGACCCAGGGTTTCGGATGTTCGAGATAAGAGAGCGCGTGAGCGAAATCCTCCTCCGCAAGGGCCGCCACATCCGGAGGAATCCGCTCCCGCGGTCGAAAACGCCCGAGCACGCCGCGAGCGAGATCCGGCAGCAAGGGCATATGCTCCGAGATGGCGCGGGAAAACCCGGCCCCCAGCAGGAAAACGTCGCGATCGGTTTCGGCCACCCTCCAACGACCCCGCCGAGCCGCCGCGGTTCTCGCCAGCCGCTCGTAGGACCTAAGGGACGGCGGTGGAGCGAAGTTGCACCTGACGCTGGAACTCGCAGCAACGAGTCGTCAACGTGACGCGCCTTGACGACTTCCCTGCCGCTCACCTTTGACCACATCCAGTCCGCCCGCGCTCGCATCCAGCACGCCGTGCACCGCACGCCAGTGATCACGAGCGCCTCTTGGGACGAGCTGACCGGCACGCACCTGTTCTGCAAAGCCGAGAACTTGCAGAAAACTGGCGCGTTCAAGGCTCGAGGTGCGGCCAATGCGGTGTTGGCGCTGCCAGAGGATCAAGCAAAACGCGGGGTCGTCACGCACTCGTCGGGTAATCATGGCGCCGCACTCGCCCGAGCGGCACAACTGCGCGGCATTTCAGCGACGGTGGTCATGCCGTCGAATGCGCCGGCAGTGAAACAGGCGGCGGTGCGGGCGTACGGCGGCGAGGTCGTGTTTTGCGAACCGAACCTGGCAGCCCGCGAGGCAGGTGTGGCCCAGGTGATCGAACAGAGCGGTGCGGTGCTCATTCACCCGTACAATGACGTCGCCGTGATGGCCGGCCAGGGCACCGCAGCGTGCGAGTTGTTGGAGGAGGTTCCCGATCTGGAGTTTGTCCTGACACCGGTCGGCGGAGGTGGATTGCTCTCAGGCACCGCTGTGGCCACCAAGGCCCTCTTCGCCGGAACGCAGGTGATCGGCGTGGAGCCCGCGGGGGCAGACGACGCCTTTCGCTCCTTCCACACTGGCCGGCTCGCACCACCACCGATCGCGCAAACCATCGCCGACGGACTGCGAGGCGCACTGGGCGATCTCACCTTCGCGGTCATCCGCGGCTGCGTTGACGACATCGTCACGGTCACGGAAGAGGAGATACTCGCCGCGATGCAGCTGGCTTGGGAGCGCATGAAACTGGTGGTCGAACCCTCCGCGGCCGTTCCCCTCGCCGCGCTACTGGCGCATCGTTTGCCCGGAACTCAGGGACGACGAGTGGGCGTGATCCTCAGCGGCGGCAATCTCGATGTCGGCCGCATGATCGAACACATCGGCTTCAAGGCGGCAGGACCGATTTGTACCTCATGAGCCTCGTCACCCTGGCTGAACAGCTTCGCGATGCCGTCGACCAACTCACGTTTGGTCCGCCGGTCGCGTGCACGTATAATCCTCTTCGATACGCGTGGGATCCGCACCGCCGATATCTGGAGCGTTACGGGCGCGGCCGAAAGCGCGTCGTGTTTATGGGCATGAACCCCGGGCCCTATGGCATGACGCAGACGGGCGTGCCGTTCGGAGAGATCGCTGCCGTTCGTGATTGGCTGAAAATCTCGGGTCGCGTGGAACGTCCGGCCATCGAGCATCCCAAACGTCCGATCACCGGCTTTGAATGCACCCGCTCGGAAGTGAGTGGCCGCCGGCTGTGGGGGTTGTTCGCCAGCCGGTTTGGCAGTCCAGACGCATTTTTTCGGGAGCATTTTGTCCTCAACTACTGCCCGCTCGTCTGGATGTCGGAAACCGGCGCCAACGTGACTCCGGACAAGTTACCCGCCGCATCGCAGGCCGCGGTGAACAGCGTCTGTGAAGCCAGTCTGCGCCGGGCCCTCGAACGATTGCAGCCCGAATACGCCGTCGGGATTGGGGGCTTCGCCGCCCAACGGCTGGCGACGGTCACCCGCCCGGATGATTCATGGGAGATCATGCAGGTGTTGCACCCGAGCCCAGCGAGCCCGGCGGCCAACCGCGACTGGGCCGGAGCGGTCACACGTTCACTGGAAGCGGCAGGTGTGTGGACGTGATGCTTGCGTTTTTGCCGGCTCCACGTGGGCTGGCTCGCCTGCATGATCGAGGTTGAGAAACTCACCCGCGTGTTTCGGACGTACCGAAAGCGGCCCGGCTTCTGGGGCGGCGTGCGCGGACTGTTTCACCGCGAGTTCGAAGAGACCGCGGCGGCCCGTGACGTTTCGTTTTCGATCCAGGAAGGGGAGTTTGTCGGTTTTCTCGGGCCGAACGGCGCCGGAAAAACCACGACGCTGAAGATGTTGTCCGGGCTCATCTACCCCACCAGCGGGAAGGCCCGGGTGGCGGGCTTCGACCCCAGCAAGCGCGAGAATGCCTATCGGCGCATCTTCGCGCTCGTGCTCGGCCAGAAGAACCAGCTCTGGTGGGACCTGCCGGCGATCGAGTCCTTCCTGCTGCTGCGCCACATTTACGGCCTGCCCGCCGCCGCGTATCAGGAAACGCTCGACGAACTCGTCGCGCTGCTTGGAGTGGAAAAGAAGCTCAACGTGATGGTGCGTGAGCTCTCCCTCGGGGAACGCATGAAGATGGAGCTGATCGCCGCCCTGCTCCACCGGCCGCGCGTGTTGTTCCTCGATGAACCGACGATCGGCCTCGACGTGGTTTCGCAGAAGGCCGTGCGGTCATTCCTTCGTGAATACAACCGCAAGCACCGGGTCACGATCCTGCTGACGAGTCATTACATGGCCGACATCCAGGAGTTGTGCGAGCGGGTCATTGTGATCCACAAGGGCACCAAGATCTACGACGGCCCGCTGGCACAGCTGGAGGGGCGCTCGGGGGCGCGGCAAAAGATCATCACATTCGTGCCGGCGTTGACTGGGGACGCGTCGGGTGGCCGGAGTTTCCCCGAAGACTGGCGAGGGCCGCTTGGCAACGCCACGCGCGACGAGACGGGGAAGTTCACCTTGCGGGTGCCCAACGACCGGGTGGTCGAGGTTTCACAGGCAATCCTCACCCAGGGACCAGTGGCCGATATCACGATCGAGGACGTCCCGCTGGAAGAGGTGATCACCGAGCTTTTCACCTCGGTGAGTGTATCCACGTAAGGGAGGCAGGCGGGCGTGGCATTATCCACGCAATCGCTACAACCGGGCGTGTGCCGTCTTGATTCGTGGGGGGGAATCCCTCAGTGTCCCGGTCCGTTCGGCCCTGGCCCGGTCAGAAGTCCGCTGCGCTTCCACCTATGATTTCCCTTCGTGTCCCATCCTCGGAACCGTCCTCAGCGGCGGTCGAGACGCTTCGTTCCTCCGGCAATGAGCTGGTGGATACACAGCCCGCACTGGCCCTCCACCAACGCCGCTTGGATATGGCGATCGAACGAGCCAAGGCCAGCGCGGCGCGACAGCGTACCGACTCGTCCATTACGGACTTTGACGTCCGAGGCGAATTGTACGGTTTGGCGCACGAGGTGGCGCCACTCGCCCGCCAGGAGGAGCTGGATGTTCTCAACGCTCTTGCCCTGCCGACGGCCGGTGAACAGACCATCGACGTGGCCGCCGGCACCGGCTTTGTCACCGAGGCGCTGCTACAGTGGACCGAGCAGGCGCCGTACGCGGTGGATCCGAGCCGGGAGCAGCTTGGCATCCTGAAGCAGCGCGTTCCGTCCGCGGTCACGCTGCTGGGCTGCCCGGATGATCCTGACGTTTTCCAGCGGCAGCCCCTGCCCCAGTTCGACCTCGCCACGAGTCTTGGCGGCTTGCACCACGTGCAAGACCAGCGACGCATGTTTGCCAATGTCGCCAGTGTGCTGCGTCCCGGCGGTCGTTTCGTTTTCGGTGATGTCGGCGCGGGCACGAGCGTGGCCGAGCACTTCGATGTGCATGTCACGACCAAGTGCCTGACGGGCCACAGCGCCAACTGGCTTTCCCCCGAGCGGTTGCCCGAGCTGTTGGAAGGTACCGGCCTCGCGCTGGTACGCGCATCGGTCCGTTTGCTGCACATGCGGTTCCAATCGGAGCTGCAGATGGCGCTCTTCTTCAAGGGCCTTCACGCCTACGATCTCAGTCCCGAGGCAATCGCGGAAGACTTGGTCACCACGCTCGGTGTGACGGAACGCGACGGCCTCATTTGCCTGAAGTGGCCGCTGCTTTACGCGTACCTGCAGAAGGCCTAAAACCAGGCGCCTGGTCAGAGTGGCAGCGGCCATCTCGGCTGCTGCCCCACCAGCTCTTGCACCAGATGCCGGATGGCGCGCATCGCGCCGCGCGCGGCTGCTAAAAGCTCATCGGCGTCCGGCCGTGCTTCGACCCGGACCGGCTCCAGTTCCGCCGCAGTGAGCACCTGTTCGATCCGGCGCCCGTCGTGATAGCTGCGCAGCCCCTGCCGCGTGCGGTATTCGTGGAGCAACTTCAAGTGCGTCTCGACGAGATGAACATGCAGCCATCGTTGAGCGGCGACGAGTTCACCACGTTGGACCTTGCGCTCAAGGGAGACGAAGTCGGCAAACGCACAATCGCCCAGGTACTGAACCGCCCCGTTGTCGAGAGACGGATCAGGGACCTCACGGAGCAGCCGCTCGAAGAACCCTGACCACACGGCCCCGCCTTTGAGCACACGAAAACCGGGCCGCAAGACGATGGTGAGATCGCCCAGTTGACGGGTCAGTTTCGGCGAACGACGATGAAGGCCTGATCGAACGACCCAACGGGCGAGACGCAGGCGCGCCAGGGGAAGAACAACGAGGTCGACCTCCGCGTCGGGGTACACGACGGTCACTTTGACCACCCTGCCGAAAGCGGGCCGCAACCCATACGCGAGATGACTTTCGGTTGTCGACGGCAGCCATTCCGCATTCCGGAATAACTCGGGCCGGCGTGTGATGATCTGAAAATCGAGATCGGACTGGGCGTCGCCCGCACCGCGCGCATGGGAGCCAAACAGCGTCAGCACGTGCACGTGCGGCGAGCGTTGCAACGCGTCGACGACCGGCTCGAGCAGCGGTGGAGTCACCATTTGCGCAGTGAAATCAAGATCTCCGTTCCCTCCAACCCGGGTCCGGCATGAATCTCACCACCGTGCAGTCGGATCACTTCCTTGGCCAGAAAAACGCCGATGCGGCCCTGATTCGGAATCGCGGCAGGCAGCGGCTCGGGAAGGATGCCTTCAAGTTCAAGGTGCCGGCCCTTGATCGAAACGAGAGCCGTCAGCTCATCGCCCTCTCCGGTTGCACGGAGCTGCAGCGCGAGTTCGCGTGATCCCAGTTCGGGGCGGTTCTCGGCCACGGTCTGCACGACCGCCTCAAGTGCGCTCTCCACCAATTCCGGAACGACCGCGATCAACACCGGATCCGGGCCGACTTCCGCCTTCACGTTGTTGCGTTGCCCGATCGCGGTAACGATCTCACGCAGATCGGTGACGGCAGCTTCGACTTCGGTGAAGTTGGCGAGTTGCGCGAGCAGTTCGTTCACTCGTCCCAGCCGCTGCAGGTCGTTGTGCACCGTGGATCGGATCGGCGCCGGCAATGCCGCCTCACCTGGTCCATGACGTAGCGTCGACAAGGATACAAGCGCGTTGCCGATCTCGTGGTTGAGCGTCAGTGCCAGGTCGCGTAGCCAGCTCAAACGCAACCGCCGCTCCTGAGCCTGGTGATCAAAGACTTCTTCGCTGACTTCCTCCCAAATTCCCCAGACGCCACCCGTCTCAGCAATTGGGCCGGCGCTGGCTCGGAAAGGTTGTTCTAGCGTGGGACTGATGCGCCGCACGGCTCGGGCGCGGCGGGCTTCGCCGATAAGCGCGCGCACCGCCATCGGGACAGGACGCGGCGGTTCTTCGTCTGCGCCCAGGATGAGCGAACGCGGCAGGTAGCGTTCGCCAAGGCGGGCACGATCGTGGAAGTCGGTCAGACGTCCGAGCTGTTGGGATTGAGCGAGGCATTGCCGCAGCAGGCGCGCGACGAAGACCGCCCGAGCCTTGTCGGCTTCGTCGTACGGCTGGCCATCGTCCCGCACGCCGCACGCGATCATGCCGATCAGGTTCCCATTGTCATGCAAGGGCACGAGCAACCGCGCGCCCCAGAGGGCGAGCCGATTACGCACGGCCAACTCCGCAATCGGGTTGGGTGGCCCGGGCCAGTCTACGCCATCGAGAACCAACGGATGGGCGGAGAGGTACGCGACTCCGGGGTCGTCCAGCGGGCAGTACGATGCACCACGATCGGCGCGGAATCCACTTTCCTCGCGCAGGAAAAAAACCGTGTGTGATGCGCGCAGGAGAAAGCGAGCCGCCCGGCGGAACTCCGACAAGAGTCGCTCGCGGGAGGCGAGGTTCTCCACGGCGCCTTCCAGGAAATCCCAGACTTCGGGTGCATCCGCCCAGTTCGTATTGCGCGCCGGGGCGCGGACGGGATCGTTACGGCGCGTCCGTTCCATCAGAAGCTCCAGGGCGGCCGTGCGTTCAGCCAGCTCTTCGGCCAGCGGAAGGTAATCGCGCAAACGCTCGCGACTATCCTCGTACGTTAACGCCTGCCGGGCACGGCCGGTCAGTCGAAGCTGCTCGAAGGCAGCAGTGTGTGGCTCACCCACGACGATGGTGAGGCACTTCTCCATCATGACCGAGACGCGATCGGAGACGATGGCATCAACAACGATGACGATCGGCATGCCCGGCGCGATGTGACGGGGCGACAGCGCATCGGCCATGGTCAGGACGGCGCGTCCGCGCGGCACCTGGACCTGCCACGCGGCGAGCAACGACGGATCGTCAGTGGCTAGGAGGTAGGTTGCGGACATGGGAAGACCATGCGGAAGGTTGCGCCTTCACCGGGGACAAACGGATCGACGGAGATGGTGGTGTTAAGACTCGAGAGAATCTCGCTGCAGATCGCGAGACCGAGCCCGAAGCCGGAGGACTTCGTGGAATGAAAAGCTTGGAAGAGATGAGTGCGAGCTTCGGTCGGAATGCCTGGCCCGTGATCGGTCACGCACAGCTCGACGCCGCGCGGGACATTGCGCGTGGCGAGTCTCAACCAGCGATCACCATTGGATTTTTCCTGAGCCTGAATGCCGTTGAAGCAGAGGTTGAGCAGGACCTGACGTGCGCCATTCGGATCAGTGATCACCGTGTCGGGCGCCGCCTGGAGTTCCTGATGCAGGATGACATTTCGCTCCTCTGCTTTCGTCGCGACCAGATCGAGGCTTCCCAAGATGACCTGGTGTAGCGACATCGGGCCGGGGTTGTAATGTCGCGGCGCGGCCAGATCCAGCAGCTGCTCAGTCAGACGGTCAATCCGACCAACCTCCTCGCCAATTAGTCGGAAGAATCGCTCACGAAAACGCTGGTCGTCGTAATGATTCGGCAGCAGGTGAACGAAAGACTTGATGGTGACCAAGGGATTGCGGATCTCGTGGGCAACGCTCGCCCCGAGCAAACCGACGGTTGCGAGCTGTTCGGCCCGCTGCGCTTTGCTCCACAAGAAGCTACGGGCGAGTGCCGTTTGAAAAATGGAGGCGAGTTCTGTGAGTTGCAGAACTTCCGGGTACGTGAACGGACGGCGCGTCGGACGCATACCGACCGCAGCGATGATACTGAAGGCGGGGCCGCTGGAGAGCACCATGACGCCCAGCGAGTGCTGCTCCATCAAATCGCGTAAGGCAGTGCGGTCCGGGGTCTCACGTTCGCGGGCCAGACGTTCGACCGTCACCCAACGCAGCTCCTTCAGCAGCTGAACCGTCCGCGATGAAGACGGAAAGCTCAGCTGCGGGGAGCTGAAATTGGAGTCAGCCTCGACCAAAATGTAGGCATTCTCGCTGCGCGACCAACCCCGCAGGATACCCACAAACGCGTCCTTAAGCGGCTCCTGCCGCATCTCCTGCATTGCCACCGTCAACGCCCGCGCCCGCGCTTCCGCAGCTCCTGGATAAAACTGCAGGAGCTTGTCGAGCCATCGGCTGAGTTGCGCTGCGAAAGCTGCCGAAATCGCAGTTGTTGCTAAATACGCGAGAGCGATCGGAAAAACACCCTCCAACGCTGAGAACACAGCAAACGCGCAAACTGCGATTCCGCCTACAAGCAACAACCGATGAACAGACACATACAGCAAATGGCGCGCATCGAAAATGCGGTGGGTAGTGATCGCCAAAACCATCACGCTATACATCAGCAAAACGACAAATGGCTGAACATAATAGCGACGCGCGGGGTCTATCACAACCGACAGCGCCATCAACAGTATAATCAATCCCGCAGCAGTCGATCCACCAAGGAGCAAAATCTGCAACTCGAGTCTGCGAACCCCACGTTCGTGACGCATCCGAGCCATTGTATCCCCAAAAGCAGCGAGATAGGCAGAAGCGGCGACCACGACGTAAACATGATAGCCCCATCCCACCAACCTCGCCTCCCGCGTTGAATTCTCGGGGATAAACCAAGAGGTAAAAGCGAGCCCAGCCAGCATCACACCCGCCCCCCACCAAACCCAACTTCTGCGCAGCTTATGAAGAAGTTGCTCCACTGGAGAAACTATTGCTTCCCGTAGTAGCCACAGGTGAAACGGAAAAAAGGCTCCGAGACCCGCCGCCAGTCGCACCCAAAAAACTCCATCCACGAGGGATCGAGCTATATGAATACAGAGAAGCCAAGCGGCCACATGGCTGGAAACACTGAAGAAGATGCGGTTAACTGGCCGCTTGGGATTCGCCCAAAAAGCGCCAAACCCAATCAACAAGACAGCTGACGCAGCAAACAAGGCTGCTGTCACTTGGAGAGTACCAAGCATGCGTTTGTGCCCGAGAGGCCGCGAGTATTTACCAATGCAACATCGTGAGCGATAAAGCGCGCGCGATTACTCAAATTTAGATTACACTCAGGGTCTGGGTACTCCCAGTTAACCGTGGGCGGAACCACCCCATGATCGAGCCCGAGAATGGCTGCTGCTGCCTGGATCGCACCGTTCGCCCCCAATGGATTCCCGATTGCCCCTTTTAGCGAAGCAACAGCGATCTGACCGCTTCTCGATCCAAACAACCGATGAATCGCGCGCGCCTCGGCGGCGTCGATCAGTCGGTGACCCGGTCCAACCGCGCTAATTACGTCGACATTCTCTGGGCGGAGGCGAGCGTCGGCAACAGCGAGTCGCATCGCTTGAAATAAACCTTCTCCAAGCTGATTAGCAGGATCTGTCACATACGAATAACCCGTGACAAAGCCGTACCCCGGTCTTGGGCTATCTTCCGGCTCGAGGATCAATACACAAGCGCCTTCCCCTATTGCACCGGTCGTGCGCCAAAGATCGAATGGGCGAGATTGCTTCTCTGGGGACTCTGGATTGCCGGGCGCCAGCCCAGCCATTTTCATCTCCAACATGGGATGAAAATGGATTGGAGCTTCGGTCCCTCCGCAAATCGCCACCTCCGCCTCGCCGCGAGCGACTGCAGCAGCAGCGTGACCGATCGAATCTAGTCCGGCACAACAAGCGCTCTGGAAAGAAAGTGTGCGCATCGTGCCACCGATCAACTCCGCAACTGCACCTCCGATCGCCGCAACAGATGCAGAATACACTGATGACGGGATAGCGTTCACCGGCCCCCGCCTTCTAATGATCTCGACGGCTTTATTTATTACGCCGAAATCCATCAGCGACGATCCAATGTGTATAATCGTCGATAGCCTGCCGATCTCTGAGAACTCAATTCTTGCGTCTCTGATTGCGAGAAAAGCTGCAGCAAGTGCCAACTGCGTGTGACGAGGCACACGCTTCTCGGTCGCGCCAGGCACAATATCAGTTAATCGAAACCCTTTCACTTCCGCGCCAATGAACGCACCCGCATCTGGCTCGAAGCCAGTTACATTAGTGATCCGGCTCACCGGTTCCTGGATACCTTTCCAGAATGCTTCGCGGCCGATGCCGGCGGGGGTGACTGGGCCGATGCCCGTGATTTTGACGCGGCGTAGTTTCACAGGCAGACGGTGGCAGGCAGCGTCGCGAGGGTACGCCGGGAATGCGGGTGCAACTGGAGCATCAGGGAGACTAGGCAGCGGGAAATACGACGCGTACCGTCGTGCCTTTCCCGGGTTCCGACTCAATCGCGAGCGAGGAACCGTGAGCCCCAAGCAAGTGCCGGCAGATGCTCAGCCCCAACCCGGTCCCATTCTTGGTGCTAAAGCCGCCCTTCAGCGCGTTCGTCATCGTCTCCGCGTCCATCCCCGTACCGTTATCGGAAACGGTGACCTCGATTTTATCGCTGCGACGCTCAAAGCCGACGATCAGCACGGTGGCTTCAGCCTCGAGCGCGTTGCGATAAAGGTTCTGGAAAACGCGCGCGAGTTCGAACCGGGATCCCCGGACCAGCGCACGATCAAGGCCCCGCGTCTGGATGGCCGCGTTGCTGAAGAAGATCACCTGCTTCACCTCATTCGCCAAGGCCACGAGATCGACGTCGGAGAATTCAGCCGTCTTGCGGGTCGCTTGGCGCCAATTCTCCGCGAGGTGATGGCAATACTCGGCCGCCCGTTCCACAATGCTGGCGTGCCCACGCAGCTTCTCCGCCTGGGAAGGATCGAGCCGCGCCAAAAGCTTTGCCTCTTCGCTCAACAGCCCCGCGTAGCCGATCATCACCGTCAGCGGGTTAGCCAAATCGTGCACCAACTCCACCGCGGCGCGCGCCTGCCAGACATGAGGCTCGGTCGAACTGATCTCCCGCTTCAGCGCCGCATTCATCTCGCGCGCTTCGCGATTCGCTCGCGCCTCGCGGCGACGGGCGGTCGTACCCTCGGCCTGGCGGCGAACTGATTCAATCAATTCGGCAATGTCCGGCGGCTTCCGCAGATACTGATTGGCCCCGCCCACCATGGCTTGCTGCGCGGTGTGAAGGGTTCCGTAACCGGTCAACATCACCACCGCCACCTCCTGATCCAGTTCGCGGATCTTTCCCAAAGCCTTGATGCCGTCCATCTCGGGCATCCGGATGTCCAAAATCACGACGCTGTAAGGCTGCGACTTGATCTTCTCCAAGGCCTCCGTCGCGCGCTCGGCGGTATCAACCGCGAATTCCGCGCCCAGGGTGAAGGCGATCGACTCACGCGGGCCATATTCATCATCGACCACGAGAACTCGCGGTTTGGTCGATGTCATAACGCTGGCTGGGCTGGATTCTATAACCATGACGGGAGGCCGTTGTGTCGACGTTCGAAGACGTCAACGAGACTCGGCGAGGGACGGTAAGTGTTTGCGGGTGGGCTCTGCCACTGTCAAGTAACGCGACTGGTAGTATTTTGCCGTAGTCGACGCGGCCTGGTTTACATGGATTTGACCAACTTTATCGCTTCTTTTGCGGGATTCGTCGCCGGCGCCCTTCTGTTCTGGCTGCTGGGGCGCAACCGGCTTGCTGTATTCGAGGAGCGGATTCGACAACGAGACCTCGAACGCGAACGTCTGACAGCCGAGCACAGGTCGTTGCTGGAACGCCACACCGCGTTGGAAGACGAACGCAACTCCCTGGACCGCACCTTGGCCGCACTGCGGGCGGAAACCGCCAGTCAATTGCAGGCCGAACGGCGGCGCCTGACCGAACACGAGCAACGCAGCGCCCAGAGCCTCGCCGACTTGGAGCGAATCAAAAC
>JAEWIY010000096.1 GCA_023386835.1 Verrucomicrobiota bacterium
CAGCGGCCGGGCGTCGGGTGGTGGTGCTGACGGCTGAGCAGGTCGCGGCGGCGCAAGCGCCGGCCTTGGCGGCGATGTTTGGGGATGCCCCCTTGCTCAGCGTGCCGGCGGGGGAGGGCAGCAAATCGGCGGCGGGCCTCGGGCGCGTCTGGGATTTTCTGGCGGCGCAGCGAGTCGATCGCACGGGGGCGCTGTTTGCGGTCGGCGGCGGGGTGATGGGCGATCTTGGCGGATTCGCCGCCGCCAGTTACCTGCGCGGGATTTCCTTTTATCAGGTGCCGACGACGTTGTTGGCGATGGTTGACAGCTCGGTCGGGGGCAAAACCGGCATCAATCTCTCCGCCGGCAAGAACCTGGTCGGGGCGTTTCACCAGCCCAAGGCCGTTTACATTTCGACAGATGTGCTCACCAGCCTGCCCGGTCGCGAGTTCGGGGCGGGCATGGCGGAAGTGATCAAGTACGGGCTGCTCGGTGACGCGGAATTGTTCGCCGACCTCGTAGCGCACCCCTTGCGCGCGGGCGATGCCCGGCTGGCCGCAGTGATTCGCCGGTGCTGCGCGGCGAAGGCGCGGGTCGTGGAGGCGGATGAGTTTGAAACGGCGGCGCAGGGTGGGCGGGCGTTGCTCAACCTCGGACACACGTTTGGTCACGCGATCGAAAACGCGGCCGGTTACGGCACCTACCTGCACGGCGAGGCGGTGGCGGTGGGCTTGGTGGGCGCCGCGCGTCTGTCGCAAGCGCTCGGACTGATCAACGCCGACGTGGTGAGTCAGGTGGAGGCCGTGCTGCAGGCTCATCACCTGCCGACGCGGCTCCGGCAGCCGCTGCAGATCGGGGAGCTGCGCCAGGCGATGGCGCGGGACAAAAAAGTGCGCGCGGGCCGGCTGCGGTTTGTGGTTCTGCGCACGGTTGGGGCGGCCGAGACACACGACGACGTCGAACCGGCGCTGGTCGACGCCATCTGGCGCGACCTTGGCGCCGAGTAAGGCTGCGCGGCGCGATGCCGCTGCTCATGGGGCTAGGCTTCGGCGGGCGCTCGCCGCGGCCGAGTCTCGCTTTGTGCCGGGAGTTTGCTAACCTCTTGGCATGTCGGCAATCGACGAGGGCATTGTCCGCGAGTATTTCGAACAGAACGGCTTTCTCGTTCGCCAAGTCCGGAAATATCAGGTGCAGGCGCGGCGCAAAACCAGCGACGAGGAGATCGATCTGATCGTTTACAATCCCGCGTGGCAGCGGGACGCCCGCAAACCCGATTTTTTTCTCTTTTCGAACGAGCTGCCCTACCTTCATCGGGCGGTGGTTTCCGTGAAGCCTTGGCACACGGGCGTGTTCTCGCCCGCGACGCTGAAAGGCTCGCCGGAGATCTTTCGTTTCCTCGAGGATAACGTGATCAAGGAGGTCTCGCGGCTGTTCCCCACCGATGAGATGGCGGGCGGGGACGGTGGCGCCCTGGCCAAGGTGCTGGTCCTGCCCGGCCTGCCGACGCAGGAACCCTATCGTTCACAGAGCGTGGAGCTGCTCAAGCAGCGCGGCGTCGACGGCATCATCTCTTTCCGTGCGATGCTGCTCGACCTGATCGACAAGGTGGAAACCAACCGCAACTACCGCAAAAGCGACACGCTGCAGGTCATCCGCATCCTGAAAAACTACGACCTCTTCCGGGATGCGCAGATGGATTTGATACCCGAGCGCGGCGGAGCCGCCGCTCGGAAACGCCAATAAGGAAAAGCCAAACTCCAAAACGGCCGGGGTGCTCGGTGCCGGTTTTGGGTTTCGACTTTTTTGGCGTTTGGCGGTTTGGCGTTTGGTCTTTCCTCCATGATTCACTCCACTGCAGTCGTCGAGCCGGGGGCCCAGTTGGGCGCGGGCGTCCAAGTGATGGCCGGGGCGGTGATCACGCGGTGGGCGCGCTTGGGGGATGGGGTGATTGTGCATCCCGGCGCGGTCGTGGGCGGCGATCCGCAGTATCTCAAGTTTGACCCAACCACCGAGTCGTTCGTCGACGTCGGCGCGGGAACCGTGATTCGCGAACACGTCACGCTCAATCGCTCGATTCACAGCGGCGGCGCGACGGTCATCGGACAACGTTGCTTCCTGATGGCGGGCTGCCACGCCGGCCATGACTGCAGCGTGGCGGATGATGTGGTGATTGCGAATCACGTCCTCCTTGCCGGGCATGTGACCGTGGGGGCGTTCAGTTTTGTCGGCGGTGGGGCGGCGGTGCACCAGTTTTGCCGGATCGGTGAAGGCGCCATGGTCGGCGGGCTTTCGCGCATCACCCGCGATGTGCCGTCATACACCATGGTGGCGGAGCGCGATGAGTTAATCGGTCTCAACTTGGTCGGCATCAAACGCCGTGGATGGCCGCGCGAGACGGTGCGCGAGTTGAAGGAGCTCTACCGTGACCTTTGCCAACCCGTTGGCAATCCGCGCGAGCTCGCCACAGCGCGGCTGCCCGGAGTGCAGTCACCGCAGGGGCGAGCGTTTCTCGAGTTTTTTCTCGGCGGCAAACGCGGGTTTTGCCGGCCTCGCGCGGGCGCGGTCGAAGGCGTCGAGTAGGCGTTATGCGTCCTCTGGCCATCACGTGCGGAGACCCGGCCGGTGTGGGCCCGGAGATCATTCAGGCCTGGCTGGCGCAGCATCCGGAGCAGTGGGCTGACGTGGTGGTGCTCGGCCCTCCCACGTGGCTGAACCAGCTACCCTCGGGAGTGACCAGCGAACCGCTGGGATTGGAGGATTATGTGCCTTCACCGGGTGCACCAACACCCGAAGGCGCATTGGTGGCTTGGGCGGCGATGCAGCGAGCCGCGGACGGTTGCCTGAAGGGCGAGTTCAGCGGCGTCGTCACCGGCCCGGTGAGCAAGGCGGAACTGGCCTCGATCGGTTATCCGCATCCGGGGCAGACCGAGTTCTTCGCGGCGGCTTGGGGCGGGGAACCGACCATGGGGTTCTGCGGGGGCAGGTTGAACGTCGTTTTAGCGACGTGGCACATTCCGTTGCGCCAAGTGCCGGCGGCGATCACGCCCGCCGTGCTCGAGCGGACGGTCCGCGCGGCCGATGCGCTGGCGCAGCGACTTCGCGTTGACCCGACTGGTCGCGTGCGCTCGGAGGCACGGATCGCGGTGTGCGGACTCAATCCTCACGCTGGCGAAGGCGGGCTCCTGGGGCGCGAAGAGAACGAGGCGATCGACCCTGTGCTCGAGCGGCTGCGAAAACGGTTCCCGGGCCTCTCCCGCTCCCTACCGGCGGACACAGTGTTTGGACGCGCCCTACGCGGCGAGTTCGACGTCGTGGTGGCGCTGTATCACGACCAAGGGCTGGCACCGCTGAAAACAGTCGAGTTTGACGAGGCGGTGAATGTCACACTGGGCCTGCCGTTTGTCCGGACGAGTCCGGATCACGGGACGGCTTTTGATATTGCCGGGCGCGGACGGGCGCGTCCGACGAGTTTCGCGCGTGCCGTGGAAATTGCCGGGCGGCTCACAGGGAAAAGCTGAGCTGGGCCGGGCTTGCTGAGGCCGCGCGTCTGCGCTCAGGCTGGCCGCATGTTCTCAATTGCACGTCGCGCGTGGGTTTCTGCGGCCCTGCTGTTGCCGCTGTTTCTTAACGGGGCCGAGAAGCCCCGGATCACGTCCCAGGACCAGCTGCCGCGGTTCAACTATCCGATCACCGCCAAGGTGACGGAGCTGGTGACCGACGATGCCGCGTCGAAGAGCCTCGCTGACGCGGTGCAGGCGGACCTCGAAAAATTATTGGCGGATTACCAGATCGAGGATCGCACCACGCTGCAGCAGATTCAGGGCACGCTGCTGGCGCTCGATGTGCATGCCGGACGTTACGCGCAGGCCCGCGAGCGCATCGCCCGGATCCGTGAGCTCGAAGAAAAGCCGGCCGCGCGTCTGACCTCGGGCTTGTTGTCCGAATCCTACATCGAGGCGCGACAGGCGAGTGACTACGGGTCGGAGCAGGCGTTTCGCGCCGCGTTCGCGAAGGTCTATGCGGAGAAGCTGGCGCAGCTGCCGTGGGATGTGGTCGGCGACGTGATCAAACAGACCAAAGCCAGCGCCGAGATCGTTTCGCCCGCACTCGTGCTGGGCAACCTCGACAGCCAGTTCCAGCCGGGCGTCGACAAGACCGGCAGCATCAGTGGCGACGTGGCTCAGCTGATCCTCGCGCAGCGCACGAGCGTGGCGCACTACTTGCCGCTGAAAGCCGAACGGGTGGCGGCGTTGACGGAGTACGTGCAGGCGAACCAAAAGCAGAAGGCGGACATCTGGGCGGCGCGCTCAGTGTCCTTCACGTCCGGCGCGCCGTTGCAGCCGGTGGTCGTGGCGATCTGGGACAGCGGCGTGGACGTGGACGTGTTTCCGCAGCAGCGGTGGACGAATTCGAAGGAGCAGCTCAACGGTCGCGATGATGACGGCAACGGTTTCGTCGATGACGTCCATGGCATCGCGTACGACCTGAAGTCGCGGCGCACGCCCGACCTGCTGGTGCCGCTGAACGACGAACAGAAGGCCGCGTATCCACTTATGCGCGACCTGACGAAGGGACTGCTCGACGTGCAGGCCAACATCGATTCCGCGGAGGCGTCCGCGCTCAAGCAGCGCATGAGCCAGCTGAAGCCGGAAGACGTGAAGCCGTTCATCGAGAACCTGAACTTTTTTGGCAACTTCACGCACGGCACCCACGTCGCGGGCATCGCGGCGGAGGGTAACCCCGCGGTGCAGTTGTTGGGTGCGCGGATCACCTTTGACCATCGCATGATCCCGGACGTGCCGACGCGCGAGCAGTCGGAGGCGGATGCGGCGGCCGCGCGAGCCGTCGTTGACTATTTGAAGAACGCGGGTGTGCGGGTGGTGAATATGAGCTGGGGTGGCTCGCCGCGCGACATCGAGGCGGCGTTCGAAGTCAACGGCGCCGGCGGCACACCCGAGGAGCGCAAGAAGACGGCACGCGAGTACTTCGAGATCTTCCGCACCGCGATGACCGAAGCGATTTCGTCCGCGCCGGAGATTCTGTTCGTCGCGGCCGCGGGCAACAGTGACAACGACGCGGCGTTTGCGGAGCTGGTGCCGTCGGGTATCGATCTGCCGAATATCCTGACGGTGGGTGCGGTTGATCAGGCGGGGGAGGAGACGTCGTTCACGAGCTTCGGCAAAAACGTCGACGTGCATGCGAACGGTTTTGAAGTGGAGAGCACGCTGCCCGGGGGAGAGCGGATGAAGTACTCCGGGACGTCGATGGCCGCGCCCAACGTCACCAATCTCGCGGCGAAGCTGCTGGCGATGGAGCCGGGTCTCACTACGGCTGAGGTGATCGAGTTGATCCAGAAAGGGGCGGAGCGCAGCGCGGATGGTCGGATCAACCTGATCAACCCGCTCCGCAGCATGGAGCTGCTCGCGCAGCGGAAAAAGTGACCTGCCACGCGCCGCCCGCGATGATCGCGCGCGGCGCGGATTGCCCGCGGATTCCACGGACCGCTTGCATCGCCCGGACGGCGCCCTGATAGTGGGCCCGTTCATGTCGTCCGTGTCCGAAGTTGTTCCCTCCTCCTCGCCGGCCCCTGTGGTGCCGGAAGGGGTGCGTTTGGGAAACGAAAACCTGGTGCGTCTGACGGAAGCCGCCGGGCAGAAAGTCCGCGCGCTGATCGCTCGGGAGCAGCAGGGCGGCTACTTGCGCGTGGCGATCTCCGGCGGGGGCTGCAACGGGCTCAGTTACAAGCTGCGCTTCGTGGCCGAGCCGAAGCGCGGGGATATCCTCGTGCCGACCGCCGGCGTTGACGTGCTCGTCGATCCCAAAACCGCCCTTTACTTGAAGGGCACCGTGATCGACTATTCCACCAAGCTGATCGCGGGCGGGTTCAAGTTTGCGAATCCGAACGCCAAGGCATCCTGTTCCTGCGGGGAGAGCTTCAACATTTGAGCCCGTACCCTCCGCGATCCGGGGTCGGAACGCCCGTGGTTCCGTCCGGTCGGAGTGACGTCGTTTACCCCGGCTGGGCTGCCCGACTTCGGGATTGTCTTCCCCACGACCCGCAGCGAGAAGCAATGCCGATCCAGATCGAGTCTAAACCTAATTAATGGCCTTATCTTCCTCCTTCGGTGGCGGTGGCGCACGCCGTCCCGGTTATCTTCAGCGTCGTAATAACGACCCGTTTGCGAACATTCGCCGTAACCAGCGTATCCGTGTCCCGGAGATCCGGGTGATCTCGCCGGAAGGCAAGCAGCTCGGCATCCTGCCGACAGAGAAAGCGCTGCGGCTCGCGCAGCAGTTCAATTTGGATCTGGTCGAGGTCGCTCCGAACGCCCAGCCGCCCGTGTGCCGAATCATGGACTTCGGCAAGTACGTGTACGAGGAGTCGAAGAAGACCTCCCACGCGAAGGCGACCGCCAGCAAGATCAAGGAGATCGAGATGACGGCGCGCATCGATCAGCACGATTTCTACACCAAGCTGCGCCACGCCGAGGAGTTCCTCGACGAGGGCGCGAAGGTGAAGCTCCGGCTCAAGTTCCGCGGCCGCGAAATGGCGCACACGGAGATCGGCTTCGAGGTCATCAAGAAGGCGATCGAGGAACTTTCCTCGATGGGCCATCCGGATTCCGAGCCGAAGCTGATGGGCAAGCAGATCAACATCATGCTGACGCCCCATCCCGCCAACAAGCGCAAGCCGAAGTGGCTCGGGCGTGAAGAATCGACGCAGGCCCAGCAACCGTCGACGCAGGCGCACGCCCAGCAGCAGCAGGCGCAGGGCGACGAGGGCGCCGTGCCCGCCCTTTCCTGATCGTGCACGCCCGGCGGTTGGTGCGCGTCCTAGATGTCGGGGTCGGGCGACCATGGGGTCGCTGACCCGGTTGCGCGCACGAGCCGGGGCGCGAGTGTACCCGTGGCAGCAGGGCTCCCGTCTTCGCACGGGCGCCGCACTGTTGCTGTTGGGGCTGCTGCTGTCGGTGGCGCCGCTCGGGCGGGCCGCCGACGGTCTGATCGCCACGTCGGGCATCTCGACGGCGGTGTTGTCCGGCGCACATTACGTCGAGGCGGCGACGTTTCTGGGGCGCTACGGGCTGACGCACCAGCGGCTGACGCCGACGCGCGCGCGGTTCAGCAGCGCCTGGACAAAAATCGAGCTGGAGGCCGACAAGCGGGAGATGACGCTGAACGGAATCCGAGTGTTCCTAGGCGACCCGGTTGTGGCGCATCGAAAGACCCTTTGGGTAAGCCGGCTGGACGCCGAAAAACTGTTCGGACCGCTGCTGAAAGGCGATGAGTACGCCGGCACCGCTCGACGACCGCGTATCATCGTCGTGGATGCCGGTCATGGTGGACAGGATACGGGAACGCGCAACGCGGCGCTGAAGCTGGACGAGAAAAGCTTCACGCTCGACGTCGCGCGCCGGCTGGCGGGCATCCTCGAGAGCCAGGGCTACAAGGTCGTGATGACCCGGACCGACGATCGTTACATCGGCTTGAAGGAGCGGGCCGAAATCGCGAATCGCGCCAACGCCGACCTCTTTGTTTCAGTGCACTTCAACTCGGTGGAAAAATCACCGCAGGTGCGAGGGTCCGAGACCTACATTCTGACGCCGCGTTTCCAGCGCTCCACGTCCGAGACCAAAAGCAGCGACGACGATCGTCAGCTGCAGCCGGGAAATGTGGGTGACCCGTGGAATGCGGTGCTCGGTCTGCAGGTGCAGCGGCACCTGCTGGATCAATTGGAGACGTTTGACCGGGGACTCAAACGAGCCCGCTTCGCCGTGCTGCGGCTCGTCGAGTGCCCGGCTGTGCTGGTGGAGGCGGGTTACCTCTCCAACGAACAGGAGGCGCGAAAGATCGCGACCGCTGAATACCGCGCCGCGATTGCCGAGGCCGTCGCCAATGGCATCGCCGCCTACGACGTGCAGGTGACCACGGCGACGGCGCGCCGGTGAGAGCTTGAGAGCGTCAACGATGCGGACGGCCGTGCGTGACGCGCGGCCGTGGCGCGGGAGACGTCAGACTTTCTCGACGATCCGATCCGCCAAGCCGTACTCGATCGCCTCCTTGGCGTTCAGGTAGAAGTCGCGGTCGGTATCGCGGTTGATCCGTTCGATCGGCTGGCCGGAAGCCTGCGCGAGGATCTGGTTCAGCTCCTGCCGGATCTTTTCCATTTCCTGCGCCTGAATGTTGATGTCCGTCGCCGGGCCGGTGAAGCGGCCGGTGATCAGCGGCTGATGGATGAGCACCCGCGCGTGCGGATACAGCAGTCGGTGCCCTTTGCGAGCACCGCACAGGAGAATTGATCCCATCGAAGCCGCCATGCCCGTGACAATGACCGTAATCGGGGAGGTGATCAGCTGCATCGTGTCGTACACCGCCATGCCGGCGGTGACCGACCCCCCCGGCGAATTCAGGTAGAAGGTGATTTCCTTCCCGGGATCCTGCGCTTCGAGGTAGAGCAACTTCTCGGTGAGATCGCGGCACGACGCGTCGGTCACCGGACCCCAGAGGAAGATCTGCCGTTCGCGCAGAAACTTCTTCTGCACCATCGCGGCGACCGGTTCCGGGGTCTTCTCAACCGACGGCTTGTCCGGCTGATCCTCATCGTCGTCGTCATCAAACTTGGGCAACGGCGCGTTCAAACCGGGCTGGAGACTGCTGAAATGCATAGGGGGCCAACGTGAGCCGGACACTGGAGTTTGGCAAGGGTGGGGCTCTGTCGTCCCATCCGGTTCCCGACCGGTTCTGGGCGAAACACCCGCAGGCCGATGAGGAATGATCCTGTGCCTCCGGGGTTCAAGAACCGGCGCCGGGTGGCCGATAGGAGGACCCCGCGCACTTTTCCCCGCGGATCAACCCCGTCCCGCCATGGCCCGTTTGTTTTTCGCCGCCCTCCTCAGTTGCTGCGTCTCGCTCCCGCTCTCCGGTGCGCCCGTCGAGGTTCGCGCCAGTCAGGCGCTCTGCATCGCCATCGTGAATACACCCGGCCGGGACGATGCGGCGCAGCTGCAACAGGCGTTCGCCCCCCGGTTCGAGCGGGCCGCGACCCAGATCTACGGCGCCACCATGCCGGTGCGCTTTGTGCGGGTCAGTCCCGAGACGGCGTGTGACGGCCTGCGGCGCGGCCTCTACGATGCGGCGCTCGTCTTCCAGCCCAAGGTGCCGGCGGCGATCCGGCGGGCGCGTTTCCACGTTTTGCGCGCGGCCGTGAGCCCTGACGTGCAAGAGACCTCGGCGGGCCTCGTGCTGCGCCAGGCCGAACCGCGTCTGGACGAACTGCTCGCCAACGCGTTCAGCGTGGCGTTGCAACACGCCGAAGTGCAGCGGGTGCTGTCAGAGCACCGCGCGCTCGATCTGGCCAGCCGCTGAGCGACGGTTCAGATCAGACCGAGCACCATCTTTCCTTCCTCGGAGATCATCGACTGGTTCCAGGGTGGGTCCCAGACCAGCCGCACGTCGGCGAGGCTGACGCCGGGAACGAGGAGGACCTTCGACTTGGCGTCCTCGGCGATCGCCGGGCCCATGCCGCAACCCGGCGCCGTCAGCGTCATGGCGATGTTCACCCTGTAGCCCTCGTCGCCTTCGAGCTTCTCGACGTCCATCGAGTAGACGAGGCCGAGGTCGACAATGTTCACCGGTATCTCCGGATCGAATACCTTTTTCAGCTGATCCCAGACCGCCTCGGGGTCCGGTGCTCCATCGGCCATGGTCGACGCCGCGACCGTGTCAGCCACGACCTTCTCGCCGATCGCGTCCGCATCCTTGCCGTCGATCCGGTAGAGCCCGGTGTCGGTCTGCACCGTGTAGCTGCCGCCGAGCACCTGGTGGATGAAAACCCGCGATTGGGCCGGCAGCGTGTGCTTGTCACCCGATGGAATTTGGGTGGCGACAACGTCTCGGGAAAGCGTGCGATCTCGATTCATGGGACGCGGACTAGGATGAGGGAAAGTTCGGGGAGCACAACGCGGAGAACGTGTGGCCCCGCGAAGTTCAGCGCTTGAACTTCGCCTGGATGAGGTCGCGCAGCACGGCGTGCAGGTCGTCGTTCTCGAGCTTGTCGAGAACCTCCTCGAAGAAGCCGAACACGATCAGCTCGTGCGCAATCTTCGGGTGGATGCCGCGGGAACGCAGGTAGAACTCCTGCTCCGGCTCAACGCGACTGGAAGTGGAGCCGTGCGTGCAGCGCACATCGTTGGCCTGGATCTCGAGACCCGGCAGGCTGTTCGCCTCGGCCGTGTCCGACAGCATCAGGTTGCGATTGCTCTGGTAGGCGTCGGTCTTCTGCGCGTCCGGTTCAACGACGATGAGCCCGGAGAAGATCGTCTTCGCCGTGTCGATGAGCGCGTTCTTGTAGAGGAGATTCGACGATGTATTGGGCGCCTGATGGGTCTGCAGCGTGCGCTGGTCGAACTCCTGGGTGCCACTGGCAACCGTCAGCGCGAGCATCTCGGAGTGTGCGCCCGGGCCCTGCAGGCGGCTATGAGACTCATGGCGCGCCTGCTTGCCGCCGAGGTGCACATTGAGCGACATCACGCGGGCTTCCCGCTGCGCGACGATGCTGTTGGTCTGGAACGCGAGGGTTTCCTGCGACCAGTTCTGCGCACCGACGTAGGTGAGCTGCGCACCGGGCCCGGCGTACAGGTCGTTCACGCCTGACACGAGATGAGCCGCCGAGTCGCCGCTGACAAAGAACTCCACGAAGGTCGCCTTCGCGTGGTCCTCGAGCACCACGATGGTGTGCGGGAAGGTGGCGACACGATCGCCGGTCAGCGTATGCTGCACCACGAACGGCAACGCGACTTCCACGCCCTTGGGCACGTAGAGGAAGCTGCCGGCGGCAGTGAACGCCAGGTTGAGCGCGACGTATTTTTCGCTGCCGAGATTGGTCGGGTGGCGCTGCACGTACTTGCGCAGCAGTTCGCCGTGATCACGCAGCGCTTCGTCGAGCGGACAGAAGATCACGCCTTGGTTGGCGAGCTCAGACGGCAACGTGGTGCGGCCGACCACCTGGCGATTGGAGAAGATGATCTCCGAGGTGTGCGGGAAATCGGGCAGATGCGGAACGAGCGTCGAGTGCTCCTCCGGCAGAAGGTACGACTCGACTTCAAGTCCCTGCACATTGGAGAAGCGCCAGAGCTCGTCCGTGCGGCCGGGGCGCGGCATCGCGTTGTACGCGGCCCAGGCTTCGCGTTTGGACGCGAGCCACCATTCGGGCAGGTAGCGGCGTTGGGCCAGGTGCTGCTCAAACCGGGCGGCAGTCAGGCCGGGCGCGGCCAGCGGGGACGGAGCGGCGGATACGGACATGTCGAATAAAAGAGAAACGGGAACGCTGGAGGAGGACGAGGAAGGTGGAACCGGCGGGACAAGTCGCGGCGCGGGCCACCCGCCGCGCCCGAAGGCGCGGCGGAAGTCCGCGGGACGCGGCGGGCGTCAGCCGACCGAGCCTTCCATTTCGAGGTCGATCAGGCGCTTCAACTCCACGCTGTACTCCATCGGGAATTGACGGACCAGGTCGTTGACGAAGCCGTTAACGGCGAGGCTCATCGCCTGCGCTTCGCTGAGGCCGCGCTGCTGCATGTAGAAAATCATCTCCTCGCTGACCTTGGAGACGCTGGCTTCATGCTGCACCGCGTGCTGGTCACCGCGGACGGTGATCGCTGGGTAGGTGTCAGTGCGGCTGTTGGTGTTGATCAACAGGGCGTCGCACTCGGTGTTGTTTTTGCAGCCCTTGAGGTGTTTCGGGATGTGCACCTGACCGCGGTAGGTGGCGCGGCCCTGACCGACGGAGATCGACTTCGACACGATGGTCGAGGTGGTCTCGTCCGCGGCGTGGATCATCTTCGCGCCGGTGTCCTGGTGCTGGCCGTCGTTGGCCAACGCGATCGAGATGACCTCACCGCGGGCCTTGCGACCCTTCAGCACCACGCCCGGGTACTTCATCGTCAGGCGGCTGCCGATGTTGCAGTCGATCCACTTGATCTCGGCGTCCTCGTGCGCCACGCCACGCTTGGTGACGAGGTTGTACACGTTGGGCGCCCAGTTCTGCACGGTGATGTACTGGATCTTCGCGCCTTTCAGCGCGACCAGCTCCACCACCGCGGAGTGCAGCGTCGACGTGCTGAACTTCGGCGCCGTGCACCCTTCCATGTAGGTGACCTCGGCGCCCTCGTCGGCGATGATTAGCGTGCGCTCAAACTGCCCGAAATTCTCGGCGTTGATGCGGAAGTAGGCCTGCAACGGCTGGGCCACCTTCACGCCCTTCGGCACGTAGATGAAGGAGCCGCCGGAGAAGACCGCGCTGTTCAGCGCGGCGAACTTATTGTCGGAGGTCGGGATGACCTTGCCGAAGAACTTCCGGAAAAGCTCCGGGTGCTCGCGCAGCGCCTCGGTCGAGTTAAGGAAGATGACGCCCTGCTTGGCGACGATGTCCTTGACGTTTGAATACGCCGCCTCGCTGTCGAACTGCGCCTCGACGCCCGCGAGGAACTTGCGCTCCTGCTCAGGAATGCCGAGCCGTTCGAACGTGCGCTTGATGTCGTCCGGCACCTCGTCCCACGTGCGCTTGGGCTTCTGGCCCTGCGCGAGGTAGTACCGGATTCTGTCGAAGTTGATGTTCTCGAGATCCTTCGTCGCCCAGTGGGTCGGCAGGGGTTTCTCGAAGAACGTCTTCAGCGCCTTCAGCCGGAAGTCGAGGATCCAGGGCGCTTCCTGTTTCACCGAGCTGATGTAGCGGACGGTGTTCTCGGTCAGCCCGGTACCAGCGTCGAAGTCGTACTTCACATCGTAGGTGAAGTCGCCCGCGGACTGGTCGATGCCGACCACCGGGTTCTCCACGGTCTCGATCTCGGGTTCCGCGGTGGAGGAGAGAGTGTCAGTTTCAGTCAAAGGTTTCATCGGTGTGGCTCAGGTTGCGGCCGAGGCCGATTTGGGGACGTGGCGCGGCGCGCGCGTCAGGCGCTGGCCAGCTCCTGTTTGACCCAATCGTAGCCCTTTTCTTCGAGCTCGACGGCCAGGGTCTTGTCGCCGCTGCGGACGATGCGTCCGTCGTACATGACGTGCACGTAGTCCGGCACGATGTAGTTCAGCAGTCGTTGGTAGTGGGTGATGAGAAGGATGCCGAGTTTCTCACCGCGCAGCTTGTTGACGCCGTCAGCGACGATTCGGAGCGCGTCGATGTCGAGACCGGAGTCGGTCTCGTCCATCAACGCGAAGATCGGCTCGAGCATCGCCATCTGCAGGATTTCGCAGCGCTTCTTTTCGCCGCCGGAGAAGCCTTCATTGACCGCGCGGGAGGTGAACTTCCGGTCGATCTTCAGCAGATCCATCTTCTCGTAGAGCTTCCGGTAATACGCGGTCGCGTCGATGTTCTCGCCTTCGGGCAGGCGGGCCTGCAGGGCGGCGCGAAGGAAGTTGGCGATCGTCACGCCCGGAATTTCGCTCGGGTACTGGAAAGCGAGGAAGATGCCTGCTCGCGCGCGCTCATCCGGCTCCATTTCCAGGATCGACCGTCCGTCGATCAGCACGTCACCGGACGTGATCGTATAGTCGGGGTGACCGGCGATGGCCTTGGACAACGTCGACTTGCCGGTGCCATTGGGCCCCATGATGGCGTGCACCTCGCCCGTCTTGATGGTGAGGCTGAGGCCTTTGACGATCGGCTTCTCACCGATGCTGATGTGCAGATCCTTGATCTCGAGTTGGCTCATGGCTGGCTGAAAGGAGGCTTGGTGGTCTTGGGCTGGGCCGAGGCGGCCTTGCCGTGAAAGTTGATCTCAATGTGCTCGGCGGCGTAGCCGTCCGGCAGGAGGGATTTAAGCTGCGCGAGCAGCGGCTCGGGCAGGTCGATATCGTGCGTCTTGCCGGAGGTGGTGTCGTGAAAATGGGCGTGCGGCCGCAGGTTCGGGCAGTACCGCGTCGGGCCCCGCTCGAAGTTCACCGAGCGCACGAGCTGGCATTCCACGAGCGCCTCGAGGCAGTTGTAAACGGTGGCGAGCGAGATGGAGGGCATGGCCGACTTCACCCGTGCGTACACCTCGTCGGCCGTCGGGTGATCTCGTTTCTGCAGAAGAACTTGGAAAACAACTTCCCGCTGCGGCGTCGGACGTAACCCACTGTCAACAAGACGGCGGGACAACGGCAGGACTGAACGGGACGATCTCATGCGTGGGACAAAAGGAAACAAACCAGACTTGGAATGGTTCTAAATCGCAAGAACCATTTTAGAATTGTTCTAAGGAGTTGGGCGGGAGCAGGGAGCAGGGAGCAGGGAGCAGGGAGCAGGGGAGGCACCGAGCTTGTCGGCAGGCGCGACAACGCCGCTCAGAGCGCCGACGTTCCGGAAACGCACACGCTCCGCAATCTGGCGCGTCCACGCCCAATCCTGCTCCCTGCTCCTTTCTCCCTTCTCCCAAGGCGCGTCTCAGCGCGCCTCACCCCTCACGTCCCATGCTCGGCCAGCCAGCGCTCGGCCTCGATCGCGGCCTGGCAGCCCATGCCGGCGGCAGTGATCGCCTGGCGGTACACGTGGTCGGCGCAATCACCGGCGACGTAGACGCCGGGCAATTTCGTTTTCACCTGCGAGCCGTTGGCCGGGATGAAGTAGCCGTTCTCGTCCACATCGAGTGCCGAGGCGAAAGGAGCCGTGTTGGGAAGGTGACCGATGGCGATGAATACGCCTTTCACCGGGAGAACACGTTCCTCGTTGGTGCGAGCGTGGCGCACCTTGAGGCCGGAGACGGCGCCTTCGTTGATGCCGTCGATCGAGACCGGCACGCTCTCCCAGACCATCTCGATCTTCTCATGCGAGAGGGCGCGCTCGGCCATGATCTTGGACGCCCGCAGCGTGTCCCGGCGGTGCACGAGGTACACTTTGTTGCAGAATCGGGTCAGGAAGAGGGCCTCTTCGCAGGCGCTGTCGCCGCCGCCGATCACGGCCACATCCATCTTCCGATAGAACGCGCCGTCGCAGGTCGCGCACGTGCTCACGCCCTTGCCGCCCCACAGCTCCTTCTCACCGGGAATGCCGATGAGTCGCGGCGAGGCCCCGGTGGCGATGATCACGCTGCGGGCGAGGATCGTGCGCTCGCCGCAGATCAGCTTGTGCGGCGTCTGGCTGAAATCGACCGAGGTGACCAGTGCCTGCTCAAACCGGGTGCCGAAACGCGTCGCCTGCTTCCGCAAGTTGTCCATCAACGCGTAGCCGTCGACGCCCTCGGGAAAGCCGGGAAAGTTCTCCACGTCTGACGTGGTCGTCAGCTGGCCTCCGGGCTGTCCGCCTTCGAGGACGAGGGGATTCAGATTGGCCCGGGCGGTGTAGATGGCGGCGGTAAGGCCCGCGCAG
This sequence comes from Verrucomicrobiota bacterium, assembly GCA_023386835.1. Lineage (GTDB taxonomy): Bacteria > Verrucomicrobiota > Verrucomicrobiia > Opitutales > Opitutaceae > Actomonas. Next base: position 15,317 of record JAEWIY010000096.1, read on the forward strand.
CCGGTGCCAACAATAACAACGTTTTCAACGGTGGGGGACGACATGGAAAATGGGACGGCTTAGGCGTTAAGGCGGAACGCTCAATGGGGAAACCGTAACGTTCAAGAAAGCAAATAGGGTTCGGCCGAAGAAGGAGCGGGGAGCAGGAGCAGGACGGCCGCTGGCGTCGAGACGGCGACGGCCCGGGGCCGCCGAGCGCGGCTGCCGGTTCGCTTGGGCTACGGCTGACCTTTCGGCCGGGCTCACCATCCGTACGCGCGCCGGATGCGGAGCGGTTCGTACAAGTCAGTCGGCAGCTCCGTGAGAAACCGGCTGGGCGAAAGCAGCATGCCGCCCGGTCCGGCTCGTGATGCCACTTTCGGGTAGCACAGGTAGAGTTCGTTCTTCGCGCGCGTGACAGCGACGTAGAACAGCCGCCGCTCTTCCTCGACGTCGCCCGACTCGATCGCCCGGCGTCCGGGGAAGAGTCCGTCAGCCACTCCGATCAGGAACACCACATCGTACTCGAGCCCCTTGGCCTGGTGGACGGTGGTCAGCTTGATCGCTTCTGTATCCGGATCAACCTGACGATCGCTGGTTTCGCTGTTGAGCAGGACGATCTGCGCAAGCAGGTCCTGCATCTCGTCGAACCGGGTGGCGAATCCGATCAGCGCCTTCAACTCTTCCAGTCGCTCGATGTAGTCCGCGAAGGCGCCCTTGAGGTAGTCGCCGTACCAGCCGTCGATTGCCGTTTCGACGGCTTGGGGCGGTCGTGCGTTGCGCATCTGTTCGGCGGTCTCGCGCAGGGAAGCGCAGAAGCTGTCCCACTCCGGCCGCGCATCCTTTGGCACCTTCGATTTTACGTCGTCGGTTGCGAGCGCGTCGAGGAAGTCGCGCTGCATCAGCCGGGCGTGATCGTAAGCGGCCGCGTAGATCTTCTGCGCGCCCTTCTCCCCGATCTTCGGGAGCAGGATGGCGATCCGCTGCCAGGCCAGTTCATCGCTGGGATTGTAAACGAAGCGCAGCAGGGCGACGAGGTCGCGGATGTGCTGCCGCTCGAAAAACTTCACGCCGCTGGTAATGTGATAGGGGATACCGGCGCGCGAGAGCGCGAGCTGGGTTTCCAGCGCGATGAAGTGCGAGCGGTAAAGGATCGCGATCTCGTTGGCGGAAACGCCGTCGTCTTCGATCAGCGAACGGATCCGTTTGACCAGGAACTCGGCCTGCTCGCGGTCATCCATCGCCTGCACGACGAGCGGCTTCTGCGAGTTGGCCCGCGCGGCCCGCAGTTCCTTGTCGAAGTGGCGGCCCTTCGGCTGCGCCAGCAGGACACCGTTGGCGAAATTGAGGATCTGCGGCGTGGACCGGTAGTTTGTCTCGATCCGGTAAATACGCGTGCCCGGATGCCGATCCGGGAACGTCATGATGTTCTCGAAGTCGGCGCCGCGCCAAGAATAGATGCATTGCGCATCGTCACCCACCGCCATGATGCCGTGGTGCGCCGCGAGCCGGTCGACGATCTGCGACTGGATCGTATTTGTATCCTGATACTCGTCGACGAGCACATGCCGGAATCGGTGCGCGAAGTACGCGGCGACTTCCGGCGCGTCGGTCAGCAGCTTGAGCCAGAGTTCGAGCAGATCGTCGTAATCGACGACGTTCTGTTCGCGCTTCCGCTTGGCGTACGCGGCCGCGAACGTGGGAAACGCGTGCTTGATCTCGCTGTACTGCGGAAACGTGCGCTCCACCGTCTCGGCGAGCGTCCGCTGCGTGTTGCGGGCGAGCGAGATGACGTCGAACAGCGGGCCCGGCCGCGGGTTGGTCTTGTCCTTGAAAAAGCCCTTGTGGTCCGCCTCGACCGTTTGTTTCAGGAGGGACTCGGCCTCGTCGGCATCGAGGATCGTGAAGTTGCGTGGCAGCCCGATCGCTTCGCCATAAATGCGCAGGGCGCGATGCCCCAGAGAATGGAAGGTGCCGCCCCAGAACCGCTGCGGCTCCACGCCCGTGAGATCCAGCACGCGGTGCAGCATCTCCTTGGCGGCCTTGTTGGTGAACGTGAGCAACAGGATCTCTCCCGGTTTGACGCCTTGGGAAAGCAGGTAGGCCACGCGATAGGTGAGCGTCCGCGTCTTGCCTGAGCCGGCGCCGGCGAGGACCAGCATCGGACCGGGTTCGGCGGTCACCGCGGCGAACTGGTCGTCGTTCAGAGCCGCTCGAAAGTCGATCGGCGGCAGGCCGGTACCGGCTGGCGAAGGGTTCTGATCGAGAAAAAACTCCATGCGCGTCCGGACCGTCGCGTAATCCCGCCCCAAGGCAAAGCAGAATCGCCCGCCGCGGTCCGCGGCGGTTCGGCGCGGCTGGCCTAGGTGGGCGATGGCAACGTTTTGGCGTCAGCCGGCGCGGCGCCGAACGAGCGATTCGCGGTCTGCTGTCGTCGCCTAGCGGGTGGCTTGGCGAACTGGACCGGAACGCGTGTTGTCGAGCCGACCTCGCGTGATCGGAGTGATGCGCCACGCCGAGACGCAGTGGGCCTGCGGTCGAACGTTGGTGCCTACCGCGCAGATGCTTAGGTGCGGCCGGCCGCGCCGGCTCGTCCAAAAAGGATTGCACCTTCTTTCCGGCCGTGGGTCTCAGTGAACCGTGCCGGCCGTCCCCGGTTGGCTTTTTTTCGTGTTCATGAAACCCATTCGCTCCACGCTTCCCCTTCTGGCGGCCCTGTCCGCCGGCCTCGTCCACGCGGCCCCGCCGGCCCTGACCATCTATAATCAGGATTTCGCGGTCGTTCGTGAGCGCCTGCCCCTTCAGCTTTCCGCCGGCGTGACGGCGGCGTCGTTCAACGGGGTGACGCGTACGCTCGAACCCGACTCAGTCGTCCTTCGTGATCCCAGCGGCCGCGTGCCGATCCGCGTGCTCGAACAAAGCTATCGCGCTGAGACGGCGTCGCCGGGGCTGATGCTCGAATTCTCCGAAGGTCGAGAGATCGACTTCCTGGTGCGGTCGCCGGAAGGCAAGGAGCACGTCGTCCGTGGCAAGGTGATCCGCAGCGGGCATGGCGGTTACGGCGAAGGCGCCACGCCGATCATCGAAGTCGATGGACAACTGCGCTTCTCGCTACCGGGCGAGCCGTTGTTCCCGGCGTTGGCCGACGACGCGATTCTGCGGCCGACACTTTCCTGGCAGGTGCACTCACCGACCGCCACCGACCTCGAGGCCGAGTTGAGCTACGTCACCGGTGGCCTGAGCTGGCGCGCGGCGTACAACCTCGTCATGCCGGAGAAGGGCGACACGCTCGACGTCGTTGGCTGGGTCTCGATGGAGAATCGCTCCGGCACCGACTTCATCGAAGCCGCGATCAAGCTGATGGCCGGCGAGGTCAACAAGGTGCGGGACGAGCGGGTCATGCTGCAGACCTTCGACATGCGCGCGAAAGCGGTGGCCGCCGAAGTCGCGAACGTCACCGAAAAAGCGTTCGACGAGTTCCACCTTTATACGCTGCCGCGGCCGGCGACACTCCGTGATCAAGAGACCAAGCAGGTCGAGTTCATCCGCGCCACCGGCGTGAAGGCGGAGACGCTATTCGTCTATGATGGCGCCGCCATTCAACAGTACCGCGGTTGGAGTCCCGAGATGATCCGCCAGAATCCGGACTACGGGGTGCAGTCGAACCGAAAGGTTTGGGTGATGCGCGAGTTCAAGAACACCAAGGAGAACGGGCTGGGACTGCCGTTGCCGGCGGGCCGCACCCGTTTTTATCGCCGCGATGACGCGGACGGTCGCCTCGAATTCACGGGCGAGAACACGATTGAGCACACGCCGCAGGGCGAAACGGTGCGCATCTACACCGGTGACGCGTTCGACATTGTGGGTGAGCGCCGGCGGGTGGATTTCTCCCTCGTCAACCGGCAGGACGTCGCGGAGGAGGCGTTTGAGATCACCCTCCGGAACCGCAAGACCGAGCCCGTTGAAGTGCGGGTGGTCGAGCACCTGTACCGGGGTGTGAACTGGCAGTTGATCCAGAATTCGGATACGTACGAGCGTCAGGACGCTCAAACGGTCGAATTCCGCGTGCGGCTCCAGCCGGACGAGGAACGGAAGGTTTCCTACCGCGTCCGCTACAGCTGGCAGTGACGAAAAAAGACGCCGGACGAAAGTCCGGCGTCTTGCTTTTGGCGGGGGGCGGTGTCGCGCGCGCCCACGGCGTCGTCGGCTCGGCTAGAACAGGGTCCAGGCGATGTTCACGCCGGCGGTGACGATCGAGACCATGCTCATCAGCTTGATGAGGATGTTGAGGCTCGGACCGGCGGTGTCCTTGAAGGGATCACCGACGGTGTCGCCGATCACGGCGGCCTTGTGGGCGACCGAACCTTTGCCGCCGTGGTGGCCTTCCTCGATGTACTTCTTGGCGTTATCCCAGGCGCCACCGGAATTGGCCATGAAGACAGCGAGCACGAAGCCCGCGGCCAGACCTCCCGCCAGGAGTCCGAAGACGCCGGGCACACCGAAGAGCAGGCCGACGCCGATCGGCACAATCACCGCGAGGAGAGACGGCAGCAGCATCTCGCGCTGCGCACCGGCGGTGGAGATGGCGACGCAGCGCGCATAATCCGGCCGCTCGGAGCCACCGAGGATCCCCGGCCGCTCGTTGAACTGCCGCCGCACTTCCTCCACCATCCGGCCGGCAGCGCGACCGACGGCGTTGATCGTGAGACCGCAGAAGACGTACGACATCATCGCGCCAATGAACAGGCCCAGGATCACCTTGGGATTCATGAGGTTCACTTCGAAGTAGTCCATGAACTGCGTGAGCGTCGCCAACGCGGTTTGTATCACCTCGCCGGATGCGAGCGTGAAGGTGTTTTCGCCGTTGTGGATCATGGCGATCTTCAGCTCCTCGACATAGGAGGCCAGCAGCGCGAGCGCGGTCAGGGCGGCCGAGCCGATGGCGAACCCTTTGCCCGTGGCCGCGGTCGTGTTGCCCAACGAGTCGAGCGCGTCCGTGCGTTTGCGGACCTCGGGTCCCAGGCCGCTCATCTCGGCGTTGCCCCCGGCATTGTCGGCGATCGGCCCGTAGGCATCGGTCGCCAGCGTGATGCCAAGGGTCGAGAGCATGCCGACGGCGGCAATACCGATGCCGTAGAGCCCCATCGCCATCGTGTCGGCGCCGAACGACCAGCTGCCGGCGGCAAAACCGTAGGCGAGGGTGGTGCCGATGACGACCGCGGTGACGGGCACCACGGTGGAGAGCATGCCCACGCCGAGACCGGAGATGATCACGGTGGCGGGACCGGTCCGGGCGTGTTCGGCGATGCCCTTGGTGGGCTTGTACTCCTGCGACGTGAAATACTCGGTGGCCTTGCCGATCACAATCCCAGTGACCAGGCCCGAGACGATCGCGCCCCAGATCCCGAGCGCATTCGGCAATTCCAGCGCGCGCAGCAGGAAGTAGGACAGCACGGCGATGAGCACCGAACTGACGTTCACGCCGCGACCGAGGGCGTTGAGCAGGTCGCGTTGCGAGGCACCGCTTTTCACACGGACGATGAAGATGCCGATGATTGAAAGCACCGTGCCGAGCCCGGCCACCACCATCGGTGCCATCACAGCCTTGGTGCCGGCCACCGCGTCGCCAAGCTGTGCATACGCGGCCGCGCCGAGGGCGGCGGTGGCCAGGATCGAGCCGACATAGGATTCGTAGAGGTCGGCGCCCATGCCGGCGACGTCTCCGACGTTGTCTCCCACGTTGTCCGCGATCGTGGCGGGATTGCGGGGGTCATCCTCGGGGATGCCAGCCTCGACCTTGCCCACGAGGTCGGCGCCGACGTCAGCAGCCTTGGTGAAGATGCCGCCGCCGACGCGCGCAAAAAGCGCCTGCAGTGAAGCCCCCATGCCGAAGGTCAGCATCGTCGTCGTGATGACGACCAGCTTGTGCGCCGGATCGGGATGATCGATGAAGGCGTTGAGCACGAGGTACCAGATCGAGATGTCCAGCAGCGCGAGGCCCACCACAACCAGGCCCATGACCGCGCCGCTGCGGAACGCGAGGCGCAGTCCGGCGTCAAGCGACGTGCTGGCGGCGTGCGCGACCCGGGCGGCGGCGTACGTGGCCGTCTTCATGCCGAAGAAGCCGGCCAGGCCCGAGAAGAGGCCGCCCGTCAGGAAGGCAAACGGCACCCATCGATTCTGCAGCCCCAGCCCGTAGGCGAGCCAGGCGAACAGCAGGGTCAGGAGCACGAAGAAGAGCCCGACGACCTTGTACTGTTGTTTCAAATACGCCATGGCTCCCGCGCGCACGTGCGAGGCAATTTCCGCCATCAGCGGAGAACCTTCCGGGGCGGCTTTCATGCGCCGGTAGAAGTGGGCGGCGCACAGGAGCGCCAGCACCGAGGCTGCGGGAGTCAGCCAGAACAACGAAGTATGCATGGCAAGGGGAGGAAGCGGCTCAGGCGCCGAAGGTGCTCAGGGCCGAGCGCCACCACGGGTAATGATCGGTTTCCAGCTGCTCCCGCGTGGGCATGGGGAAGAAGCGGAAGCCGCCGCCGGTCTGGGCGACATAGAAGCCACGGCGGATCGTTCGATAGAGCACGTCCTGCTGCAGGAAGCGGATGACCGTCTTCGTTGTCTTGCCCTTTTCCTGCAGCTCGCGCAGGCAGTCGCGCAGGTGAGGGAGATTTGGATACGGCAGGTTGTCGACGCCGGCGGCATCCGGATCATCGCGCAAGTCGTGCAGCTGCAGGTCGGCGAACAGCAGCGCCGGGAGCGAGACGAGCTGGGAGTGGTCGGTGATGCGGGCCGCAAAGGATTGCGGTTCGAGCGTGCTAACCACGCGCGGCGTGACGGGGCAGAACTCCTGGTAAAGGTGAAACCGGCGCTGCGGCTCCGGCACGTAGTCAGCCGGACGCAGTTCGAGCGTCCGCCCTTCCTCGGTCACGAGGTGCAACGACTCGAGTGCCTCCAGCGGCACCTGCTCGAGGACGCGGTAGATGGAAAGGTAGGCGGAGCGACGCGGTGCACTCGTCGGCGTGCGCTCGAGCAACGCTCGGTGTCCGAGCACCTCGAGCCGGTCATACGTATAAGCGCGACTCAGGGTGAAAAACAGGGCCTGGCCGCGGGCACGTTTTTGTGTGCCGACCGCGAGATAGGCGCCAAACTCAGCAGGAGGCAGATGGGAGGCGACCAGCGCCTCCGGCATCAACGAGAGGTAGAGGAAGGATTGCATGACGGCCGGGCTCCTGGGGACCAAGGAGCGCACCCGCCATGCTAGCTGAGCGAAGCTGCGCCGGCTGTTCGCCCGTTGCGAAAGGCTGCGCAGGATTTGGTGGCGCGGCGCGCCACCCGCTGCCGAGCTTCAAAGCAAAACAAGATCGTTGCGATGGACGACCTCGAGTCGCTTCCGGCCGGGATACAGCGCGCGCAGCTCTTCACTCGTCCGACCGGCGATGCGAGTCACTTCGCTCGACTCAAATCCGGCGATGCCGCGCGCGACGAGCTCGCCGGTGGGGCCGACCACATCGACGATTTCTCCAGCCGCAAAATTGCCATGGCTGCCGGTCACGCCAACCGCGAGCAGGCTGCGGCCCTGCTCGCGCAGCACAGGGATCGCGCATTCATTGATGCTGATGCGTCCGACCGGTCGCTGAAAGTAGGAGAGCCAAAGCTTCTTTGAATCCAGCGGAATTCCGCTCGGCGCGAAGAACGTGCCGGGGTTTCGTCCGCTGAAGATCCGCGTCAGGATGTCGGGCTCGGAGCCGCTGGCGATGAACACACCGCAACCGGCCTTGGTGGCGAGGCGAGCCGCGCTGATTTTCGACACCATGCCCCCGACGGCGGTCTCGGAGGTGGTGCCTCCGGCCATCGCCTCGATGTCCGGCGTGATTTTTTCCACCACCGGCACAATCTTGCCCGTGCCCTTCAGGTCGATCAGCCCGGGCGCGGTGGACAGAATGACAAGGTACTGGGCGTGCAGCAGGCTCGCGACCAAGGCGGACAGAGTGTCGTTGTCCCCGAATTTTGAGAGAGCGCGGATTTCCGCGGCACTGACGGTGTCGTTCTCGTTGATGACGGGAATGACGCCGTATTCGAGCAACTGCTCGAGCGTGGCGCGGACGTTGAGGTGCCGTCCCCGTTCACGCAGATCGTCGTGGGTCAACAGCACCTGCGCGACCGCCGCCCCATGGGGCTCGAAGCCGCGCTGCCAGGTTTGCATCAGGAGACCCTGGCCGATGGCGGCGCAGGCCTGCTTCTTGATCACCTCCGAAGGCCGGCGCTCCAGCCCGAGCCGGCCCATGCCGAGGCCAACGGCGCCAGACGAGACGACGACCACTTCGGTCCCCGCGCTGCGGAGTGAGGCGATCTGCGAGCAGACGGCGTCGATCCGCCCCGTATCGAGCTGGCCGATACCGGTGGTCAGCACGCCGGTGCCGAGCTTGATCACCACGCGGCGTGGCGTGAGAGGGGAGGTCGAAGCGGACATGAGTCAGCAGCAGGAAGACGGAAAGTGTGCCCGGTGAAACCACCGGCGCTGAGACGCCGGGCATGCGCCGGCGCGGGGAGCAGATGGACGCGGGCGTCGCGCCGGTCAGACCGTGAGCAATTCCTTCTCCTTGGTGGCGAGTTGCTGGTTGATGTCGGCAATCGACTTGTCGGTCAGCGCCTGGATTTCCTTCTCCACGCGCTTGGCGTCGTCCTCGGGCAACTTCGCCTTCTTGGCCGCTTCCAGCGCATCCCGGCGAACGTTGCGCACGTGAACGCGACCTTCCTCGGCCAGGCGGTGCGCCACCTTGACGAATTCGAGGCGCCGTTCGCGACTCATCTCGGGCAGGGGCACGCGGACGACCTGGCCGTCCACCGCCGGGTTCAGGCCGATATTCGCAACCTGGATACCCTTGCTGATGGCTTGGACCAGCCCGCGATCCCACGGCTGGATCATGATCATGCGGGCGTCGGGAGTGCTGATGGCCGCGCAATCCTTGATGCGCATTTGGGAGCCATAGGCCTCGACCATGATGCCCTCCACCATGGCCGGCGTGGCCTTGCCGGTGTGGATGTTGGCAAATTCGTGCGCGGTGTGATCAACCGCCTTCTTCATGCGGTTCTGGGCGTCGGTGACAGTGGGATGAGACATGGGAGACGAACTGCGGGTTAAAATGGAGATGGCCGCTCCGGCGGCTCAGGTGTGCACGAGGGTGCCGACCTTCTCGCCCACCACCGCTTTCTGGATCGCGTGGGGGTCCTGCAGGTCGAACACCAGGATCGGCACGTTGTTGTCGAGACAAAGCGAGAACGCGGTGGAATCCATCACGTTCAACCGCTGACGCAGCGCTTCGATAAAGGTGATATGGTCGTAACGAACCGCGTCCGGGAACTTCTTGGGATCTTTGTCGTAGATCCCGTCGACCTTGGTCGCCTTGAAGATCACCTCGGCGCCCATTTCGGAGGCGCGCAGCGCGGCGGTGGTATCGGTGGAAAAATACGGGTTTCCGGTGCCGGCAACGAAGATCACGACGCGACCTTTCTCCAAGTGGCGGATCGCGCGGCGCAGGATGAAGGGTTCCGCGACCTGATTCATCGGGATCGCGCTCTGCACGCGCGTCATAACGCCCATTTTCTCAAGGCAATCCATGAGCGCGAGGCCGTTGATCACGGTCGCAAGCATGCCCATGTAGTCTCCCGTCGTGCGATCGACGCCGCGCTTTTCGCCCTGCAGCCCGCGAAAAATGTTTCCTCCGCCGATCACCACACAGACCTGAACGCCCAGGTCGTGGATTTCCTTCACCTGACGGCAAACCCGGTCCAGGACGCCGGCATCGATCGGATCGCTGCTTTTCCCGCGCAGCACCTCGCCGCTCAACTTCAGCACGATGCGTTTGTACCTGACCGAGGGTCGGGCCGTGACAGATTCGCTCATGGTCGGCGATCAAACGGCGGCCGAAAACCCGCGTCAATCCCGGTGGCGGTCCATGGACCGCGGACGGACAACGACTTTTATCGGAGAGGCATGCGGCGGGCTGTGGCGCGAGCGGCAACCCAAGGAGACACCATCATGAGGACGCAAAAGGAGCGCCTCCCTGAGGCCGGGGAGTGCGCGCACACCGCCGTTTTTATCTGGTCCGTCGGTAAACCTTCGAGGCAGCTAAATCAGTGACGATCGGTCTCGGAAGGCGGCCGAACGGTGCCTTGCCCGACGTGCGGATCGACCGCCGTTCCGGCGCGACGCCGAGAGCGCATGGTGGCAGCGACGATTGCGACGACGGCAGCGATGCCGAGAACGATAAGAACAGTTTCAATGCCCATGGTGGATTTCCTCCGCGTTGTTTTCCGCAACGTAGTTCGCACGGCACACCTCCGCTACGGGGGCGGAACCCCACCGTCGCCTCGGTAAACGACGCTGTTATGAGCGCGCGGGACGAAGGTTCCGGTATGCCCCAAGATTTTTTCCGGAATGAAGCTCCGGTAATTGACAGGACCACCAACGGGTTTTGCCATCGGCGAAGCCTTTCGGGCGGGCGTCATGAATTTCGATGGTCACCTGTTCTTCTCCGGGGCCGCGGCGCCGACGCCGCGGATTGCACCTCGTCGTCGTACGTTCGCGGGTCATCGTCCGGCGGCGGCGCTATCGGTCTTGGGCGGTGAGGTTTTTATTGGATGGCTGCTTGCGCAGGCGGGCCTCGATGCCACGGCCTATCGCGCCCAGCCGCTCCTGCGCCGGGTGCCGGCACTCTTGCGCGCGCTGCGCGTGGAGACTGCGGGTGAAGCGCGCCAGCGGTTGGAGGACGCGCCGGAGCTGCTTTCCGCCGCCTTGGACATCGTGCTGCTCGGAGTCACGACCTTCAACCGCGACCGGGAGGTCTTTAATCTGCTGCGTGATCACGTCCTGCCCGAGCTGTTGGCGCGGCCGGGCCGCCTTCGGATCTGGAGTGCGGCGTGCTCCGACGGATCGGAAGCGTACTCCGTGGGCATGCAGCTGGCGGAGCTGGGAGGCTTGGCGCGCGCGGAGTTGGTCGGCAGCGACTGCCGGCCGGGCGCGATCGTGCGCGCGTCGGCGGGGGTGTTTGCGCCGGAGGCGCTGGCGAGCCTCGCGCCGGGAGGAGCGGCTTATTTTGTTCCGGTGGGAAACCGGCGCGTGCAGGTCTGCGCGGGGCTGCGGGGGGCCGTGCGTTGGCGGGTCGTCAACCTGCTCGAAAAAGTGCTGCCGGGGCCGTGGGACATCATTCTTTGCCGCAACGTCGCCATCTACCTCCAGCCCGAAACGGCAGCCGAGGTCTGGCGGCGCCTCGTGCGGGAGCTGCGACCGGGCGGTTTCCTGATCACCGGCAAGGCGGACAACCCTCCTCGGGAACTGCGGCTCGAGCGAGTCGCCCGTTGCGTATATCAACTTCCTCAATACGACCGTGCCTGATCGCGCCAAGCCTCCTGGAAGCATTGCCAGCCCTGTGGTGCTGGCGGTCGCGCTGCTCTGGGCAGTGCTACGGTCCAAGCTCGGCGACGGCTACTTTCCGCTGACGTTTGTCCTGCCACTGATGCTGTGTGTCTGGACCCGGCGCGCGTGGCATCTCTGGATGATGGCCGGATTCTTCGTGGCGGTGACGCTCGTACGTTACTGGCGGCACGATCCGATCTCGATGCCCGTCTTCACCGAGACGGTGTTCTTCGTCGCCACGCTGCTGAACATCGCCGTCGGAGCGGGAATCATTTATCTGATCCTGCGACTGCGTGAACGCCTGGACGCGGAGACGCGGCAGGTGGAGCGCAAAAACGGCGATCTGGCGGCGCAGGCCGAGCAGCTCCATCAGCAGAACGAGGAGATCAAGGCGCAGGCGGAAGAGCTGACGGAGCAGAACAACGAACTCGAGTCCCAGGCGGAGGAACTCGAGCGGCAGAATCAGGAGCTGACCGAAGCCAACGAACGGCTCGGCAATCGCGAGGAAGTGCTGCGCGCTGCCGTGGAGTGCACGCGAGTCGCGGGCGGGGCTCGGACGGCGTTGGAGGCCGTTTGCCGGCGGACTCTGGCGATCATCGGCGCGCCGGCGGGAGCGTTGGCTTTGCTGGAGTTGCAGGGGGTGCGGCTGAAGGCGCGGGTGCGGGTGGAGATCGATCAACAGCCGCCCTTGCCGGAGGAATGGCCGCTCAACGGCTCCCTGGGCGACGTCGTGCTGCACAAGGACCAGACCGCTTACGTCGACGACTTGCAGCGCCGGCCGGATCTCTCGGCGCCGTTTGATGGGGCGGGGCAGTACCGGTCGGCCTTGGCGACGCCAATTCGGTTAAGTGGGCAGGCAGCGGGTGTGCTGGTCGTTTGTAGTCCGGCGCCGACGCACTGGACCCAGGAACAGTTTCGGCTGGTGGAGTGGGCCGCCGCGCAGGTCGCGCCCCTGCTCGACAGCCTGCGCTGGCAGGAAGCGCTGCAAAAGCGGGCCGACGCGATCGAGTCGGCCAATCAGGCGAAAGATCAGTTCCTCGCGATGCTCTCGCATGAGTTGCGCACGCCGCTGACGCCGGTGCTCGCGGCGGCCGGCGCACTGGAAGGCGACTCGCGGCTGCCAGACGACGTCCAGGAAGAAATTGCAATGATCCGCCGCAACGTGGCGGTGCAGAGCCGGTTGATCGACGACCTGCTCGACCTGACGCGCATTTCCCGCGGCAAACTCGACCTGATTCAGCAACCGGTCCCGATGCTGCCGTTGCTGCGCGAAGCGGCCGCCATCGTGGCGGCGGATCTCGACGCAAAGGAGCAGTCGCTCGACGTCGACCTGACGTTGCCCAACTCCTGCGTGGCGTTGGGCGACGCCGCCCGCCTGCAGCAGGTCTTCTGGAACATCCTCAAGAACGGGATCAAGTTCAGTCCCCGCGGCAGCCGGTTGCGTCTCGAAGCCACCGTGCGACCCGGTCATCCGCGGATCGCCAACAGCGAAGGCGAACGCATCGTTGTGCGGATCACCGACCAAGGCGTGGGCATCGACGGCGCGGACCTGGAACGGATCTTCCGGCCGTTCGAGCAGGCGGCGGCGGCCCGACGTCGCGGCGGCAACGAGGGCTTGGGACTCGGCCTGAGCATCGCCAAGGCGCTGGTCGATTTGCACGACGGACGGTTGTACGCGAATTCGGACGGCGCCGGGTGCGGCGCTGTGTTTACCGTCGAGCTGCCGCTCCTGCGAGAATCGTCGAACAACGGGACGCCGCTTTCCGCCGCCCCCACCGAAAACCAGTCGTCGAAGGGCGATGTGAGCCGGGCCCGCGTGCTGTTGGTGGAAGATCATCTGGATACCGGACGCATCATTGCCCGGCTGCTGCGCCGGTCGGGGCATACGGTCGTTCATGCGGAGACGGTCAGCGCCGCCTGGTCGGCTTGGGAGAGCGAGCAATTTGATCTGATCGTGTCCGACCTCGGGCTTCCGGACGGGAGCGGCCTCGACCTGATGCGGCGCATCCGTGAGGCGGACAGCGGCGTGCCCGCGATCTGCATGAGCGGTTTCGGCATGGAGTCGGACGTGAGTGCCAGTCGGGACGCCGGTTTTACGGAGCACCTGATCAAGCCCGTCGACATGACCCAGCTGCATGCGGCCATTCGGCGGCTGATTTCGGCTGTATCCGCCTCCTGAGCCGCCTGCACGCAGGTCGCGAAGGGGCGAACGACTTGTCAGCGGACCGGAAAACAGCGGAAAGCGCGCTTTTCGACCTTTGTTGCCGACCGTTGCGCGTGTTTTACGCGGATCGGACGAAGAGGAATTCTTCGGCTGCGTGAGTGGACAATAAGCGATCCTTGACGACCTGCGGATTCGTCCCACGCTCGCCCTTCCGCCGTTTCACTGCCCGATGGTGTAATGGTAGCACAGGCGACTTTGACTCGCCTAGTCATGGTTCGAACCCATGTCGGGCAGCCAGCGGGGCCAGAGTGGCCTTAGCTAAGTGATAACGCGTACTTATGACGATTTCTACTTATGGCGAAATACGCCTGAACCGAGTAGCGTCACGCGGGTGAATTCGCCTGTCCCTTCCAGCACTCCGGTAACTGTCCTCATCGTGGAGGATCAAATGGCGATTGGAGAGATGCTGGCTCGGTTTGTGGCCACGCAGCCGGGGTTCGCTGTTCAAGGGCGCGTTGGAACGATCGCCGAGGCGGTGCGCGCTTTGGATGAACGCCCGCGTTTGGTGATTCTGGACTGGATTCTGCCAGACGGGACAGGGTTGGACCTGCTTCGCGCGATTCGGGTGCGCAGCAGTGGATCGCGTGCGCTGGTCTTCAGCGCCCACACCACCGAGCTGGCGGTGCGGCAGGCGCTGGATGCCGGCGCGGCGGGTTACGTGGAGAAGGCGGCGAGCTTCGCGGCCTTCACCGAAGCGATTAACGCGGTTGCGTCGGGGCAGACTTATTTGGGCCCGGAGGTGACACAGATCGTCCGGCGGTTGGTGCGTGATCCCTCGCACACACCCGAGATGCGACCGCTGACGGCTCGCGAATCGGAGGTGTTGCGGCTGGTCGGCGAGGGCTGCGCCTCGAAGCAGATTGCGGCCCTGCTCGGGCTGAGCGTGCGGACGGTGGAGAACCATCGCGCGGCCATCATGCGCAAGACCGGCCTGCACTCCGCCGCCCAGCTGGCGGTGCATGCGGTGCAGATCGGGCTGGTGCAGTTGCCCGGCCGGACGTCGAACCTCACGGCCCCGGCGGTGCTGTCCGCGCCGCCTCCGTCGACTAACGCGAGCTGACGCGCAGCGCGCCGTTCAGGAATTCACCACAAACGGCGCGAAGAAGGCGTGTTGGGAATGTGGATACCGGCCGACGAGGCGGACGCCTTCGTCGAGGGTCTCCTCCTCCTGCACGTGGCCAACCTGGTGCAAGCGCGCCACGACGTCGTAACGGCCGTGTGGCACCAGGAGGGTCGCACTGCCAAACGTGTGGCGGATCAACTCCAGGCAGCGCTCTTCCAGAAGTGGCAGGCCCTCACCCGTCTTGGCGCTGACGAAAATGCCATCGGGCGCCAGCAGCCGCGCCTGGTGCAGCTGTTCGGGCGTCGCGAGGTCAACCTTGTTGAAGATGGTCAGGCGCGGCGCCGAGTCGGCGCCGAGCTCGCGCAGCACGTCGAGCGTGGTCTTGCGGTGTTCGGCCACACTCGGCGCGGTCACATCGAGCACGTGGAGCAGAAAATCCGCGACAACGGCCTCCTCCAGCGTGGCCTTGAACGCCTCAACGAGTCCGTGGGGCAGACGGCGGATGAACCCGACCGTGTCGGTCACCAACAGCTTCTGATTGCCGCGGAGGAGCAGCTGGCGCGTGGTCGGGTCCAGCGTCGCGAAGAGCTTGTCTTCGGCGAGCACCTCGGCGCCCGTTAGCGAGTTGAGGAGGGAGGACTTGCCCGCGTTGGTGTATCCAACGATCGCTGCGGTTGGCACCGGGACGCGCTGACGTTTGCGACGTTGCACGCCGCGTTGCTGTTGCACCTCGGTCAGCTCGGTTTTCAGCCGCGCGATTCGGTCGCGCACGAGTCGGCGGTCCTGCTCGAGCTGCGTTTCACCTTCACCGCCCATCTTGCCCTTGCCGCGCTGGCGGGAAAGGTGAGTCCACGCGCGGGTCAGCCGCGGCAGCGAGTACTCCATCCGGGCCAGCGCGACCTGCAGCACGGCTTCGCGGGTCTGCGCCCGGTCGGCAAAGACGTCGAGGATCACCTCCTGGCGGTCAATGACGGTGATCTTCGATTCGCGCTCCCAGTTGCGTTGCTGCGCCGGCGAGAGGCTGTCGTCGAAAACGATCACGTCCGCGTCCAGCAGCCGTGCTTCACCGATGATCTCCTGAGTCTTGCCGCTGCCGACCAGCGTGGCGGGTGTTGGATGGCGCAGGTTGACGATCGTCCGGCCGACAATGCCGATTCCCAGGTTCTCGACGAGTTCCTGCAGCTCTTCGAGCAGTTCCGCGGCCTCACCGGCGCGCATGGTTGGAGTTTGCACACCCACCAGGTACGCGCGCTCCACTCGGTTTGGGTCCTTCTCTGCAGTCGGGTCGAGAAAATCAGTCACGGAAAAGGGGAGCGATTGCGCGGAACGGCTCCGGAGTCAATCGGACGGTCCGCTTCCGGTTGGGGATCGGTCCGGCAACCCAGCTGCGTTCGCTCACACGAGCCACCATGCCGCCAACCCGAGGAAGAGCGCCTGGCTCAGCACGCTGGCGATCGTTGTGAGCAGGATACTCGAGGCCAAAGCCGGGTCGGCCCCCAGCCGACGGAGCAGCAACGGAACCAATACGCCAACCGAGCTCGAGAGCCCGCAGCTGATCACAAGCGCAAGGCCGAGCACCACACCCAGGCCCCAGGCGGCGGGCTGGCTTTGTACGAGGCCTTGGGTGATCACCAATGGGACCGCCACGAGGCCGACGAGCGCGCCCGTGATGGCGCCCAGGAAAGCTTCCTTCCGCAGCACGGCCCAAAAACGGCGGTCGTCCCACTCACCGTTGGTGAGGCCGCGCAACGTGATCGCCATGGTTTGCGCCCCGGCGCTGCGAGCCTGGGCCGCGATGACCGGCAGGAACACGGCAAGCAGGACCAGGGATCGCACTGCCTCGCGATAGTAGGTGATGACCAGCGCGGAGAGCAGCGACAGCAGCAGGTTGAGGAGCAGCCAGGGTCCACGGTAACGCAGGCTGCGCGTCCACGCTGTGGAGAGTCCTTCGTTGGCCCGCACACCAACCATGCGCCCGGCCTGCGCGCTGATCACGATGGCCTGCTTCTCGAACAAGGCCTGGCCCCGAACGAGCCCCAGCAGCCGACCGCTGTCGTCACAAACGGGATACACGGGATAGTGGCGGTTCACCACCAGGCGCATCGCCTCCAGCAGGGTCAGCTCCGGCGTGAGATAGAACGCCGGCGTGATCATGAAGTCGCTGAGCGGCTGGTCGGGACGCGCGAGGAAAAGATCGCGTAGGACCACCACGCCGGCGAGGCGCCCGTCGGCCTCGAGGGCGTAGAGGTAGGTGATCAGGTGGTCCTTGACGAGGTGACGCAGCGCCTCGATCGCGTCGGCCGCGGTCATGCTGGCTGGATACGCTCCGACCGGTGGCCGCATCAGCGCACCGATGCTGTCTTCCGGATACGTCGCGTTGCGCTCCCATTGGGTGCGCACTTCCGGTGGTGCGGCCCGGAGAAGGCGCTCGCGATCGGCGGGACTGAGCGCGGCCAGGATCGTTCCGGCGATCCCAGGATTGAGCGCCTGGAGGACGTCGACGGCGCGCCCAGGTTCCTGTTGCTGCAAGAGCGCAGCCGCCTCTGCCGGTGGCAGACGCTTCAGCGTCAGGACCAGTTCGGCATTCGCAACCGGGGCAGCGTCGACAGAAGCGGACATGGCGCGGGACGCTGGCAAACGGACCCAACGCCGACAAGCCGCCGATAGGGCATCGGGTCTTCCGTGACCTCACGACCGCGTAGGGACCGGGCCACTGCAGGCTTTCCCGCGGGGGGCGCGGATGTTAACCTGCCCGCTTATGAATCGCACGGACCGTCTCGTCGCGATGGTCACCTACCTGCAGGGTCGGCGGGTGGTGAAGGCGGAGGAATTGGCGGAACACTTTGAGGTCAGCGTGCGCACCGTGTACCGCGATGTGGCGGCGTTAAGTGAATCCGGTGTGCCGGTGGTCGGAGAGGCAGGGATCGGATACAGCCTCGTCAAAGGTTACCACCTGCCACCGGTGATGTTCACGACGGAGGAGGCCATGGCGCTGGCGGTGGGCGAGGGATTGGTGAAACACTTCACGGATCAATCCCTGGCCGGACCAATTTCGTCCGCGCTGCTGAAGATTCGTTCGATCCTTTCGCGCGAGCATCAGGACGGCCTCGATCGGCTCGCGCATGGCACGGCGATCGAGGAGCGATTGCGGTGGGCCCCGGGGTTCGATCAGCGTTTGTTGCTGCCGATCCAGCAAGCGGTGGTGGCCCGACGAATGGTGCGCCTGCAGTATCGGGATCGGGCCGGAAGCACCACGCAGCGTGAGGTGGAGCCCCTGGGGGTGGTGTACTATGGAGACGCCTGGTACCTGGTGTGTTGGTGTCGGCTGAGGAGCGACTATCGCCATTTTAAGCTCGCCCGCATCACGGGCCTGGAGGTGCTGAACGAGCGGTTTACGCCTCGTCCTGACTTCATGTTGCGTGAACACTTGTGTGATCACCGTGAAGCCACGGCGCGGGCGCGTGTGCGATTCGCCGCCGCGGTGATGGATCGCGTGCGGAGGGATGCGTCCGCCGCGATGGTGACCGAGGAGACGCTGCCGGACGGCGGGCACGTCGTGACGTTCCGCACCTATAGCTTTGATTGGATGGCGCGGTGGCTGCTGTCGTTTGGACCTGACGCGGAGGTGCTCGACCCTCCTGAACTCCGAGAACTCATCACTGACCAAGCGCGCGCCGTTCTGGAAAAATACGCCCGGTTGACGGTCTCCTGACACAGGGTTGTCAGGACCGTACAGTAACCTGTGGGCCGATTCGCCGATCCATGATTACTGTAACTGAAATCGCCTTTACTGGGTATCCTGTAACCGACATCGCGCGTTCGCGCCGCTTTTATGAAGACCTGCTTGGACTCAAGCCCACCTCCACCTTTGCCGAAGGCGACGATCGTTACTGGGTCGAGTACGACCTCAAAGGTGGCACTCTCGCCATTAGCAATCTGGCCATGGAACAGTGGCACCCCAGCAAAGATGGGCCTGGGGTCGCGCTCGAGGTGGCTGACTTCCCTGCCGCCATAAACGCCCTGCGTGCCGCGGCAGTGCCGTTTTACCTCGAACCGATGGACAGTCCCGGTTGCAGGATGGCTGTGGTGGCCGATCCAGACGGAAACACCGTCACGATCCATCATCGCCGCGCACGTCCGCTGCCAACCGGTTGAATCGTTAATTCAACTGTCATGCCTGAACATCACCCACTGACTGAGTCTCGCGGTTCCGCCCCCGCGTCGGCTCGAACCTTCTATCCAGGCTTTGTCACCGCGCGTTTCTACGAAACGTGGGACTTCTACACGGAGAAGCTTGGGTTCCGGACGGTTTGCGAATGGGACGTCTACGTCCGGCTGCAGCACACCTGCGGTGCGGAACTGGTCATCCTTAAGGAGGAAACAGACGGTCAGCTCTCGGAGTTGATCTCCGCCTGTGACGGCCGCGGTTTCTGGCTCAACATGGAAGTGCCGGATGCCGAAGCCGAGTATCACCGACTCGATGCCGCCGATGTCGACATTGCCTATCCCTTGGAGGAGAAACCCTGGGGCGACCGGCAGTTCGTGGTGCGCGATCCAAACGGGATCCTCGTCTTTGTGACGCAGCGCGCCACCAGCGCCATCGAGGCCCCTGCGGTTTTGGCGCTCGGATAGTCGCCCAAACACAAACGGCCGCAACCGGCGGGGTTGCGGCCGTTCTGCGCGTTCACCGCATCTTGGCGAACGTGGCTTGGAGGAGCTCGAGGTCGGACGCGTTCTTCGTCCGCTCTCGGGCTTTGGTGACGAGGTCCGCTTCGAGCGCATTCTTCGTCGGACGCTTCAGTTCATAGTACACGCCGAACCGGCCTGGCCACGGTTCACTCGCGAGGCCCATCGCGGCGGCGAAATCCGACGTGTCATGGCGCGCGACATCCTCGGGTGAGCCATCGTGCTTCTTCTCGTCGATCAGCGTGAAGGCGCCGCCCTTGCGTGGGTTGCTGCCGTCGAAAGCACCCGGGAAGAACTCCACGCACTCGGAGAGAATCTCCACGACGGAGAAGCCGTCGTGGCGGGCCGCGCGGAGCATCATCTCCGTCATGTGGTTCACCTGCGTGGCATGGCTGCGGGCGACGAACGTGGCGCCGCTGTTCACCAGTTTCCGCATTGGGTTAACCGGCTGGTCGATCGCGCCGCTCGGATCAGTCTTCGTTTTGAATCCGGTCGGTGAGGTGGGGGACGTCTGTTTCTTCGTCAGACCGTACACCTGGTTGTCCATGATGACGTAGGTCAGTCGGACGTTCTTGCGCGCGACGTGTTCGAGGTGATTACCGCCGATGGAGAATCCGTCGCCGTCGCCGCCGAAGACGAACACGTGCAGATCCTGGCGGCTGAGGCTGATGCCGGCCGAGAACGGCACCGAGCGGCCGTGGATGAAGTGGCCGCCGTGCGTGTTGACAAAGTATGGAAAACGGGACGAACAGCCGATGCCGGCCATCGTCACGATCTTCTCATGCGGGTAGTTAAGTTTCTCGAGGACGCGGTAGAAAACGGCCAGGACCGCGAAGTCGCCACAGCCGGGGCACCACGTGGGGTGGTCGGCAGTGAGGGCCTTCTTGGTCAGGGGCGCGCGATCGGGAACAGGGGCGGGGGCGGTGAGCACGGTCATGGGGGAGTCGCCGACAGAAAGTAAGTTGAGAAATGAAACGATGGGGGAGGAAGCGCCTCAGGTTGTAGCCGGGTAGCTGGAGTAGCTCGCCGTGGCGGCGCCTTTCAGCGAGTTCATGCCGGCCAAGATCTCGCGGACCTTGAAGGCCAGACCGTCGGTTTTGGTGATGCTGCGGATGGCCGGGTTGGCGTAGCGCGCTCGGAGCAACGTTGCCAACTGGCCGTAGCCGTAGAGCCCCTCGTCGTTCATCTCGACGACGAAGATCTGTCGGAAGCGTGAGAAGATGCGCTCCAGCTCCGGGGGCAGCGGATTCAGGTGACGCAGGTGGATGTGGCCGACACGATCACCCGCGCGGCGGGCACGGTTCACCGCCTCACGAATTGGACCGTAGGTTGATCCCCAGCCCACCAGAAGGATGTCTCCTTCCTGGTCGCCGTGCAGCTCGGGCCGCGGCAGCGAGGCGGCCAGCTCTTTCAGCTTTTCCCGGCGCTTGGCGGTCATGCGCATGTGCAGCGCCGGGTTGGCGGTGGGGTGGCCGAGCTCGTCGTGCTCGAGTCCCGTCACGGTGGGATAGGGCGTGCCCTCCATGCGGGTGCCCGGAGGGGCGTGCCGCGTGATGCGGTCCAGCGGGTATGGCTTAAATTCGGCGCCGCGAGCCGTCGTGTCGATGGTTGGCGGAACGACGAGCTGCGCCAAGTCCGGTTCGTCAAACGCCTCGATGCGGCTGGCGAGTGCTTGGTCAGTCAAAATGATGACCGGGCAACTGCAGGCGCGGGCGAGCCGGGCCGCCTCCAAGGCGATGTAGAAGCAGTCTTCCACGTTTTGCGGCGCGAGCACGATACGCGGGGCATCGCCGTGGCTGCCGTAAATCGCCTGCATCAGGTCGCTTTGCTCCACGTTGGTGGGCAGGCCCGTGGAGGGGCCACCACGCTGGACGTTGATGACGATCAACGGAATCTCAGCCATCACGGCCCAGCCGAGAGCTTCCATCTTGAGCGACAGGCCCGGACCGGAGCTGCCGGTGACCGCCAGATGGCCGGAGTAGGCAAATCCGAGCGCGTAGGCGATGGCGCCGAGTTCATCCTCTGCCTGGACAAAGAGACCGCCGTACTTCTGCAACTCCGTGCGCAGCATCTCCATGATCGTCGACCAGGGAGTGATGGGGTAACCAGCGCCGTAACGCACCCCAGCTGCCAGGAGCCCGAGCGTGAGGGCGGTATTGCCGTCCGTCGTGACCTGCGCGCGACCCGTCGTGTGTGCGGCCGCATCGAGTTTGAAGTAACAATCCCGGATGTTCTGGGCCGGCCAGGCGTAGCCCGCGTCGAAGGCCAGCATCGCGTTGCGCACGATATCCTCCGAGCGGCCGCCAAAGCGCTCCT
This sequence comes from Verrucomicrobiota bacterium, assembly GCA_023386835.1. Taxonomy (GTDB): domain Bacteria; phylum Verrucomicrobiota; class Verrucomicrobiia; order Opitutales; family Opitutaceae; genus Actomonas. The sequence continues at coordinate 37,001 of JAEWIY010000096.1, forward strand.
TCACGAGTGCGGAGAGTTTCGCCACGTCGAGGTCAAACAGGCGGCCGAGCAGACCGAGCACGAACATGTTCTTGCCCTTGTCCTTGGCCGCTCCGCCGACGGCCTCGATCGTCCGGCTCGTGATCGGAACGCCGACGGCGAGGTGATCGCGGTCGTTCTCATCCGGCTTCACGTGGTCGCTGTCGTAAATCAGCACGCCGCCCGGCCGCAGCGACGCCAAGTGCGCCTCGTAGCTGTGCTGGTAGAACGCCACCAGGAAGTCGGCTTGGTCACCGGCGGACAGGATATCGCCGGTGCCCATGCGCACTTGGAAGATGGACGGTCCGCCCGAGATAGTGGACGGGATCGTCATGTACGTCATGACGTCCTGATCGGTCCGGCCGGCGAGCCGGGCCAGAAAACCACCTATCGTTTGGATGCCGTCCTGCGAGTTACCAGCAAGACGGATAACGACGTCGTTGAGGGAGCGGGTCGCGCCGTTGGCAGGCGCAGCGGAACCCGTTTCGGGGGAATTGGGGCTGACCATGAAAAGCGACTAGGGCGGGGTTTGTTCTCGCCATCGGTTTAAGGCGAGTCAATCCGCGTCCAGCCGGTACCTCTCTGTTATCAGGGAGGGGTGGAGCCCCGTGGCTCAGCCTTCGGAGGTGCGTCGGACGTGACTTAGCGCTTCGGGAACAGCACGCAGACAGGCTCAGGCAGTGCCACCGCATGCCCGGTCGCCGTCAGCCGGCCCGTTTCCGGATCGATGCTGAAGGTCGTCAGCGTACTGCTGTCGCGGTTGGCGCTGATCAGCCAATGGCCGTCGGGCGAGAGCTCGAAGTTTCGCGGATGGCCGCCGCCGGTCGGGATAATTTGGATACGCTCGAGCCGGCCGGAGGCGGGGTCGCGGCGAAACACGGCGAGATCGTCGGGGCCGCGGTTGGCGGCGTAGACAAACCGCTCGTTGGGGTGCAGCCGAATTTCGGAGCTCGTGTTCTCCCCGGTGTATCCGTCGCGCAGTGTCGAGACGGTATCCAGCAGGCTCAGGCGACCGGTCTCGGCTTCGCAGGCAAAGACGCTGATCGATCCGGTCAGCTCGTTGACGACGTAGAGAAAACGTCCGTCGGAGGAGAATTTCGCGTGACGCGGACCCGCGCCCGGAGGCGAGATGCCGTCCGCTTCGGGCGCCCGAGTCAGGGTCGCTTGAGCGGCGTCGAGGCGATACGCGATCACCCGATCGAGTCCAAGGTCGCAGGCGTAAACGAAGCGGTTGTCGGGGGAAACGGTGACCGAGTGGGCGTGCGGTTTGTCCTGCCGCTCGCGATGCGGACCGACCTGTCCTTCGTGGTGATGCAGTGAGGAGCGCGGCTCGAGCCGGCCACCGGCTCCAACCGGAAAGGCGGCGACCGCGGCATCGCCATACGAGACCGCGAAAATCGTGCGGCCGGTGCGATCCGCGAGGACAAAACAGGAACCGGTGAAGCCGGTTTTTTGCCGGTTCAATTCCTTGAGTGTCCCGATCGAGTGATCGACCACGAACGCCGCCACCGACTCGTCGGCCTGGCTCAACGCGTAGAGGAACTTTTGGTCAGGCGAATAAGCGAGAAACGAAGGGCGCACCAGTTCGGCGACCCGCACCGGCTCGGATAGGGCGCCTGATGCCGGGTGGAACGTGACGCGATAAATGCCGGCGCCAGCTTGGCGGCCGTACGTGCCGATGAAAACAGGATAGGCGATCGGGGCGGCGGACATGAGAGAGGGGAGAAGAGCGACCAGCAGGGCGCGTAAGTTCACTCTCCGCAGGCTGTCCGCGACCGGCGCAAGCGCAAGCCCCCGGACGCTTCCTCAGCGGGCGTTGGCCAGCGCCTCGTAGAAGTGCTGGCGGCACATGGCGACATAACGCTCGTTGCCGCCGATCTCGACCTGCGCCCCTTCGCGCACGGCGTGACCATCGGCTCCGACGCGCAGGTTCATCGTCGCTTTGCGGCCGCAGTGGCAGATGGTTTTCAGCTCCACCAGATTGTCCGCGAGGGAGAGCAGAGCGCCGCTGCCTTCAAACAGGTTGCCCTGGAAATCCGTGCGCAGGCCGTAGCAAAGGACCGGCAGGTGGAGTTCGTCGACGACACGACCGAGTTGTTCAACCTGACGCCGCGTCAGGAATTGCGCTTCGTCGATCAGCACGCAGGCGAGCGGGCCTTCGGTCAGCTCATGCTGGATGCGGGCGAACAGGTCTTCCGCGGGAGTGAACGCGTGCGCTGGCGCGCTCAGTCCGATGCGTGACGCGATGCGGCCCAAACCGGCTCGTTGGTCGACGGCCGGGGCAAACAACAACGTGCGCATGCCGCGCTCCTGGTAGTTGTAGCTGGACTGCAGCAGGACCGTGCTTTTTCCGGCGTTCATCGCCGAATAGTAGAAATAGAGGCTGGCCATGGGACTAGGTGCGGGTGGCGACTCGCGTGACGAGCGCGGTGCTGCGGACGGTGCTGGACGCAGCGTCATTAGCTGAGCGGCCCGCCGGTTCAGCAATCTCGGAGTGCGTGCAGCGGCCGCGTTGCCACCATTCGCTGCGAATCAAACCCGCGGAAAACTCGGCCAGCGCGTGTCGTCGAAAGCCCGCTTCCTTGAGCCACCGATCGGGTGGGGTGACGGCGCGCGCCTCGATCGCCGTGATGCGCCGGAAAACGACGTACATCCATGCGTGGATGACATGCGCCCGGTAGCGCCGCCAGCCACGAGCCGGGAGTGCAAAATCAACGTAGAGCCATGTTGCGTCCGGGCGCAGCGCCGCGGCCCAGTTCGGAATGAGCCGCGCCAGCATCGGAGCGTCGAAACAGTCGAGCACGCACGAGGTGGCGACCGCGTCATATTGCGCCCGCGGCGGAGACCACTCCCGGAGATCGGCGTGGATCCAGTGCACCTGTTGACCGGCGTCGCCGATATGCCGCGCCGCCTGGTCCAGCATCGCCTGGCTCGAGTCCACCACCGTGATCCGAGCGTCGATGTGTGAACGAACAATTGTTTCCAACAGACGCCCCGGGCCTTCGCCGAGCAGAAGAATCTCCCGCGCTCCTCGCAGCGCGACCAAGTGTGCTTCCCGGGCCCGCTGTAATACTCGCCCGGCCAGCAGCACTTCGAGGCTGCGATAATGCGGCGCGAGCCGGTCGAAGCTCATGCGCGTCCGGCGTTCTCGATCGATGCGACCGGCGCGCGGTACCACCAACGCCACCAGCAGCCCGCGAGAACCGCGCCGGCCAGGTACGCAACGACATCCCACATGTCGGCGGTGCCCAGACCGAGCACGAACGGACCGAGTCCTTCGCAGATTATCGTCCAGCCGAACAACGGCAGAACGAACTCCGCCAGGCGCGGCGGCTCATGGTGCGGACGCCAGCCGAGCCGGTGCTGCACCCACAGCAGCAGCGGGAGGGCGGCTGGGATCAACAGGACATCGTTGAACTGATCGTGCAGGAATCCGTGCGGGAAATGCGGTTTGAGGCCCCAGCGATTCAGCGCGTACAGCGCGATCGCGCCGAGCGCCAGCGGGTCGCGCCAGTAACCGAACGGCTTCACAACAACGCAACGATGAGGAGCCCGGACAACGCGACCAGACCTAGTTTACCCAAAAAGATCATGCCTCAGCGTCCCCCGAATCCGGGCGCAGCGCAACTCTCGCGGAGAGCCCGATTGAAGAGAGTGGTCACGCAGCGCCGGATCTGCCTGGGAACATCGAGGTGGAATGCCTTTCGCGCCATCCCGCGGCAGCTTGGCGTCGTAGCGCAATTATGAATACGCGATCCGCTTCGTTCAGGATCGGCGATTCCTTGACGCGACTGCCGTACCGCTCGGGTCTCACGCGGGGCTGAGAAATGGTGGGACTGAGGCAAAGGCGGCGGGAAATCATCCGCTGCCGCCGGGCTTGCGCAGGACGATTCGTTGGCCTGCACTGCGCCTGCAGGGATATCTTCTATGAAAAAGTTCTTCCACCTCTCCTTCATTCCCACCAGCACGGACCTCGCGCTCCTGGTGCTGCGGCTCGGCCTCGGCGGGTCGATGCTCCTGTTGCATGGCTGGGCGAAGGCCTCGAAGTTCTCTTCGATGTTCGACACGTTTCCGGACCCGCTCGGGATCGGGAACAAGGCCAGCTATCTGCTTGCGACCGGAGGCGAAATTGTGGGCTCGCTGCTGCTCCTGCTCGGCCTGTTCACGCGTTTTGCCGCGTTGTGGCTGGCGATCGTGATGGGAGTGGCCTTCACGATGGCGCACAACATGGTGCTGCGGGGCCCCGGGAGTGGCGAACTGGCACTCATCTTCCTGGTCGGCTTTGTGACGCTTTTCCTCGCGGGCGCAGGCCGGTTCTCACTGGACGCCAAGACGGGAGCGCGGTGAGCGCTCCCGGGCCCCGGCGCCGCCGCCGGCGGC
>JAEWIY010000222.1 GCA_023386835.1 Verrucomicrobiota bacterium
ACACCGCCCGCGTCGCGGGTGTGACCTCACGCCTCCACCTTGCGGAACCGACCGCAAGAGGGAGGTGACGGACGCCGAGCCGCGAGCAGCGGTCAGACGCCGTCTGCGAAACAAAAGTCAGCGACGAGCACGTGATGGTCCGACGCGGGTGTCGGCACCACCTGCCAGCCCAGGCACCGCAGGGCCGGATTGAAGAAGATGTGGTCGAGCACGTACGGGCGGCGGCGCCACGTCACTTCCGTTGCCTGGACCGGCTGCAGTCCGGCGTCCGCCATCTGCGTGACGAGCGACAAGTGCTGGCTGACGTTGAAGTCTCCGCCGAGCAGCAACGGCCCGGAAATCGAGCGGGCGCGCTCGGCGACCCGATCGCGCTGCGTGCGATGCTGCTCGCTACTCGCATTCAACATGAAGAACGCCAGCAGGTGAGTGTTAAGGACGGTGACGTCGCGCCCATTCAGCTGGGTGCGCGCGCCGATCAACAGGCGATCGGTCGGTGTCAGCGAACGTCCCTCAAACTCAAACGGAATAGGCGGCGACGGCAGTTCCTCTCGGAAGGTGTCCACCAGCGGCGCGCGGGAGAAGATGGCCAGGCCGATGCCAAAGGGCAGCTCCCGGTCGTCCGGGCGCGGGAGCGAAAAATAAGAGTGGTAGCCCGGCAGCCCCTGGCGAAGCCGCTGGTAGTTCTCATCCGAATACCGCCCCTCCTGGGCCGGGCTGGCCCGTTCAACCTCCTGCAGCAGGATCACATCGGCGCGGTGGCGGGCAATTTCGGCCAAGGTGGCCTCAAGATCAATCATGCCGTCACCCGGGCGGGAGTCATCCCACCCCAACCCGAACTGCATGTTGAATTGCAGGACGCGAAAGGAACTCATGAAGCGTGGCGACGTTGAGGGTTCGCCCGCACGCCGGCGCCGCAATCCTTTTATCCGCCGCCGAGGGCCCGCCTTTCTCGCCTATTCGGGCTCGGCAGTGCCCTCGACCACCCACGAACGCGCTTCGGGCACTTTTTCAAAGAAGCCGCGTAGTGCCACGCTCAGGTGTTCGGCATAACGGAAGTGCGCGCCCAAACCGGTGCGGAGTTCGGCTTCGTAGATGAACTTGTCGGCGTGCGTGCTGTGCTCGAATGGCGTCTGCGCGCCGAGGAGCAGCGAGTACAGGTAAGCCGGCGAACCGCGGTCCAATAGCTCCCGCGTCAGCGCCGCCTGGTCGTCGAGCAGGCCTTGATGCGCCGTCCGGTCGACTTCGGACGGCAGATAGAAACCGGCCTGGATGAGGGGCGTGTAACGATGGCCCGTGCGGTGGCGGTTGAGATCGCGCAGTTCCGCCAAGGCCATGTTGTTCCAGGCGAAGGTCACGCGCATCCGGCGGGTGGCGGTGCCCTGATGGCCGTAACGATTGGCGCGGTGCCGCAGCGCCTCCGCCACGTCCTGCCGTTCCGGCAACCACGGCGGTGTGGCCCGATCCACATGGACCCAGACGTCGTCCACCAACGCCCCCGTGCTCAGCCGTTCCCGGCCGAGCGCGAGGCTGGTCGCGAGTTCCTGTTCCGCCTGCTTTTGATACGAGGCCTCGCCAAAGCTGTGCCGCATCAGTCGCGGCGACTGTTTGAGCAGCTCGTCTCGAATCAATCGTGCGGCGGCACGCGCCTCCGGCTGGGGCAACGAATCCAGGTGCTTCACCGTCTGCGCCCACATGCGGGAACTCTGCACCAGGCCCACGTTCGTGCGCGTGGCGAACGGGATGAAGTAGCGCGCCCGGTCGAGGGCGAAGTTCTTGCGCAGCCGATTCACCACCGCCGGCTTCGCGTCGGCTGGCACGCGCACCCGCGCCGGCTCCGCCTGGGCCAGCGCATCCAGCCGGGCGTATTCAGAATGATACGACGCAAACGCCCGCGCCATCACCTCGCGCCATCGGCCCGCCAGATCCTCCGGCACGCCCAGTTCTTCCGGGGCCGGCAGGTTGGTCGCCTCCATGGTGATGTAGCGGGTGCTCGACTCCTGCCCGTCGGCCATCGTGGCGATCTCAAAGAGCTTGTAGGCCAGCCACATCGACACGCCATCGAGTGCAATCGCCAGGCCGCCGGTCAGGCCGCCGATGGACGCATGCCCGTAGTCGACAAACTTGAGAATCCGGTCGATCGACGCGTCCGGGTTGGAGACATCCACTTTCTCCAGGATCGCCTGCAGCCCTTCGTTGCTGCGCGAATAACGCGCCAGCACCGAGGCCAGCAATTCAGGCGTCACTTTCGGCAGATCGGCGGCGGTCGGAGGCGGGACGAGGGCAAGGCCGGTGATGCGCATCGAGAATGGCCGCAAAGCCTCACAAAACGCGCCGAAATGTGAAGGACGGATCGCGGCAATCCGCGCGACTCTTCAGCCGCGCGAAGGAGACCGGAAATCGCTCCGGCCGACTGTCGACTTGAGGCGACAGGCGGGGCGAAACAGCGGGGTCAGCGCAGGACCAACCACTCGCCGATCGGGCCCTGGTAGAAGCCGAGGATCACCGAAGCGAGTGCCGCAGTGGCAAGCAGAACGCCGGCGGCCAATCCCACCGGGCGCCGCACTGGAGCCGGCGGCGGCGTCTCGCCTTCGAGCACCGGGCCGCGCCAGGTCGGGAAGTAGGCGGCCTTGATCCAGCCGAAGTAGTAGTAGATCGAGACGATCACGCCGATGATCGCCACCGCCAGCAGGCCGTAGAGCTCGGCCCGGAACGCGGCCAGGAACACGAGCAGTTTGCCCATGAAGCCCGCGAGCGGCGGGATTCCGGCCAACGAGCCGAGACCGACCGCCAGCACCGTCGCGAGAAACGGATGCGTCTTCGCCAAATCGGCGTAGTGCTCCAGGTCCTGATCCGCGTCGTTGTCGCCGACGACGTGCACCATCACGCCGAAGACCGCCAGCGAGGCCAACAGGTAGGTGAAGAGGTAGAAGAAGACGGCGCCCGTCGCGAGCGGCACGCCCGCCGCCGCCGCGACAACACCAACCAACAGGTAGCCCGCGTGCGAAACACCGGACAGGCCGATGAGGCGCTTCACATTGTGCTGCGTCAGCGCCGCGATGTTGCCGAAGAGAATCGTCGCGCCGGCCATCAGCGAAAGCGTCGTGAGCGTCAGCTCCCGGTAAGGGCTAAACGCGTTGACCAGCACCAGGAGCATCGCAAAACCGGCCGCCTTCGAGGCGATGGCCAGGAACGCGGTCACTGGCGTCGGAGCCCCTTGGTAAACGTCGGGAATCCAGATCTGGAACGGGAAACCGCCAATCTTGAACGCCACGCCGCAGAGCACGAGCACGATGCCGGCGCTGGCCAGGAAGTTGCCCGGATTGTTGATGAGGAACTCGCGCAGGGCGACGAAGTTCATCGTATCCGCCGAAGCCGCACGCAAGGCCTCGCTCTGGCCGGCGACGCCGTAGAGCAGCACGATGCCGAAGAGCAACAACGCGGAGCTCAGCGCGCCCATGACCAGGTACTTCAGGCCGGCCTCGAGCGACAGCGGATTGCTGCGCGTATAACTGACGAGGATGTAGAAGCTGATCGTAATCGTCTCCAGCGCGACGAACAGCAGCACGAAGTGGTTCGCCTGGCCCAGGAGCATCATGGCTCCGGTCACCACCAGGATGATCGCGAAGAACTCGATCCGGGGCAGCCGCTGGCGAGCCAGCGCGACCGCGCCGAGAATGCTCACGCCGATCGAGGACAACAGGAAGAAGAGCCGCATGAACTGCCCGCTACCGGTGTGGCGCAGGAGTCCGTTGAACGTCTGCTGGCCAACGTAGGTCGAGTGATAGTTCAGGACAAACGCGACCAAGATCGCGAGCTGTCCGGCAATGGCAAAGCCGGGGATCAGGTCATGGCTGCGGCGGGGCAGCACGATCTCCAGGACGAGGAGCAACAGGGCGAGGCAGCCCACCAGCAGCTCGGGAAAGATCGCCGCCCACTCGTTGGACGCGGCAGCAGCTTGGAGAATTTCGGGAGTCATCGCGGCAGGTTACTGGCGGGCGACCTCGGCGGGCGCAGTTGGCGTCACGGATGAGGAGATTGCGGTGAGCGCGTCGTTGATTGGCGTGCTGACAGACTTGGGCCAGAAACCGACCACCAAGAGCGCCGCCAGGAGAATCAGCGCCGGGAAACGCTCGGACCACGTCAGATCACGCGGCGGATGGGCCTCTGCCACACGGGCAAACGCCTCGGTTGGCGGTCCGAAGAAGACCCGCGCCACGGCGCGGAGCGCATAGATGGCCGTGAGGATCACACCCGCCACTGCGCCAACCGTCAGCGCGGGCGAAAGGTCCCAAGCCGCGACGAAGATCGTCAGCTCACCCCAGAAGTTCGCAAAACCCGGCAAGCCGATACTCGCCATCGTGCCCGCGACAAAGAGCGCGGCGAGCACGGGAGCCTGTTTCACCAAGCCGCCCATCTCGTCGAGGTCGAAGGTCTGGGTGCGGTGATAGATGCTCGTCGAAAGCAGGAACAGCAATGCCACCGAGAGGCCGTGCGCCACCATCATCAGCACGACGCCACCGGCCCCCAACGTGGAGATGCAGGCCACGCCGAGGAAGGCGTACCCCATGTGCATCACCGAGCTGTAACCGACCACCTGCTTGAGGTCGCGCTGGGCGATGGTGACGAACCCAATGATCAGCACGTTGCCAATGACCGCCAGGACCGCGAGCACCATGGCCCACTGCGAGGCGCCACTGGGCAGCAGTGGCAGCGCGATCTGAACGAGGCCGTAGAGGCCGAACTTCTTCAGCACCCCGGCATGCAACATCGCCACGGAGCTTGGAGCCGCGCCGTAACCCAGCGGCGCCCATGTGTGCAGCGGCCAGAGCGACACCAACGTGCCAAAGCCGAACATGAGCAGCGCAAAGATGGTGTATTGCGAACCGGAGCTGATCGCATTGGCGGCAACCGCCTCGCGCAACGCAATCAGGTCAAACGAGCGGGCACCGCTCTGGTAATAAAGCGCGATCAAACCGAGCAGCGAGACCATCGCGCCGACGGTCAGATAGATCGTCATCTTCATGGCCGCATAGTTGCGGTCCCGCCCGCCCCAGAGACCCACCATGATGAAGGTCGGGATGAGCGCCAACTCGTGGAAGAAGTAGAAAAAGAAGATGTCGACGCTGGCGAACACACCCAACAGGCCGCCGTGCATCACGAGGAGCAGCGCGAGATAAACTTTGAGCCGCTCGGCGTTCGACTGCAGCGCATAGAGACCCGCCGCGAAGCCCACAATCGCCGCCAGCACGAACAGCGGGAGTGAGACGCCGTTGAGACCGAGCGCCAGTGTGATCCCGAGCTGGTGCAGTCCGGTCGAGTAACGATGCAGAAAAGCGTACTCCGCACCCGCACCCGCGGGGAACTGCGTCCACAGGTAGATCGCGATGACCGCCGGCAGGGCGAACGCCACGTAGGCGAGCTTGGTCGCGAGCCGCTTCGGCAGCCCGAGCGCGATCGCCAGGGCGAGCACCAGCGGTGTCGCGATCGACACCAGAAGTAGGTCGACGGATTGCATCAGAAGTGGAAGGGGGCGGCGGCCGAACGAACGTGGCGCGGCATCAGCAGGTTGAATACACAGGTCATGGCGCCTCCTCAGAACACGCCCGCGGCGAGGCCCCAGAGGACCACCGCGCCGATCAGGAACCAGTACACATACGCGTGCAGGCTGCCGACGTGCAGCGCCCGCGCGCCCAAGCCAAACAGACCCACCAAGCCGGCGAGCCCGCGGATGATGAGACCCGCGAGGAAGATCTGCTCGAGGAAGTTCAGCAGCATCGCGAACCGCTGCTGCACCTTCGCCACGAAGTAGTCGTAGAACCGGTCAAACGACTCCTTCAGCATCGTAATCCCCGCGAAGACGCCGGGGGCGCGCAGCTGCAGCGCGTCGTGCACCGAAGGCCGGTAGAACAGGAGCGCCGCTCCACCGCCAACCACCAGGATCATCGAGCTCAGCAGCACCATGCTGAGCCCCTCCGCATGGGGAACCATGTCCCAGACCTTGTCGAAGGCGTGGCCATAGAGGAAGCCCAGCGGACCATGGGTGTATCCACCAAAGATGGACAACACGGCCAGCACGATCAGCGGCACCGTCATCGAAAGTCCGCCTTCATGGGCGTGCTCTGCAGCCTCGCTGCGCGGCTGACCGAAAAACGTGTAGCGCCACATGCGGACCATGTAGAAGGCCGTCAGGATCGCGGTGAAGAGCAGCAGGAAGAAGATGACGATGTTCTTTTCCTGGGCCAGGTGGAGGATCGCGTCCTTCGAATAGAAGCCCGAGAGGAACGGAAGACCCGCGATGGCCAGCACGCCGATCGTGAAGGTCACGAACGTGACCGGCATACGTTTGGCCAGCCCGCCCATCTTGAAGATGTCCTGCTCATGATGGCAGCCGTGGATCACGGAGCCAGAGCCGAGGAAGAGCAGCGCCTTGAAGAACGCGTGCGTGGTCAGGTGAAACATCGCCGCGCCCGCGCCGGCGGCGATCAGGATCTGCTCATCCAGGATCGGACCGGGACGCCGGACCGAGAGCGTGCCCAAGCCGAAGGCGGCCACCATGTAGCCGAGCTGCGAAAGCGTTGAGTACGCCAACACCTTCTTGATGTCGCGCTGCACGACCGCGCAAATGGCGGCGTAGATCGCGGTGAGGGTGCCGACCCAGAGGATCACGTTGAGCGCATCCTCCACCATCAGGAAGTTGATGCGGCAGAGCATGTAGATGCCGGCCGCAACCATGGTGGCGGCGTGGATCAGCGCCGACACGGGCGTCGGGCCTTCCATCGCATCCGGCAACCAGACGTGCAGCGGCATTTGCGCGGACTTGCCCAGCGCACCGCAGAACAACAGCAGCGGCACCGCAGCCGAGACCACACCATGATCCTGCACCGCGAAGCGCAGCTCCGTCAGGTCGACCGTGCCGTAGGCATGGTAGCACCAGATGATGCCGAGCAGGAAACCGAAGTCACCCACGCGGTTGACGATGAACGCCTTCTTGGCCGCATCGGCCGCCTCGCGCCGCAGCGCGTAGTGGTTGATCAGCGTGTAGGAGCTGAAACCGACGAGCTCCCAGAAGACGAAAACCATGAACAGGTTGTCGGCCAGGACGATGCCCAGCATCGAAAACATGAAGATGGACAACCCGCCGAAGAACCGGGCTCGCGCCCCGTCATCGTGCATGTAGCCGAGCGAGAACAGGTGGACGCAGAAACCAACGACACCGACGATCACGAGCATCAGCGCCGCGAGGTCGTCGACCTTGAAGCCGAGGTGGAGCGAGAAGTCACCCAACCGCAGCCACTCGAGCGAGGTCTCAAAACGGTGCCCGCCGAACGCGATCATGAGGGCGCCACCGGCCACGACGGCCGCGGCCAGGACCGAGAGGATCGACGCGAGCGCGTGCTGGCGCCGCAGGAACAGCGCGATGATCGCCGCTGACACGAGTGGCGTCAGAAGCGTGACAAGGGCAAGCTGGGCGGGCGGCATCTCAGGAAAGGAGAAAAGGCGTGAACACGGACGCGGTGGAGGGCGGGGACTTCAGTTGCGCAGCACGTTCAACTGCTCGACCTGGACGGTTTGGCGGCGCCGGAACAGCGCCACGATGATGGCCAGGCCGACGGCAACTTCCGCGGCCGCAACGGTCAGGATGAAGAACACGAAGACGTTGCCATCGAGCGTTCCGTTGAAGCGTGAGAACGCCACCAAGCCGACGGTTGAGGCGACGAGCATCAGCTCGAGGCACATGTAGATCACGAGTGTGTTCTTGCGGATCAACACGCCGAAGAAGCCGATCGCGAACAAGACCGCCGCGACCAACAGGTAGTGATACAGTCCGACGGTCATCATTTCGCGTCCTCCACTTCCGGGAACTTCTTGCTCAGGACAATCACGCCGAGCATGGCCACCAGGAGCAGGAAACCGACGATCTGCACCGGCAGCAGGTAAGTCGTGAAGAGCAGTTCAGCGTACCCACGCAGGGTGGCACCGACGGGCACGACGTCCACCTCCACGATCGGCAGACCCTTCGCCTCTCGGGCGAAGGAGACCAATCCGATGATCAGCAGCGCGCCAGCAACGACGCCCGCCACCATCGTCGGACGCGTGAACGGCCGCCGCTCGCCGCCCATGTCGAGCAGCATGATGATGAACAAAAACAGCGCGACGACGGCGCCTGCGTAAACCAGCACCATGACCACCGCCAGGAGGAAGGCGTCCAACAGGATGAACAGCGCCGCCACCCCAGTCAGGCTGAGCAGGAAGGCCATCGCCGAATTCACGGCGTTCCTGTTCAGAACAGTCGCCACGGCGCAGAACACCGTGAAGAACGCGAAAACGTAGAAGAGGACCGCGTACATGGAGAATCAGGGTCGGGGCGCGCCGGGCGACATTCCCGAAGCGGCAGAGCTCCGCGCCGGCCGGGACGCCAAGGCGCCCGCGCCGCCACGCGGCGGACAGCTGAAGGTCGTGATCACAGGTGAGGCCAATGCGAGCAGTTCCAGGTTTAATGGGCGGCGTTGCCGGCAATTTCGGCCGCCTTCTTCTTGTCCCACTTGAAGTGCTCGTCGGGCAACGTACCGCCGAGTTCGTACAGCCGCTTCTTGTCGTTGACGAACTCCTCCCGGGTGTAGCCGGTGACGGAATACACGTTCTGCAGGAAGATCGCCTCCTCGGGGCAGACCTCCTGGCACAGGCCGCAGTAGATGCACCGCAGCATGTCGATCTTGAACTCCTGCGGCGCCTTTTCCACGTGCGCCGTCGGCGCTTCCTGCGGGATTTCACCGGGCGTGATGCGGATCGCCTTCGGCGGGCAGACGAATTCGCACAACTGGCAGGAGACACACTTCTCGCGACCGTGCGGATCCTTCACCAGCGTCGGCACCCCACGATAGCCCGTGGGGATCTCCGGCCGCTGCTCCGGGTATTGCAGCGTCTCCTTCGGAGCCAGCAGGTGTTTAAAAGTGGTCTTCATCCCGCCGAGGATCTGCGGGATGTACGTGCGCTCAGCGAGGGAGAGCGGTTTGCGTTCGACGGTGACGAAAGACATGGGCGGCAGCCGTGGGTGGAGATTAGGAATGCAGAAGGCAGAAGGTGCGTTCCCGGCCGGACGCGTGGCGCGATGGGAAGGGTTCTACGTTCTTCATTCGGAAGGGTTCATTAACATCCGCGCTCATCCGGCGCGCTCGATGAAGGCGATGACCACCGCGTAAAAGATCAGGTTGGCGATCGCGAGCGGCAGCAGTTTCTGCCAGCCGATTTTCATGACCTGGTCATACCGGAAGCGCGGCAGAGTCCAGCGGATCCACATGAACAGGAAGATGAAGAAAAGCACCTTGCCGAGGAAGAGCAGCACGGCGATCAGGCCCCCGAGCCACACCGGCAGCTGATCAATCAACGGCGCCAGCGGCACCCACGGCAACGGGTTCCAGCCACCCAGGAAGAGCAGCGTGAAGACGCCGGAGCCGACCACCATGTGGGCGTATTCGGCGACGAAGAAGAGGGACCACTTGAACTCACCGTATTCCGTGTGGAAGCCGCCCACGAGGTCGGCTTCGGATTCCGGCATGTCGAATGGCTGGCGGTTCGTCTCGGCGAACAGGGCGACGAGGAACACAAAGGCCGAGACCGGCATGAGGAAGACGTACCACAGGCCGCCCCAGAAGCCCGGCTGGCTCTGGGTCTGCACGACATCAAACAAGCCGAGCGTGCCGGCGCCTCCCGGAGCGTTCACCCACAGGAAAACCGGCAGCACCGACAGCGTCATGGACAGCTCGTACGAGATCAGCTGCGCCGACGCGCGGACGCCTCCAAGAAACGGGTACTTCGAATTCGAGGCCCAACCGGCGAGGATGAGTGAATAGACGCCGAGCGAGCTGATCGCAAAAACCGCCAGCAGGCCGACATCGACATTGGCCAGCACCAGGGGCCGCAGCGTTTCCGTCGTCGCATCCCAGTAGGCGCCAAACGGCACCACGGTCACCGTTGACAGCGCGGGGATGAGCGCAATGAGCGGAGCAAGGTAGTAATAAACCTTGTTCACGTGCCCCGGCACGACGTCTTCCTTGAAGACAAACTTCAGGCCGTCCGCCATGAGGTGGAAGACGCCGAGGCGCTGGAGCAACGGGCCGATCACCGGCACGTACGCAAACCAGATCGGGATTGCGCGATTCGGGCCGGGGCGACCCTGGATCCAAGCGGAGATCTTGCGCTCCGCGAGCGAACACGCGCCGGCGATCGGGATGATCACGCCGATCACGATCAGGCCCTTGATGGCCATCTGCACCCAGGCGGGAAGCTGAAAGAAGAAATCCATCTTAACGGAGAGAGCGTAAAACCCGTGGAGCTTGGTCGTGACGGTTCATCCGGCGCTCAGGCGCTGGCCGCAGCCAGGGCGGACGGTTTGTAGTGCAGCGCCTGTCCCTCGATGAAGGACAAGCCTGCCCAGGCGGATGGATCGAGCACCAGCCCGTCGTCGGGAATCGTTGAATACGAGACGCCGGCCAGGACCGGCGCCGCGGCGGCGAGCGCCGTCCAGACGAGGGGGACGGTTGCGCCAACCGCCGTCCCGCCGGCCGCGCTGATCAACCGGGCGAGTGCGTCGAGATCGTCGATCGTGCCGACCGGACCAGGCACCGCGCGCGCGAACTTCTGCAGGCGGAACTGCTGGTTCACAAACGTGCCGCTCTTTTCGAACACCGTCAGCGTCGGCAGCACCACCCGCGCGGCCGCACTGCTGCCATTCGCATGGGTGCCGAGATAGATCACGGCAACCTTGGCCAGTTGCGCCTCGCTCAGACCGGCGGCGGCGAGATCCTCTTGAACAGCCACGACCGTCCGGACGTTGCCCGCGTCGATGTCAGCCGCGAGACGCGTCAGCTGGGTCGTCGGCAAGGCATCGATCAATCCGGTCACCAGCGCACCGCGAGTATTCGGCGTGCGATCCGCCGAGACGAGGATGCCGTCACCCGCGCCGATGTGGCTGACGAGGTGCGTCGTCGCGCCGACCGACTCGGCCAGGCGGCGAGTGAGGAATTGCTCTTCGACTGAGGAGCGACCGGAGCCGACCACCGCCACTGCCCCGCCCTTCAGCAAGGGCGCGGCTGCGGCCATGGCCGCGTCAAGCGTTGCCGGAAACCCGTTGACGAGAACCTGTTTCAGGCGGTCGGACGCCTGCACCTGCTTGTACAGCACGCGGCCGCTGTCGGGCATCCAGGTGTCGTTGACCGCATCATTGCGCCGCGGGGTGATGCGGTAGATCACGCCTTCGCGCGACCAGACAATCGTATTGCAGCCAACACTACTCTCGGTGTCGATGCTGTTGGTCTGCTTGAGGAACCAGACCCGCATCTTGAAACGGAAATCCGTCGAGGTCAGCGCGCCGACCGGGCAGATGTCGACCGTGTTGAGCGAGTAGTTGTTCTCCAACGCGCGGCCGGGATAGCAGGTCAGGGTCGAGTATGAGCCGCGGTCGATGAAGCCGAGCACGTCGTCGTTCACGACTTCCTTGCAGAACCGGATGCAGCGCGAGCAGAGCACGCAGCGCTCGTCGTCGAGCGTCACCCGCGGACCCAGCTGCGTCCGCTTCGGTTTGACGTTCTTCTGCTCAATGAAGCGCGAGTAACCACGACCGTAGTTGGTCGCCTGCTCCTGCAGGCGGCACTCACCGGCCTGATCGCAGATGGGGCAATCCAGCGGATGATTGATGAGCAGGAACTCCATCACGCCTTCGCGGCAGTCCGTCACCAGCTGCGACTTCGTCTTGATGTGCAGGCCCTGGCTGGCGTTCGTCGCGCAGCCGATCTGCGGACGCGGGATCCAGTTGATCTTCTGCTTGCCCGTCGCCGGATCCATCACCGGCTGCTTGGTCGCGGGATCCACCGCCGGCATGCCCATTTCAATCAAGCACATCCGGCAATTGCCGACCACGGACAGCTTCGGGTGGTAGCAATAATGCGGCACGTCGGAGCCCACCAGCCGGGCGGCTTCGATCATGTTCGTGCCCTTCGGCACAGCGATCTCCTGGCCGTCGATGTTGACGGTAACGAGCTCAGGTTTGGCGGGCTGGGTCATTGCTGAAAAGGAAGGTTTCGCCCGCGAATGCCCTGAACCGGCGCGGATTCAGGAACGGGGACTGAAACGTGTGGGCTCATTCGCGGATCGGCGGGCAGCTCAAACGAGTTCGAGTTGATCGGAGCCGGCCGCTTTCTTGGCGTCCGAGTAGGATTTAAATTCGTCGCCGAACTTCGCGATGAAGCTCTGCGTCGGCCAGGAGCACGCTTCGCCGAAGGCACAGATCGTGCGGCCGGCAATCTGGTCCGCGACGCTCTTGAGCAACACTCCGTCGCCCGTGCGCGCCTCGCCGTGCACCATGCGCGTGGTGATCTTCTTCATCCAGAGCGAGCCCTCGCGGCACGGGGTGCACTGGCCGCAGCTCTCGTGCGCGTAGAACGCGTTGATGTTGGCCAGCGCCTCCACCATGTTGACGGAGTCATCCATCACGATGACACCACCGGACCCACCCATCGTGCCGCACGCGGCCAGGGTATCGAAGTCCAGCGGGATGTCCTCGACCGTCAGCGTCCGGGTGGAGCCATCCTTGTTCTTCAACGTGAAGGTTTCGCCAAAGCGCAGGATCTTCGCCGACGAGCCGCCGGGGATGACGGCTTTGAATGTGCGGCCCTCGAGCGGCCCGCCACAGACGTCGTACAGCAGCTGGCCCATCGTGATCTTGCCGCACTCGTACTCGTAGTAGCCGGGGCGCTTCACGTGGCCGGAAACGCAGTAGATGCGCGTACCGGTGTTGTTTGGCGTACCAATTTTTGAATACGCCTCACCGCCGATGTCGGCGATCACCTTCACGTGGCAGAGCGTCTCCACGTTGTTCACGATCGTCGGGCACTGATAGAGGCCCAGGACCGCCGGGAAATACGGCGGCTTGATTCGTGGATACGCGCGTTTGCCCTCCAGCGACTCAATCAGCCCGGTCTCCTCGCCGCAGATGTAGGCGCCGGCGCCACGGTGCACGTAGATCTCGCAGCTGTAGCCGGTGCCCAGGATGTTAGGGCCGCAGAAATTGGCCGCCCGCGCCTCGGCGATGGCGCGCTCGAGGATCCGGGCGCCTTCGGGGAATTCACCGCGAATGTAGATATACGCCTGCTTCACGTTGTTCGCGAAACAGGTGATCATGATGCCCTCGATCAGCTGGTGCGGATCCTGGTGAATGATGTACCGGTCCTTGAACGTGCCCGGCTCGGACTCGTCGGCATTGACGACGAGATAGATCGGTTTGCCGCTCTTCCGATCGACCAGCGACCACTTCACGCCGCAGGGAAAACCAGCGCCGCCACGGCCGCGCAGGCCGGATTTTTTGACCTCGTCCATCAGCTCTTCCGGCTTCCGCTGGACGGTTTTCTTCAGGACCTCGTAGCCCCCGTTCCGCACATAGCAGTCCAGGTCATTGCTGTAGCCGGGCTCGTCAATGTGCCGGAAAATGATGCGGCGTTGTTCGGGTGCGGGCATGGAAACGAAAGGCGGGCTTGCTGAAAGATGTACCGGGCGAACGACGGGCGGGCGTTTACCCGCGGTTTTTCGCCTCCTGTTTGATCTGGTCGCTCAGTTCCTTGGCGCGCTTCACGTCGACCTTCTCGTGCAGCGTCTCGTCGATCATCACCACCGGCGCCGTGCCGCAACTTGCCAGGCACTCGACGAACTCGATCGTGACTTCGCCATCCGGCGAGACTTCGTTCCGGTGCGTGTTGAACTCCTTCTCAAAGGTCTCGCACGTCTTGTATCCACCCAGCAACGCGCAGGACAGGGTGCGGCAGACCTTGATGTGCCGGCGACCAATTGGTTTGCGCCGGAACATCGGGTAGAACGTCACGACTTCGTAGACGTTGATCGGCTGCAGCTCGAGCTTCTGCGCGATCCACTCGATGGCGCCATCGGAAATGTAGCCGACATCCTCCTGGATCAGGTGCAGCAACGGCAGGACGGCGCTGCGCTTCACCGGGTAATGCGGGATGACCTCGTCGATCCGGGTCAGGGTCTCAGGCTTGAGATTCATCGAACAGAAGTGGCGAGTAGCGGGGAGCGGGTAGCGAGTCGGCGGCCGCACCGCACGGCGGCGGGCCTCCGGGAGGAGCCCCGGCTGAAGGCAGGCTTTGAAGGGAGGGATTGCATGCTCACAACCGGGCTACGCGCGACGTTCAGGATTCTCACCGGTCACACTCGCCCATCACGAAATCGAGCGAGCCGAGCACCGACACGACGTCGGAGATGAGCAGCCCTTGGCAGACCTTGGGCAGAATGGACAAATTGCAGAACGAAGGACCGCGGATCTTCATCCGCCACGGCACGCCACCGCCCTTGCTGACGATAAAGAAGCCGAGCGTGCCCTTCGGGTTCTCCGCCTCGAAGTAAACCTCACCCGCGGGCATCAGCGGGCCGGTCGTCACGATCATGAAGTGATTGATCAACTCCTCCATCGACGAGAGGACCTTGTTTTTCGGCGGCGAGAAGATGCGCTTGGCGTCGACGGCGAAGTGCGGACCGGAGGGGAACTTCGCGATCGCCTGCCGGATGATGCGCACCGACTGCTTCATTTCCTCACCGCGGCACAGGTAACGATCATAACAGTCGCCCTTGGTGCCCACCGGGACGTCGAACTCGTATTGGTCGTAGCCCCAATACGGACGATCCTTGCGCAGGTCGGACTTCACGCCGGAGCCACGCAGGTTCGGACCCGACAGACCGTAGGCGATCGCGTCCTCCTTGGAGATCACGCCGACGTCGACGGTGCGATCCATGAAGATCTTGTTTCGCGTGAGCAGCTTCAGGATCTCGTCGAGAATCGGGAGAAACTGGTCGCAGAACTCCAGCACGCGCCCCGTCCAACCTTCCGGCACGTCGCGCGCGACACCGCCGATGCGGGTGTAGCTGGTGGTGAAACGAGCACCCGTAAGCTCCTCGAACAACCGGTACAGCTTTTCGCGCTCGGTGAACGTGTAGAGGAAGACCGTCCAGGCGCCCACATCGATGCCGTACGCACCGAGGCCCATCAGGTGGGACGAGATTCGCGCCATCTCGGTCGTGATCACGCGGATCGCGTGCACCCGCTCCGGCACCTCGAGCTGCGCCAGCCGCTCAACCGCATACGCGTAGGCCGCGTTGTTGGCGAGCGGCGACAGGTAGTCCAACCGGTCCGTGTAGGGCACGAACTGGTTGTACGTCATGTTCTCGGCAATCTTCTCGTCACCACGGTGCAAATACCCGAGGACCGGGTCGCACTTGGTGACGGTTTCGCCGTCCAGCTCGAGCTGGAGCCGCAGCACACCATGGGTCGACGGGTGCGAAGGCCCCATCGCGAGGGACATCTTCTCTGACTGAAATTCTTCGGCGGCGGCCGCGGTGCGGGCCGCGGCTTCTTGCACGGTGTATTCGGTGGGCATCTCCGGTCGAGGCGTTCGGCGTTGTCGGTGGGCGCGTGTGTTCAGCCTTATTCCGGCTGCTCCTCGGGCTTGGGAATCCGTTCGTTCCAGCTCTCGTCCTTCGCGCGCGGCTCGGCTTCCGTGAGGTTGATCTTACCCGTCGAAGAGACGAACGGTCCGCCCATCATGGGGGCGGCGATCACCTGGGTGCCGGTGACCGCGGCGACCTCGAGATCAGGCAATTGTGTTTCGACGCCGGCCAGCGGGAACTCCTTGCGCAGCGGGTGATGCGGATAACCGTCCCACATCAGGATCCGCCGCAGGTCGGGATGACCGTCGAAACGCACGCCCAGCAGGTCCCACGTCTCGCGTTCGTGCCAGTCAGCCGCGGGCCAAAGGGCGGTCGCGGTCGGCATCGACGGTTCCGTGTCGCTCGCGCAATTCGCCGCAAGGCGCACGTACTGGTGCGAGGTCGTTGAATACAGGTGCCAGACCACCGTGAACCGCGGCGACACGTCGGCGGACCAGTCGATCGCCGTCACGTCGACGAGGAAGTCAAACCCGTGCTGGTCGCGCAGCACGCGCAGCGCGTCAATCACCTGCTCGGGCGCCAGATTGAAGGCCGGATGATCGCCCGTGGGACGCGTGGCGAGTTGCGGAAACTGGGCTTGAAGTGCGGCGGTGACGTCGACGGTCGCGGTCATCTTCAAAGGAGAGGTGAGATCAAGGCGCGGAGGTGGTGGGGACGTGGTCCGCGCTCAGGCGGTCAGCCGTTTCAGGGCGGGCTCCCGTTTGACCTTCTCCTGCAGCTTGATCAACGCGTCGAGCAGCGCTTCCGGCCGCGGAGGACAACCGCTCACGTAGACGTCGACGGGAACGATGCGATCGACGCCTTGGAGAGTCGCATAGCTGCGGTACATGCCGCCTGAGCTCGCACAGGCCCCCATCGCAATCACCCATTTGGGCTCAGCCATCTGATCGTAGATGCGACGAAGATGCGGCGCCATCTTGTAGGTCACCGTACCCGCCACGATCATGCAGTCCGATTGGCGGGGCGAAAAACGCATCACTTCGGCCCCGAAGCGGGCGATGTCGAAGCGGCTCGAGGCGGTCGCCATCAGCTCGATCGCGCAACAAGCCAAACCCATCGGCATCGGCCACATGGAATTGGTGCGGATCCAATTGATGACCGCATCCGCCCGGGAGACGATGACGTCTCCCTCGACCTTGTTATCGTAATTGAGTGCGGTGTTGGCGGAAACCATGGGCGGAACGTGGTGAAAAACCGGTCAAGCGTTGCTCCCGCCCTCGGCCTCCGCAAGTGCCTTTTGGTGAAAAGACGGGGGAGAAGTTCTCCACCTCGGGGCCATCAGCAACACACGTCTTGAATGGGCCATTAATCGGCTGCACCGCTCCCGTAACGACCGCCCCCGCCCAAGGCGCGCCCACGACACCTGCAAGATCCCGAAGCCGGCAAGCCAACCCCTTCGCCAGCCCAGCCTGGTCTCGCCCGGCCGAAACCGGGGCTTATCGCATCCGCTGCCGCCTCGTGCCTCGGCTTCAGCCGGACAGCCTGCGCTCGCAGAACTCGCGAAGGCTGGCGGAGAGGGGGGGATTCGAACCCCCGGTACGGTTGCCCGTACACGTGATTTCCAATCACGCACATTCGACCACTCTGTCACCTCTCCGGGAGGCGCGACCGAAGTCGCCAAGAGGCGAACTCTGGTTGGAGCAGCGGCGCCGGGTCAACGGGAAATTCCGGCGCTCCGGCCCGACGCGCTGTCCACGGGGCGTTTTTGCGGAACGCCGGATGTCCCGTCGCACGCTCGTGCGCATTGCAGCGCCAGCCTCGACGCGGTCGGACGCGCCAGAACGCTAATCAACTCCGCCATCTGCGCTTAGCCGCAGTGGCACAAGCCGTGCGACCGAGGCGTGTGTCGATGCTCCGCGGCCGTTCAGCCCGGGGCCTTCGCCGGACGACGCGCCGGCGATGAAGCCACCATTCCTCCGGCTCCTCCTCGGACCGGTAAAAAACCCGCAGAAAACAAATCCATGAAGACTCGCAAGATCACCTCCGCCATCGCCGCCACCGCTTTGATCCTGCCCGTGGCCGCGTGGGGGCAGACCAGTGGCAGTGGTTCCGGCAGCACCTCCGGGTCGTCCACCACCCCGTCGACCTCCAGCCAATATCCGTCGACGACCTCACCTTCCTCCTCCTCAACCCAGCAACCCCAGACCGGCAGCTCGTCCAGCACCTCGGGTTCGATGAGCGGTTCCCGCTCCAGCAGCGCGACCTCACCATCGGACACGACCCGTTCCAGTGGCTCGTTGTCGAGCAGCAGCGCTTATCCGTCGTCTTCGACGGGCAGCCTGAGCAGCACCGGCAGCATGTCGGGCTCAGCGAGCATCAAGCGGGTTGAGCAGTCCGAACTGGACCAGCGGCTCACGGCCAGCGACCTCATTGGCAAGGACGTCGTTGGCAGCGACGGGCAGAAGGTCGGCAAAGTGAAGGATATCGGTCTCGGCTCGATTGTTTCGGACAGCAGCAGCCAGAGCCTGAGCAGCACGAGCGGTCGCAGCAGCGGCACCGGCTCGATGAGCGGCACCACTGGATCGACCGGCATCAGCGGCTCGACGGGCTCGGTTGGCTCGACCTCCGGCTTGGGCAGCAGCTCCACCAGCACGACGGGGTCAACTGGTGCTGGTTCGAGCACGACGTCCCCGAGCGGCAGCTCGGTCGCCAGCACGAGCAGCCCGAGCAGCAGCAGCACGGGTTCGCTGGGCACGACCGGCAGTTCTTCCGGCATGAGCGGCAGCTCGACCGGAATGACGGGATCCAGCAGCAGCGGCCTCTACGGCAGCTCCTCGGGCCAGAACGAGATCGTCGTTTTTGTCTCCGTCGAGGATAGCAACAGCCTCGTTTCGCTGCCCGCGTCCCAGCTGAAGTACGACCGCCAGAGCGACGAACTTCGGATTCAGCGTTCGAGCCAGGAAATTGCTCAGATCGCGCGGGGCACAAGCACCCAAGCGGCTGAATAAGCCTGACCGATCGACGGTTCTCTTCCCGGCCGGGGCGCTTGCCCCGGCCTTTTTGTTTGGTCACGCACGGCCCAGCGAGACAGACGCTCGGCCCGAGGCCGTCGGAGGCGATTGAGGGTTGAGCGTGATCGCAACCGGGGCGAAGGTGTGGCGTTGTGCGCATCCGCCACCTGTTCATTTCCGCCGGCCACAATTATTTCGGCCACCACGAGCGGCCGCCGGGCAGCCACCCGGTCGTGGAGGTGGAACAGGTGGAATGCGTGGCCGGCCAGGGACTCCGGGGCGACCGATTCTTCGGCTACAAGGCCGACTACAAAGGCCAGGTGACGCTCTTCAGCTGGGAGGTCTTTTGTGACTTGCGGCGCGAGCTGTCTGCCTTCGGTGCGGACCCGTCGGCGCTGCGCCGTAACATCATCACCGAGGGCGTGAATCTGACGGAGCTGATTGGCCGGCCCTTCGAACTGCAAGGCGTGCGCTTCCACGGCGTTGAGGAATGCCGCCCCTGTTACTGGATGGACCGGGCCGTGGCGCCCGGTGCTGAAGCGTGGCTCAAAGGTCGCGGCGGCCTGCGCTGCCGAATCCTTTCCGACGGAATCCTGAGGAAGGACACCGCCGAGGCACCGGCTCAAAAAACGTCCGCGCAACGCCTGGCGGAGCTCTGGCCGGAGCACGAGTGGGAGTAAGTCCATCCACGGGGCGCCCTTGACGCCGGCCGTTTTGGGTTTGGCGAGAAGACACGGGCCGCTCAGCGTGCGCGAACCTCCGCCCGCATGCCCGCCACGTCGCGTCGCACCGCCCTGTTCACCGAATCGCTTATCCGGGAGATGACCCGTGTCGCGCAGCAACATGGCGCGATCAATCTCTCGCAAGGGTTTCCGGAAACCGATCCGCCGGCTGAGCTCGTCGCGGCGGCACGCGCGGCGATGGACGCAGGGCGGCATCAATACGCCGTCACCTGGGGCTCACCGGAACTGCGACAAGCGCTCGCGGCCAAGCTGACGCGCCACACGGGCGCAGCGGTCGACCCGGACCGGGAGCTCGTCGTCACGTGCGGTGCGACCGAGGCCATGATGGTGGCGATGATGACCGTCTGCGATCCCGGCGACCGTGTCGGGCTGTTCTCGCCCTTTTATGAGAACTACAACGCCGACGCGATCCTCAGCGGCGCCACGCCGGTGCACGTCCGGCTGCACCCGCCGCACTACCGCTTCGATCCGACCGAGCTGCGCGCCGCCTTCGCGTCGGGGCTGAAGGCCTTTGTCCTCTGCAATCCTTCCAACCCCTGCGGGCGCGTCTTCACGCGCGAGGAACTGCAGCAGATCGCCGGGCTCGCGGAGGAGTACGACACGTTCGTCATCACCGACGAGGTTTATGAACACATCCTATTCGACGGGCGCCAGCACACCTACTTCGCCACGCTGCCGGGCATGGCGGCGCGCACGCTGAGCTGCTCGTCGTTGTCCAAAACCTACGCAATCACCGGCTGGCGACTGGGCTACGTCTGGGCGCCCGCGTCGATCATCGCCCAGGCGCGCAAGGTGCACGATTTCCTCACCGTCGGCGCCGCGGCCCCGTTGCAACACGCCGTGGTCACGGCGCTGCAGTTCCCGGTCGAGTATTATGCGCGCCTCTCCGCCGAGTATCAGGAGCAGCGTGACATCCTGCTCTCCTATCTCGACCGCACCGGCCTCCCTTACACCCGACCGGAGGGAGCGTACTTTGTGATGGTCGACATCAGCGCTTTCGGCCACGCGAACGATGTGGAGTTCGCCCGGTGGATGACACGCGAAATCGGGGTCGCGCCCGTGCCCGGCTCGAGCTTCTTTCCGTACCCGGAAAACCGCTACATTCGGCTCAACTTCGCCAAGCGCCCCGAAACCCTGCACGCGGCCGGCGAGCGTTTGCTGCGGCTGCGCCGTTAACGCGGCGGCTCCGTCTCAGGCGTTCCGTCCGCCGGTGAGCTGCGCCCGCAGGGCGCGCGCCTCCGCCAGCACTTCCTGCACCGCCTGGAGTTCGGACGAGTGCGGCACGGATACAACGTGCGCGGCTTCCGCCCGGATCGCCTGGTCCTCGGGATCGCCCAAGCCGGCTTCGCGGAAGATGCGCAACCGTTCGACGATCAGGTCGCGGATCTGGTGCGCGTTGTCGACTCCCTGAAAGACCCCTTCGTGCAGGGAATCCTCCGCCGCTTTCTGATGCGATTGCGTGGCGCTCCCTCCTCCTCCTCCCGCGGAGCGCACGCGCACGTCCGCTATCCCCAACACGCGCTGCAACGGTCCCTGCCGCACTTCGACCTGCTGCAGGTTCGCGAAACTCATCGTCGTCTCCTGCACCTTCCAGATGCCGGCGCGGATCCGCAGACTGCGATCGGTGACCATATACCAGCGCAATTCATAATCGAGGCGTAGGGCCGCGAAGGTCAGCGGCAATTGCAGCAGGTACACGGCGATACCGATCGCTTCACCGATGATCAGCACGGGCAGGACCCAGTTGGGCGCGACCTGGGCCACCTGCTCCGCGGCCGGGTCGCGTGGATCGAAAAAGCGGCCCCCCGTCACCTTCGTCATGCTTTCCTGGAAGCGACGCACCCCCTCATCAAAACTCGAATACGCCACCGGCTCACCTTTTCGCTCGGCAATGCGCTGCTTCACGTCGGCGATGAAGCCGAGCGAGAGGAGAATGCCCACCGCAGTTAACAGCTGCGCAAAGAACCAGCGCACCAGCCGGACCCGATAGTGATTCGGCGCCGCGCGAAAAACGCGCAACGATTCCGGCGCTCCAAACGGCGGATGCGGCTGCAGGCTGACCTTGGCCAGCGAGAGCACCAGTCGGCGTAGCGGGTTAATCATGACGACGCTCCGGGGAGAGGTTCTCCGCCGCCTGCGGCAGTGCCCGGCGGAGTTCCCGCAGCTCGGCCGCCACCTCGCGCAGCGCCAGAGCCACGGCAGACTCCTCGCCGGTCGACGGCGCCGCAGCCTTTGGCAAGGCCGGCGCCGGATCGCGCACCCCGCGCATGCGCGAGTAAAGGAAATCCCGCACCGCCTCGAACTCCTTCAATCCCTCCAGCGTCATCTCCGCCCCGGCGTTGCCACTGGCCGTTTGCACAAGCACCCGGGCCAGCCCGAGCCACCGCTCGACCACATTGGAGCGCAGATGAATGTCCTGAATTCGCGAATACTGGATGATGACCTCGCGACGAAACAGGATTCCCCAGCGCATTGACACACCCTGGTCCGTGAATGTGTAGCGCATCGTCTGATACCGAAACCACGCTGGCAGGACCAGAAACGGAAACAGCGGCGGAATCGCGAGGCACGTCAGCAGGTAGTACGTCCACAGGCTCTTGTCCGGACGGGTCAGGGCGAGGATCGCCTGTTCGGAAGGGGGCACAACGGGCACAAAATCGCGCCCCGGCGGGGAGCGCAAGCGCGGGCACGACGGCAATCCACGTCCGCCTGCCTCCGGCTTGCGTCTCCGCGCAGGCTACGAACGCCCGGGAGGACGAGCCAGGAACCGGCCTCGATCCGGCGGGCCCACAAACTGGCCATCGCGCACCGCCACCTCACCACGGACGGTCACGGCGCGCGGACGGCCTTCAATCGCCCAGCCTTCAAACGCGCTGTAGTCCACCGCCATCTGGTGGGTGCGCGCCGAAATCTTCCCCCGATACGTGGGATCGTACACCACCAGGTCGGCGTCCGCCCCCACTTGGATTGTCCCCTTCCGCGGAAACAGTCCAAAAAGCCGCGCCGCCCGCGTGCTGGCGACTTCCACGAAGGTGTGGAGATCCAACCGCCCCGTTTTCACGCCGTGGGTGAACAGGAGATTCACCCGGTCCTCGAGCGAGGGGATGCCATTCGGTATCTTGGTGAAGTCATCACGGCCCAGCGCCTTCTGGTCCCGGAAGTCGAACGGGGCATGATCCGTTGCCACCGTCTGAATCAATCCGTCGCGCAATCCGGCCCAGAGCACCGGCTGGTTCCGCCGATCCCGTAGTGGCGGCGACATGACATACTTCGCCCCCTCCAGCCCGGGCTGCTCCGCCAGCGTTTTGTCGAGCAACAGGTATTGGATCAGCGTCTCGACGCTGACCTTCACGCCCCGCTGCCGGGCGGCGAGCGCTTCCGCCAGCGCCTCCGCGCAGCTCAGGTGGACAATGTACGTTTCCGCTCCCGTGAGTTCGGCAAACGTCAACAAATGATGCACGCCCTCCGCTTCGACGAGCGGTGGCCGGCTTTCGTGGTGCTGCCCCGGGTCCGTGCGCCCGGCCTGCAGCAATTCGCGTTGCCGCTCGGCGATCAGCGTCTCGTTCTCGCAATGCGCCGTCACGATCACTCCCAGCTCCTTCGCCAGCCGCAACGTGCGATAGAGTTCGGTGTCGTCGATGCCGAACGCACCCTTGTAGGCGAGGAAGACCTTGAACGAGCCCACGCCGCGGCGAACCACCTCCCGGAGCTGTTCGGCCCGCGTGTCGTCGAACCGGGTGACGCCGAAGTGAAAGCTGAAGTCACAGGCGGAACGTCCGGCCGCATGGTTCATCCAGGTGTCGAGCGCCGCCAGAGGCTCCTCGTCGCGGGACGGGCAGCACATCTCGATCAATGTCGTCGTGCCGCCCACCAGCGCGGCCCGGCTGGCCGTTTCCCACGTGTCCTTCGCCTGCGTGCCCATGAACGGCAGATGAATGTGCACGTGCGGATCGATAAAACCCGGGAAAACGTAACAGCCGGACGCGTCGACGACCTCCGCTCCGACAGGCACCTCGAGTTCGCGCCCAATCCGCGTGATCGTCTCCCCTTCACAATACACATCAGCGTGAAACCGCGCATCCGCGGTCACCACTTCCCCGTTCTTGATCAGCAGTGGCATGGCGAATCAGGGCCTTCCCGGCCGAAGTCTTGCCGACGTGCGCTCAGCGCCCGCCGACGAGCGCATCCGACTGCTGGACCAGCGCGTCACCGCTCCACGTGGCGTCGTTGACGTCGATCACACGTCCGGCCTTCCGGGCGGCCTGGCGCCGCACGAGGTCGGCGTGGGTGGTCAGGTACGGCAGGCTATGTCCCTTAAAATCCTCCAGGGTCTCAAAGCCATGCCGCTCCATGAACGCGAGCAGCTGCTCCGTCATCGGAGTGATGCAGCCGTATCCAGATTTCATGACACCGGTGCAGACCTGAACCGTGTCCGCTCCCAGAAGCAGGTACTCGGCTGCATCGGCCCCCGTTTCGATGCCGCCGATCCCGGAGAGCGAACGGCCCGGAAACTCGGCGCGGATCACCTGCGCCACTTCCATCACCATGCGGAGCGCAATCGGCTTGATCGCCCGCGAGGAATATCCACCCGGGGTGCTGTATCCCTCGACCGTTGGCTCCGGCCGCAGTGTCTCGAGGTTCACGCCCATGATCGAGCGTATGGTATTCACCGCGCTGACACCGTGGCAGCCGGCGCGGAAAGCCGCGCGCGCCGGTTCCTCGATGTGGGTGATGTTGGGCGTGAGCTTGGCCCAGACCGGTTTGCTGGCGGCACCCATCACCCAAGCGCTCACTTCCTCGAGGATCTCCGGATTCTGGCCCATGGCCGAACCCATGCGGCGTTCGGGCAAACCGTGCGGGCAGGAAAAGTTGAGCTCGAAGCCATCCACGCCTGCGGCCTCGCACCGTTGCACGAGCTCGATCCACGCATCCCGCGAATACTCCTCCATGATCGACGCGATCAGGACGCCCTCCGGAAAGGCGTCCTTCGCGCGACGGAACTCGTCCAGCCACACGTTCAGCGGTCGATCGCTGATCAGCTCAATGTTCTCCCACCCCACGACCTCGCCGCTCGCCGCATGCAGCTTCGCGTAACGCGGGGACACGTTGATCACCTTGCTGGCGTCGAGACTCACCGTCTTCGCGATGACGGCGCCCCACCCTTCCCGAAAGGCGCGCGAGATCACACCAAGGTTGGTGCCGGGAGGACCCGAGGCGATGATGAACGGATTCCGCAGATTGAGTCCATCGACGGTGGTGGCGAGGGTGGGCATAGGAGTCTCCTTTGAGCAGCCGTTGAGCCGGCGGCAGGCGGATGCTCGAGCCGGCAGAATGGGTCAGTCTTGGTCTGCTCGCGGCAAAGGCGAGTTGAATTCCCGACAGGGTCGCGCAAGCTCCGCGGCTCGTGGCCATGCCGACCGCCTCCGTCGATCCCACGCGTACGCTGCGCGAGCTGAAAGAATTGCGCGCGTTCACCTCGGATGAAAACGGCGCCCAGCGTGTCGCCTTCACCGCCATCTGGCGCAAAGCCCGCGCCTGGCTGGAGGCAAAACTGCGGGACCTGCCGGTCGAAGTGCACCGTGATCCCGCCGGCAACGTGTGGGCCACCTTGCGCGGGCAATCACCGCGGGCGGTGTTGATCGGCGGGCACATCGACTCCGTGCCGAACGGCGGCTGGCTCGACGGCTGCCTCAACATCCTCGCAGGACTCGAGGTCATGCGCCGCCTCGCCACGACCGGACAATCGCCCGCCGTGACCGTGCGACTGGTCGATTGGGCGGACGAGGAAGGCGCGCGCTTCGGCCGCAGCCTCTTCGGCTCCTCCGCCTGCGCGGGCTCGCTCCCACTCGATGAGGTCCGTCACTTGGTCGATCGCGACGGTGTATCGTTGCCGGACGCGCTGCGTGCAAACGGCCTCGTTTTCGAGCGGCTGCTCGAGAGCCGACACGAACTCGCGCATGCAGCGGCTTACGTTGAGCTTCACATCGAGCAGGGACCCGTGCTGCTCGATCATCAGCTTCCACTGGGCGCGGTGCTCGGCACCTTCGGTGTGGAGCGACACGCCCTGATTTTTCGTGGGCAGGCCGCCCACTCCGGCAGCACACCGATGAACCGGCGACGCGACGCCTTTCTTCCCGCTGCCCGTCTGGCGACGGAAATCTACCGAATCGCCGAGGCACACGGCGGCGTCTGCACCATCGGCTCCTGCGTCACGCGGCCCGGAATCGTGACAAGCGTGATCGAGGAATGCCGCATCACGCTGGACCAACGGCACCTGGACGCCGCGGCACTCGCGCACATGCTGGCCGACGCGCGCGCGGCCAGCACCCGTTTCGCCGAGGAGGCAAACGTCTCTGTCGAATGGGAGCCCCTCTGCCGCATCGCGCCTCAACCCTTCCATCCGGAGTTGGTCAACCTGTGTGACGAGGCCATCCGAAGCACCTGCGGAGAAAGCCTGCGGCTGCCCTCAGGCCCGCTGCATGATGCGTCCGAAATGGCCGGCGCCGGCATTCCCACGGTGATGCTTTTCGTCCAGAGCCTGCATGGCATCAGCCATAACAAAATCGAGGATACGAAGGAGGAGCACCTGGCGCTATCCGTGCAGGCGCTCGACCGACTCGTTGACGGCGTACTGGCCTGGGCGGAGCGTTCGGTGTCCGCGCCGTAGCCAGCGGACAACGACAATGCCGTCTTGCCGGCGCTTACGCGGTCAGGGCCAACTTTTCACGCGAAAGCGGGGTCGGCACCCCGCCCCGGCGCTCCAGTTCCAGCAACCGCTGCTTGAGTGGCACGCCGAACGCAAAACCAGTGAGCGCCCCGGCGGCACCGACGACGCGGTGGCACGGTACGATCACGCAGATCGGATTGGTCGCATTGGCGCGGCCGACCGCGCGGGCCGAACTGCCGAGCTCGCGGGCCAGTTCGCCATAAGTGCGCGTCTGCCCGTACGGGATCTGCTCCAAAGCACGCCAGATTCGCTGCTGGAACGGGCTGCCCTGCGGCGCGAGCGGCAAGTCAAACGTGCGGCGTTCACCAGCGAAGTACTCGAGCAGCTGCTGCCGCACCTCGCTGGCGCGCTGCGTATTCGATATCAGGCGACAATGCGGCGCGCGGACAGCCAGTGCCTCCCGATCACCGAAGGCGGTCGCGACCACCGCACCTGCGGCGTTCACGGCAACGGAAAACGGGCCAAAGGAAGTATCAAAGGTCAGGAACTCGGCAGTCATGTGGCGAGGGGTTGATGGATTTGCCACAGGTGAGCCGTGGCGAGCGTGCGATAAGGAGCAAAAACCGCCATCAAGCGGCGGGTCGCGTCGATGTCCGGCCGCTGTTCGAGATCAAACAGCCGTTGCAGGCCGCTGGTCACGCCGGTGTCACCATAGGGCACACAGTCGGCGAAACCCAGCGCGCGCATCATCAGGTAGTTGACGGACCATGGCCCCAAGCCGCGCACGGCCAGCAATGTCCGCTCGACGCGGGTCGCGGACGTTTGACGCAAGGCGTCGAGGTCGATCGACCCGTCCGCCACCTGCTGCGAAAGGCGGATCACCGTTTCGGCTTTGGGGCCGGAAAACTGCAGCGGCCGCAGGCTCGCCGGATCGAGCCCGCCGACGGTCGCGGGTGCCGGCGGCAGCACGAGGCCATCGTCGATGCGTTCACCGGCGAGTTCATACAACCGTCGTCGGAGCGTGCAGGCAAAGGGCAGGTTGATCTGCTGACCAATCACCGCCCACAGCAAAGCGTCGTAGGTCGACGGCACTTGCGACAGGCGCAAACCCGGCCGGCCCTCCACCAGCCGGCCCAGGCCGAGGCGTTGCGCCAGCCGCGCAAAACCGGCCGCATCCTGGCCGAGCCCCAGCAGTCCAACCACGATCCGGTGAGCCTCGACGCCGACCGGTGCTCGATTCGAAGCAGCGGAGTCCTCGTGTAACACCTGAGCCGATACTTCGACGTGTGCTGGTGCGAGTTGCAGCTCGAGTCGCAACCCGCGGGTCGGCGTGCGCACCGCAGCGACGTAACGGTCACCCGTCAGGCGTTCACTCACGCTTTGCGGATCCCGGCCCAGCGCCCGCCGCAGGTAAGGCAGCGGATAATCTTCGGGCAGCTGCACAGTAAAACGGGAGGTGCTGCGGAGTTCCCGGTACGCTGCCGGCGTCAAGCCGTTCAATTCCCGGAAACGGTCGTGAAAGGCCGAGCTCGACTCGAAGCCGACCGC
The DNA here is from genome assembly GCA_023386835.1 of Verrucomicrobiota bacterium. Taxonomy (GTDB): domain Bacteria; phylum Verrucomicrobiota; class Verrucomicrobiia; order Opitutales; family Opitutaceae; genus Actomonas. The sequence continues at coordinate 27,417 of JAEWIY010000222.1, forward strand.
AAATCCGACGGCGGCGATCGCCTCCTCCTCCTGCCCCCGCGTCGGTTTCCGCAGCAAGCGGGTCTTGGCGGCCTCCAGCCGGGCGTGTATCAGCAGGTCCGCCGGTGTCGCGTGAAAGTGGCGCCTCAGCAGTTCAAAGAGCCGCGACGCGCCAAATCCGGAACGGCGCACCACCGCCCGCGCATCGGCGAAGGCCTCGGGCTGACGGCGGATCTCGCCAACCAGCATCTCCACATCCTGCAGCACCGGATCCGCCCCGCGCGCATAGTCGTCGGGATGACATTTTTTGCAGGGCCGTAATCCGGCCGCCCGCGCCGCCTCACAGGTGGGGAAAAAGGTGACGTTCTCCCGCCGGGGCTTGCGAGCTCCGCAGGACGGCAGGCAATAGATGCCAGTCGTCAGCACGCCGGTGAAGAACTGGCCGTCGTAGGCGGCGTCGCTCGCCAGCATGCGACCATACATCTTGGCGGCGGTCAGGCGCATGGTGGAAAGACGCACCGTGCGCGGGACGTCGAGCGGCGGCAACGACGGAGAGCAAGTCGGGTGGGCATGAAGCCACCCTAACCCAACGTCCGCGGGTTGTCGTCCGGAGGATTCCGGTGCAATTTCGCCAGCCTCCAAGCCGGGCGACGGGATACGCTACACGCGCCAGCTCTGCAGGATGCGGATGTAGTTGGCGCGTTCGTGCGCCGCGGCATCCGGACACCGCCGCAGGTTCATTGCGCCCCGCACCTGTTGCAGGCTGCGATGCTCCATTTCCGCCATCCACGCCCGCAACCCATCGATCAAGATCGGAATGAGCGCCGGGCCGTGACGCAACAGCGAGGAGACGAGCTGGACCGTGTGCGCGCCCGCGAGGATCGCCTTGATCGCGTCCTCTGGTGTATGGACGCCGCCGCTACAGGCAAGCGATACCGGGCAGTCGGGCGAAAGGATCGAGAGCCAGCGCAACCGGAGCAGAAGTTCGCTGGAGTCGGACAACTTCAGCTGCGGGACGACATCGAGTTCGCGGATGTTAAAGTCGGGCTGGTAGAAGCGGTTGAACAGCACGAGCCCGGCGGCCCCATCCTCCACCAGGCGGGTGGCGAAGTTTGCCAAAGACGCGTGGTAGGGCGACAGCTTGACCGCGACCGGAATCTTCACCGAGGCAGCCACCGTACGGACGATCTCCAGCATGTTGGCCTCAATTTCGTCGCCCGGGATACTGGGGTCGGTCGACAGCTGGTAGAGGTTAAGCTCGATCGCCGACGCACCGGCATCCTCCATTTGCTGGGCGTAACCCACCCAGTTGCCAAGATGGCGGCCGTTGAGCGAGGCGATCACCGGGATGCTCAACAGTTTCTTCAACCGGGTGATCTGCCGCAGGTACTGGCTGGTCCCCAGGTGGTAGTCCTCGTAACGCGGGAAGTACGAGACGGCTTCCGGTGAGCTTTCCGCCGGCCCCTCCGTGTGATGCAGAAGCGCCCGCGCCTCGGCATCGATCTGCTCCTCGAAGAAGGAGTGCATCACGATTGCGGATACACCCGCTTCCTCGAGATCACGGCAGAGCGTAAGGTTGTCGCAGAACGGCGAGGCACCAACGACGAAGGGATTCTTCAGTGTCAGGCCGAGATATTGGGTCGCGAGGTTCATGGCGTCAGGCGGCACGATCATCAATCAGGACGCGGAGGGGCGGGCCGGCGGAGGCACGGCGGTGACGGCGGTTGGCGCGGCGCTAGGGCCGCTGCCGCTTCCATTGCCGGACGGCTTGGCCGAGTCGGCGGCGTACTGCTCGTAGCGCGAGTACCGTCGACGGGCCTCCTTCTGCGCGTCGTCGGCAAACGCCTGCGCACGGTCGGGTGCGATGTGGCGCAGCAGATCGAAACGAGTTTCGCTGGCCATGAAGCGAGAGAGGTCGATCTTCGGCGCCGCCGAATCGAGCTTGAAAGCCGGCTGGCCGGTGCCCGCCAGTCGCGGATCGTAACGGAACAGCGGGAAGTGCCCCGACTCGACGGCCATCTTCTGCTGATCCAACCCAAGGTGCATCGGGAAGCCGTGGGCGATGCAGTGGCTGTAAGCGATGATCAGAGCCGGTCCCGGGTAGGCTTCGGCCTCGCGCAGCGCCATCACGGTCTGCGAGTCCTTCGCCCCGAGCGCCACCCGGGCCACATACACGTGGCCGTAGTTTACCGCCATCAGCGCCAGGTCCTTCTTGCCGGTCGGCTTTCCGCCGGCAGCGAACTTCGCCACGGCCCCGAGCGGTGTCGACTTCGACGCCTGACCGCCCGTGTTGGAATAAACCTCCGTATCCAGAACGAGGATTTTCACGTTGGCGCCGGAGCCCAGCACATGGTCGAGGCCGCCGAAGCCGATGTCG
>JAEWIY010000117.1 GCA_023386835.1 Verrucomicrobiota bacterium
CGATCACCCTTCGCTCGGTGTCCACTTTATCGAGGCAAGCCCAGGTTACCGGGATGTCGCTGCGCGTATTCTCAACGTGGTGACGCCTGTTTCGGCGCCCGTTCCGCCACCCACAGCGACAACGCCATCAACAAAAGGCTGAGGAGCAACCGGGCGGGATCGGCGCTTTCGCCGAAGAACAGGAGCGAACAAAGCACCATCAGCGGGATCTTGAGGTTGTTGAAGACCGCCAGGGTGCCCGCGTTCACCTGCAAGGCGCCGACATTCCAGGCGAAGAAACTCAAACCCGACGCAATCACGCCGAGGTAGAAGAGCGTCAGCCATTGGGTTCGATCGGGCTGGAAAGCGGTCCAGTCGCTCGTGCCGACCGACAGGAGTGCCGTCACCACAACCGCCCCCACGTAGAGCCAGGCGAAACACTGCCAGTCGCTGACTCCGGTGAGGCTGGGACGCACCCGCTTGTAAGCGAGCTGCCCGAGCGCAAAGCAAAAGTTGGATCCCTGCATGAGCAGGAATCCGGTCCACGCCCCAGCCGAGATCCCACCCGACCACACGATCACTCCCGCTCCGACAACGGCGATCGCGGCGGCGAGCAGATGACGCCATACCAGACATCGCTCCAGCAGTCCGTGGCACAGCGCGACGTAGAACGGCGTGAAGATGGTGAAGAGCGCCACCTCGTAGGCGCGCAGGTAGGTGAACGCGCGCAGGTACAGGACGTACATCAACCCGAACTGCACCGCCCCGATGCCAGCCAGGATCGCGACCTGCCGCCAGCCGCGTCGAGGCCGGCGCAAGAACGGCAGAAAGACCACCGCCGCCAAGGCCAGCCGTACGACCGCCACCGCCTCCGGATCCAGTCCTGCCAGTCGTCCCTTGATCAGTCCCGGCGAAAACGCCCAGACCAGAGAGACGAGGATGAGCAGTGGCATGGGGGAGGGAGAACGAGAAAGGGGCAGGGGGCAGGAGTTAAGAAGCAGGATTCCGATTCGAGCCATTCAGGTGTTCCGTGATCCGCACTCCATGTATACAACAACCGAATACCGTCGCTTTCCTGCTCCCTGCTCCTTGCTCCCTGCTCCTTCCAACTACACCCGGAAAATCGCGCCGAGTTTTTTGCCGAGGAGCAGGCCCATGCCCACGATGGTCACGCCGAGGAACACCATCGCCCAGACGCCGAGGGCGCTGGCGATGTACTTTCCGTCCCCGAGGAGTTGGAACAGTTCGAGAATCGCCTTCGTGATGGGGTAGTAGACCTGTTTTTGTGCGAGGATCAGCGAGTCGGAGACCTCGAGCATCGCAAAGGCAAACGCCAGCAGGCCACCGGCGATCAGGTTGGCCGTGATCAACGGCAGCGTGACCTTGATGGTGGCGCGCAGCGGCGGTGCGCCGAGGTTCTGGGCCGCCTCCTCCAAGGTCTCGCTGGTTTGCTGAAAACCCGCGACCGCGGAGCGCACGACGTAGGGCAGGCGCCGGACCGAATACGCGATGATCAGCAGCACCGTGGGGTTTTCGATCGGATTGATGAACGAGAAGAAGCGTCCTTCCTGGCTCATGGCCAGATAGCCGAACGCGAGCACGAGACCGGGCACGGCCAGGGGCAGCATCGCCAGGAAATCCAAGACCTGGCGCCCCTTGATCTTCGAGCGCACCACCACGTACGCGATCGCGATGCCGAGCGCGATGTCGATCAGCGTTGAGATGCTGGCAAACTTCAGGCTGTTCGCGATCGCGGGAACGGTCAGGTCGTGCCCAAGCGCGATTCGGAAGTTTTCAAGGGTGAAGTCCGTTGGCAGCACCGTCCGGTACCAATCGTTCGAGAACGCCACCAGGATCACGCCGAGGTGCGGGAGCACCGCGACCAGCGTCACGCCGGCGAACGCGACCGTACACAGCCACGCGCGCATTGTCGGCAGCGGACGCGCGCCGCCACTGCTGGTCGCCTTGGCCATCATCGCGTAGGACTGCCGGCCAAACAGACCCTTGCCGAGGGCGTATAGGAGGACGGTGCTGGCCAGCATCACGGCGACCAACGTGTAAGGGAACGGATTCCCACCGATGTCCTTCAACCCATAGAAAATCTGGACCGAGGTGACTTGCGGGTAATCGAAAATCAGCGGCACCCCGAGTTCGGTGAACGCCCAGATGAAGACGATCGTGCCGCCCGCAAAGAGTCCGGGTTTGATGAGCGGCAGCGTGATCTTGAAGAACCGTCGGAAGCCGGTGCACCCGAGGTTCTGCGCCGCTTCTTCCATTGCCGGGTCGACGTTGGCCAGCGCCGCGACGGCGTTGAGGTAAATAATCGGATACAACGACAGCGACTGGACCGCCGCGATGCCCCAGAAACGGCTCGTGGCAAACCAGTCGTAGGCCCACGTCTCGGGTGCCAGCCCGAGGGTGATCAACAGGCCGTTGAGCGCACCGTATTGGCCGAAGATCTGTTTGATCCCGATCGCACCCACGAAGGGTGGAAGGATCATCGGAATCAGGATCAGCGAGCCGAGCAGGGCTTTGCCCGGAAAGAGGAAACGATCACTCAGGAACGCCAGCGGCAGCGCCACCAGAACCGAAAGCGTGGTAGTGGCGCACGCCAGCGCGAACGACGTCGTGAGCCCGCCCCGATAGACCGGGTCATTTAACAGCGCCCACAGGTATTCGAAGGTCAACGCGCCGTCGGCGTCGACGAAGCCGCCGCGCAGAATCTGCAAAATCGGCCAGAGGAAAAACGCCGCAAAGAATGCGGCCGTGAACGCAAAGACGAGGCGGGCAAAACCCTTCGACATCGGGCCGCAATCTGCGGGGGCGCTCCCGCCACGTGAACCACAAAATTGCGGTCGCGCACCTTCGCGGAGGGCCATGGGCCCGCCAAGGGCCGAAGCCCCGGCGCTCCCGCGCGGCCGGCTCAGTTTCGAGCGTCGCGCTCGACCCGGTTCGAGACCCGAAGCGACTTCGCGCTGCTCAAGGCGCGCTCGATCATCCGCGCGAGATACGACTGCTCCGGCCCGACTTGGGCCAGTTTCAACGCGCGGCGGTAGCTCTCCGCGGCCGCGGCAAAGTTCTCGCGGCGCCACTCCAGTTCACCAATCACCGCGTGAAGCAGATAGTGCGATTCCAGTCGGTCCCGCTGTTCGATTTGCTCAATCGCCGTGAGCGCCGCGTCCGGTCCGTGAACGTTGGCGACGGCGACCGCGCGGTTCAGGGCGACCACCGGCGATGGTTTGAGCCGGAAGAGCTCGTCATAGTGATGGAGAATGCGGGCCCAGTCCGTCGACGCGTAGTCACGCGCCAGGCAGTGACACGCCGCGATGCCAGCCTGCAGGTGGTACTCGCTCAAGTCGTCGCCCGTGGCCGCCTGCGCCAGGTGTTGCAAACCGCGCTCAATCATTTGCGGGTCCCACTTGGAGCGATCCTGATCGTCGAGCCGGAGCAGGTAACCCTGTTCATCCAACCGCGTCGGGAAGCGCGCGCTCGTCAGCAACATGAACGCGAGCAACGCGTGGCTGCGTGGCGTATTGCCCACCGGATGTTGCACCAACAGGAGTGCGAGTCGCATCGCCTCTTCACACAGGTCCTCGCGCAGCAATTGGTCGCCGGAGGAGGCCTTGTAACCTTCGTTGAACAGCAAATAGAGCGCCGCATGAACGCCCTCCAGTCGCGGCGCCAGCGATTCTCCTTCCGGGATTTCGAAACCGAGATGAGCCTGCCGGATCTTCTGCTTCGCCCGCGTCAGCTGTTTCTCCACCGCGGCCTCACTGCTCAGGAACGCGCGCGCGATTTCGCCGGTGCTGAATCCGCAAAGCACCTTCAGCGCCAGGGCGACCTGTGTATCCGGCGTCAGGATCGGGTGGCAACAGATGAACATCAGTCGCAACGCGTCGTCGCGGATCACCTGGTCCGGGTCGGGCGTGCCAGCCGGTGAACTCATCTGCTCAAAGTGCGTGATGACAGCCGGCTCCTTCGCCAGTGACATCTTGCGATGACGCAGGGCATCCCGGGCGAGGTTCATCGCCACGCGGGTGATCCACGCGGACGGATTGGCTGGAAACCCGCTGATCGACCAGCTCTTCAGTGCCCGTAGCATGGCTTCCTGCGCCACGTCCTCGGCCAGGGTCAGGTTTTGCGGGCCGAGCAGTCGAATCAACGTCCCATGCAAGCGGCCGGTTTCATGACGGAAGAAGTGCTCGACGATGCCCGGAGGGGTCGCTCCCGGTTGACCGGCTTCGGGTGCAATGTCGGTGGTTTCCGCCGCGGCGCCAGAGTGGGCGGCGTTGGTCTGCCGGTCGGTCATGGCAACGGTCAGGTGATCGGAAGGCGAAGGGAGCATGTCCGACTCACCCGACGATCGCGGGCGGCGGAAACGGACACCAGAAAAGCGATGAGTCCGGAAAGCACCCGGCGCAAGCGCGCAGGCTGTCAGGAATTAGACTCGGCTAACTTTGTTACTTGACTAGAATACTCGAATGGTTTGCTTCGCTGCCATGGTCATCCGGACCCTATTGCGCCTGGTGGGGTGGGTTGTGGGGTCCTGCCTGTTATTCAGCGTGGGTGGGGCAGCTCCGCTGCGTGTCGTGACGACCACGTCGATGGTCACCGATCTGGTGCGACAGGTGGGCGGAGACGACATTGTGGTCGAAGGGCTCATGGGGCCGGGAGTTGATCCGCACCTCTACAAACCCAGCGCTTCCGATGTGATCAAACTTCGGAAGGCTGACGTGGTTTTCTATAATGGCCTGCTGCTGGAAGGAAAGATGACCGACCTGTTTGAGCGGATGGCGCGGGGAAAACGCGTGGTGCGCGCCCTGGCCGACAGCGTATCACCGGATCGGCTACTGCGTCCGGCCGAATTTGAGGGACATCCGGATCCGCATCTCTGGTTCGACGTGGAACTCTGGGCGGAAGCGGTGACGAGTGTGGTGGACGGCTTGGCCAAAGCCGATCCGGCCCACGCCGACGATTATCGCCGCCGCGGTGAGTTGGTGCGCGCTTCGTTGCGCGACTTACATTCCTGGGCGAAGGCAAAAGCGGCGGAACTGCCGCCCGAACGGCGGATCCTGATCACCAGTCATGACGCCTACAATTACTTCGGACGCGCCTACGGCTTTGAGGTGGTCGGCTTGCAGGGGATCTCCACGGTGAGCGAGGCCGGATTGGCGGACATGGCTGCCTTGGTCGACCTCATCAAGGCCCGCGGCTTGAAGGCGATCTTTGTCGAGTCGAGCGTGCCACCGGCGACGATCCGCCGCATCGCGCAGGACGCCGGTGTGAAGGTGGGCGGCGAATTGTTCTCCGACGCCATGGGCGAGCGCGGGCAGATCGAGAACGGGTATGACCTCGGCACCTACGAGGGCATGATCAAACACAATCTCAATACGATCGTGGAGGCGCTCAAATGATGTTCCTGGCCCGTCGTGCCTCGTTTTCCGCCTCGGTCGTCAGCAGCATCTTCTTCGCCGCTGCTGCGTGGGCGGACCGCCCAATGTCCACGGATCGTCCAGACGCGACGGAGAGTCCGTTCACCGTTGAGCCCGGTCGCTATCAAATCGAAGCCAGCGCGGTTTCCTTCACTCGCGAGCGGCACCGACCGGATCATGAGCCGGTGCGGGAGACGGAATGGAACCTGGCGCCCGTCAACCTGCGTATGGGTGTGTCCCCGTCCGCGGAGGTTCAGCTGATCCTCGACAACTACCGCAACGTCGAGCAGGTCGATCTCCGCACCGGCGCGCGTGAACGGGTGACTGGTTGGGGTGACGTCACGCTGCGGTTCAAACAGAACCTGTGGGGCAACGACGGCGGCGATTCGGGCCTTGCGTGGATGCCGTGGGCGAAACTGCCAACCGCCGCCGACGGCTTGGGCAATGACCACGTCGAGGGCGGACTGATCGTGCCGTATGCGCGCGAGCTCGGTGGCGGGTGGTCGCTGGGTCTGATGACAGAGCTGGATCTCTTGTATGAAGAAACCCGCGACACGCACGAGGCGGTCTGGCTGAACACCGCCACGGTGAGCCGGGAACTCGGCGGGGCCTGGGGTGGCTTTCTCGAGCTGGCGTGGGAGGTCGGAATGGGCCGGCCGGCGGGCACGTTCAACACCGGCGTCACCTATACGATCAATGATGACTCCCAGCTGGACGCAGGAGTCTTCCTCGGTCTGACGCGCGCGGCCCCGGACATCCAGGCGTTTGTCGGCTGGGCGCGCCGGTATTGACTCATGAGTGACGTTGCTCCGCTGGAGATTCATGATCTGACGGTCGCGTATCACCAGCGACCTGTCGTCTGGGGCGTCGACCTCGTCGTGCCCGCGGGCAAGCTGGTGGGCATCGTGGGGCCCAACGGCGCCGGCAAGTCGACGCTGATCAAGGCGTGCATGGGCCTGCTTCCGCTGCACAGCGGTTGGGTGAGGATGTTTGGTCAGCGGCTGAATGAAGTGCCGACGCGTGTCGGTTACGTTCCGCAGCGTGAATCGGTCGATTGGGACTTCCCGGTCAACGTGATGGATGTGGTGCTGATGGGGCGTTACGGCCGTCTCGGCCTGATGCGTCGGCCACGGGCCGCTGATCGTGAGGCCGCCCGCGCGGCGTTGGACAAAGTGAAGATGCTGCCGTTCGCGAACCGGCAGATCGCCAATCTCTCCGGCGGCCAGCAGCAACGCGTCTTCCTCGCTCGCGCGCTGGCCCAGGAGGCTGACTTGTACTTCATGGACGAGCCGTTTGCCGGGGTTGATGCGGCGACGGAGGCCGCCATCATCGCGGTGCTCCGGGAGCTGCGCGATCGCGGCAAGACGATTCTGGTCGTTCACCACGACCTGCCCACAGCGCGACAGTACTTCGACTGGCTCCTGCTGCTGAACATGAACGTTGTCGCGTTCGGTCCGACTGAGGACGTGTTTTCGGCCGAACTGCTGCAGAAAACGTACGGCGGCCGGCTGACAATTCTCGCGGAGGTGGCGCAGGCCATTGGCGCGAAAAACCGTTGAGATGATTCGTCTGGGTTCAGGTCGTGCCTGGTTGGGATGCCTGCTTCTCTTGGGCAGCGCCGGATGGGCGCGTGCGGCGAGCGTGAGCGACCTCGCGGCCACCGAGTGGATGGATCAGGCCGCGCGGTTCTTCAGCTTTCGAGATCCCTCGCTTCGCTACGCGCTCGCGGGTGCGATGTTGCTCGGCGTGAGCTGCGGATTGCTCGGCACGTTCATCGTCGTTCGGAAGCTCGCGTTGGTGGGTGACGCGTTGTCGCACGCGGTCCTGCCGGGTGTGGCTCTTGGATTCCTGTGGAACATGACCAAGGATCCGCTCGCCATCTTCATCGGTGCGGTTGGGGCCGGGTTGATCGGCACGATGATGGTCAGCGCGATCACCCAAACGACGCGCCTCAAGGAGGACACCGCGCTCGGACTGGTGCTCGCGTCCTTTTTCGCCGTGGGGATGTGCCTCGTGACGATGATCCAGCGCCTGCCGTCGGGCAACAAGAGCGGCTTGGACAAGTTCCTGTTTGGACAAGTCGCGGCGTTGGGGGCCGATGACATCCTGCTCATGTCGATCGTGACCGCGTGTGCGGTCGCCCTCATCACGCTGTTCTACAAGGAACTCCTGACCCTGAGCTTTGACGCCGCTTTTGCGCGCTCGGTCGGGCTGCCCACGCGTTGGCTGCATCACGGGCTCATGTTGCTGCTCGCCGCATCCGTGGTGATTGCGCTGCAGGCCGTGGGGGTCGTGCTCGTTTCGGCCATGTTGATCACTCCGGCGGCGGCGGCCTATCTGCTGACGGATCGATTGCACCGGATGCTCTGGCTCGCGGCTTTCTTTGGCGTAATGGCGGGCGCGATAGGCGCCTTTTTTTCGTTTGTCGGCCGAAGCCTGCCGACTGGCCCTTTGATGGTGATCGCCGCCAGCGTGGTTTTTGCCGGGGCCTACCTGTTCGGACCCCGGCACGGTGTGGTCGCGCGGTGGTGGCGCCAGCGCCGGGGGCGCGCGCGTACCCAACGAGAGAATACACTGAAGGCGCTTTACCATGTGACGGAGGCAGGCGGCTTCCGCCACGAGGGTGTCACGCTGGAAGAGCTGGCGGAGCGCCGGCGTGAGCCGCTGGAGGAGGTGACCCGGCAGGCGCGGGCCCTGTCTCGTCACGGGCTGGCGACGATCGACCGCGATGTCGTGTATTTCACGCCGTCTGGCCGGCAGCGCGCCAACGAGATTGTGCGCAACCACCGGCTGTGGGAGCTCTACCTGACCAATTCCGCCAACATCGCTCCGGATCACGTGCACGAGGACGCGGAGAAGATCGAGCACGTGCTGGGCGAGGCGGTTGTCCGCGACCTGGAGCGAAGACTCAATTACGCCACCACTGATCCGCACGGGCGCCGAATCCCGTCACCGGCCAGTATCCACCGGTCGGGTGCAGAAGACCGTGACAACTTGCCGCCACCCACCGCATGAACGCGCTTTGGCCAGAGTTCGACGCCCATCGGATCTTTGTCGCGCCGTGGACGACGGACGTGGCGATCTTCGGTTGGATTGCCCTGATGGGATTCTTCGTCGCGGCCGCGTGCGGCATGGTGGGCAACTATCTTATTCTCCGCCGCATGGCGCTGATCGGCGATGCGGTCAGTCATAGCGTCCTGCCCGGTCTCGTGATCGCGTTCCTGCTGTCGCAGAGCCGCAGCACGGGCGCGATGTTCATCGGGGCGCTCGCGGCCGGGGCGGCGACGACGTTGCTGATCGACGCGATTCACCGGCGCACGCGCGTGAAGCAGGACGCGGCGATTGGGATCGCGTTCTCGACGCTGTTCGCGATCGGGGTGCTGCTCACGGTCATCTACGCGCAGCAGATTGATCTCGATGCCGACTGTGTGCTGTACGGTGAGATCGCGTTCGTTCCGCTGGAGCCGTTTGTTCAGATCGGATCGATCGTCCTGGGCCCGGAGTCGCTCGTCCGCATGGGCGGCGTATTGCTCGTGCTCGGGCTGCTCGTGGCGCTGTTCTACAAGGAACTGCTCGTGACGTCGTTTGATCCAGGGCTTGCGCGGTCGCTCGGCATTAACCCGACGTTCTTCCACTACGCGCTGATGGCGGCGCTTTCGATCGTGGTCGTGAGCGCTTTCGAAGCGGTCGGTGCGATCCTCGTGATCGCCATGCTCATTCTTCCGGGCGCGACAGCCTCGCTGTTGACGCACCGCCTCAGCTACGTGCATGCGCTCAGTTTGCTGCACGCGGCGCTCAGCTCGGTGGGAGGAATCACGCTCGGCGTGTGGCTGGACTGCTCGCTGGCGGCGGCGATGGTGGTTGCGGGAGCCTTTCTGTTTGGGCTCACCTGGCTGTTTGCTCCGCAGAATGGGCTGGTGGCGCGCTGGCGTCACCACGCCGCGGCTGAACCTTTGCCGCCTCGGCCGTTGACCCATGCGCCAAACGCATCCGGTCCGACCGTGGGATCAGCGGACCGAGCCGCCTCGAGCCCCAAATGATCCTGACGCACCGGGAGCAGCGCGCTCAGAGGAACTCCAAGCCCCAAGCGCGCTTGGCGTAGCCGTACGTGACCGCCGGCACCTGATCCACTCGCGCCAAAGCGTCCGCAAGCGATCCGCTGCCGTACGTGTCTTCGAACTCAGCCACCGCGGCGGCGTATTCCTTCAGCAACTGCTGCTTCACGGCGGCCTCGACGAAGGCGTGCTCGAGAGAGTTGCGACCGAGCGCGACGATCTCGTCCCACGAGAGGTTAAAAGCGGTCACGGCCGTGTAGTACTCATCCGTGAGGTTGCTGTCCCACATGCCGCGATCGTCGGTGTTGAGGCAAACGGGTACGCCCGTGCGGAGCAGTTCAGGGAAAGGGTGCTGTTGCAGATCCGGCGCGTATTCAAGCAATTGATTCGAGATCAGGTTGATCTCCACGAGTGTGCGACCGGACTGCTGGAGCAGCAGGAGGGTGTCCGGATCCTGCAGCAGGTTGACGCCATGACCGATGCGGCGCGCGCCGAGCAGGAGCGTATCGCGAATGTGGAAGTCCGGTCCGTCCATCTCGCCGGCGTGGATCGCGAGCGGCAACGTGGGGAAGCGCGACCGCAAGGAGCGATAGGTTTCCAGGAAACGGCGCGGATAGCCTCGTCCGTTCTCCTCGATGCCGGCCATGTTCATCCCCACCCAGCGATCGCGATGCGCGCTGACCCAGGCGTAGTCCTCCGCGAGGTGTTGTTCGGCTCGCGGGGCGAAGCGGAGCACAACAGAGAGAAATCGAACCGTCACGCCGGTGGCGGCGGCGTCGGGCTGTCGCAGCCGCTCCTCCAGCAGCACAAGCGTTTCCTCCCGGGCCAGCGCACGGCCGTCGTTGGTGGAGCAACCATCAACATCAAACATGGCTTCCAGGTACCGCACACCCTCCGCGCCGTACGCCTTCAGATTCCGAACGAGGAGCTCGATGCGCACGTGCGGATTTCGATTGATGTCACCGAGCCGCGGCCAGTGGGCGTCGAAGAATTCGCGCCGCCCCTCACCGGGTGCGTCGAGCCGGAAAGCGTTGAGCCAGTCAGTGCGCTCGGCCTCCGTCAGTTCGTCCAGCGGCACGTATTCACGACGCACCGACTCGGTGAGTTGGTCGTAAGTGAACTGGCGGATCGTGTGGAAGCGCGCGGTCGGGGCGATCGCGTCGGCCGCCGCGCTGAAGCGCGCGCGGGTGTAGAATCGATCACCGCCGGTCAGCAACGGATTCGTCAGCACGTCCCACATCCACTCGGCGCGGTTGGAGCCGCTGGAGTGGTGGTGCAGGTCGCCGCCCTTGGGCAGGGCGTAGAGCAACTGATACAGCTGCCGCGGCGTGGCCTCGCGTCGCAGGTCGTCGAAGCGGCGGGAGAAGTCGGCACCGACGGCAAGGGTGGCGGAGAGCAGGAGACAACCGACAACGTTGCTGAACCTCATGGCGCGACCACAGGATGGCCGTTCCAGCGCGGCAAATCAAAACCTCACGCCACGCTTTGGAGGGATCGATCGCCCGTGATCTCTATTTGCGCACGGAGAGCGCGGCGCCGCGGAACGTTTACTTGCGCCGCTTCGATGCGCCGTTGGACGACTGGTCGCGCAGGGTCGGACCTTCCACCCAAGCGGCGGCGATCGTGGTGGTGGAGGGGTGCTCCGGCACGCCGTACTCGTTGCGATGCAACTGCGCGATCAGGAGCTCCATGCCGCGGCCACCGAGAAGCCGCGGCTGCAGGTCGAGACCGGCGCAGGCTTCGGAGTTGCTGGTGATATTCAGGCAACAGAAACCGTGTGTCGCCGGAATCCGTGCGCCACATTCCTCCATCCAGCGCATCACTTCGGCGCGGTGGCAGAGCACCACGTCCGGCTGCTCGCGTTTGAACCACGCCATGAAGGCGTCGCGATCCAGCGAATCCTGCACGAGCGGAGGCAGGTGGGCGAACGTGTCGTCGTATTCGTGATACGTGCGGAAAGCGGCTTCCCAGCGGTGCAGCAAGCGCGCATCCACCTCGGTCGGCAGCGCCAGGCCCGGACGGCGATAACCCAGCGCGTGCAGCTGCTGCAGCGCCAGGATCATCGAACGGTAGTGATCCGGGCAGACACTGTGCAGGGCGGGGCGCTCGATGATGTAATCGGAATACACGCCCGCGTAGTGACTCCAGTTCAGCCCGCTCAGATCGGGATTGTGGCCGACGGGAAGAAGGAAAACCCCGCGGATGCCACGGGCGCGTAGGATCGTGTCGAGACGGGCGTCGGAAATGTTGTGCTGACCCGTGACGATGGTTTCAGCCTTGAAGCCGAGTTCGTTGGCGCGGGAGGCCGCGCCTTTTGCCAGTTCGTTGTGATAACGCGTCGCGCTCGGCGCGCGTCCCCCGGGTCCGTCGAGGTCGAGAATGGCCAGCACGCCCCGGAACGTGCCGGACCGGGACCGTCGCATTTCGGACATCAATGCGCCTGCGAGCGGATTGAGCCGGTAGCCTGCCTGCTGAGCTGCTCGTTTGACTCGATCGCGGGTTTTCGGGTTGACGCGCGGGCTGTCCCGCAGCGCCTCGGAGACGGTGGTGTGAGACAGGCCCAGGCCCCGGGCGAGCTCGCGGAGAGAGGGGGAAGACATCAGGGACGGTTGACTGTAAGATAAGCCGGCCAACCCAGGTTGACCAGCTTCATTTGCCGCGGCTGGGCGGGATCAGCGAACGGTCGTAGGCGCGTCCAATCGGATCACCGCCACACCCAGCGGTGACAGGGAGACGCTGCCTTCCACGGACCGGTTACCCAACAATTCGACACCCGCCCACGAACGGATGGAAACGTCGACCGCGTGGTCACCGTGGTTGAGCAAGAAGAGAAAGCGCTCGTTGCCGCGCGTGCGCAGGGTCGCTTCGACTCCCGCCGGAGTCTTCAGCACCGGGGCCACTGCGGCCGCGTCGACCATGGGCTGCAGCACGGCACTCATTCCGGTCTCCGTGGGCTCCGTCCCGAGGTAGTAAGCCGTCCCCTTCGCAAACCGATGGCGAGTCAGCGCCGGACGACCTGCGAAGAAGTCCTGGGTGTAGGTCGCCAGGACCTCCGCACCTTCGGTCTCCAGGAGGTCGCACCAATGTTGCACGGCCGTTGCGGGAGCGCCATCCGCGAAGGTGATGAAGTTGTGCTGACCGGCCGGATACGGGCACCATTCCTCCACGCGCAGACCCAGGACCCGGCGCAGCCAGGCGGGAAAACCGCCGAGGACGATGTGCTCGTTTTCATCGACGATGCCGGAGAAGTACGTGGCGAGCAACGTGCCGCCCGCGCTGACGTAGTCCTCCAGGTTTTGCGCGTGCTCGCGGCGCAGCAGGTACAGGAGAGGTGCGATGACGAGGTTGTAGCCTTTCAGGTCGCCACCGGGAGGAACGAAGTCGACGCCGATGTTGTGCTCGTAGAACCAGCGGTGCAACCGCCGCACCCAGCCGACGCAATCGACAACGCCCGGTTTGGACTCAAGGTCGCACGCCCACCAGTTCTCCCAGTCGAAGACGATCGCCACGGACGCGGGCAGGGGGCGAGAGCCGGCGAGCACCTGGAGCCGACTCAACTCGGCGCCGAGTGTGCGCACTTCGGCAAAGACGCGGCTGGTCTCGTGCGCGGTATGGGGCAGCAGGGCGCTGTGGAACTTCTCCGCTCCGGCGCGTGACGCGCGCCATTGGAAGAACATCACGCCATCCGCGCCGCGAGCCACGGCCTGCAGGCTGTGCACCCGCATCAGTCCGGGACGCTTCGGTCGGTTGACCGGACGCCAGTTGACCGCCGACGTCGCCTGTTCCATCAGCACCCAGGGTCGGTCGGGTTTCAGCGAACGCGTCAGGTCGTGTCCGATGGCCGCCCAGTGGCGGCCGGCGGCTTCATCCAACGGATCCGGATAGCTGTCCCACGCGGTGAAATCCACCTCCGGCGCCCACTTCCAGTGGTCGAGCGGACGGTGAAACGCCATGAAGTTGGTGGTGATCGGAACGTCTGGCGTGATTTCCCGCAGGATCTTCGCCTCGAGTTGATAGCAGGCGAGGAACGCGTCGCTGGTGAAACGACGGAAGTCGAGCTGTTGGGAAGGATTGGAGTGATACGGCGCCTTGCGCGGCGTGCAGATCTCGTCCCAGTCGTGATAAATCTGGCTCCAGAACGCGGTGCCCCACGCTTGGTTCAGCGCATCCAGCGTGCCGTAGCGCTGCTGCAACCAGCGCCGGAAGGCGACCGTACTCGCTTCGTTGTGACATTCGTGCAGGTGGCACGCGTACTCGTTGTTGATGTGCCAGGCGCGGAGCGCCGGGTGCCGACCGTAGCGCTCGGCCAGCTTGCGCACGAGAATTCCGGCCAGCCGACGGTAGTCTTCGCTCGACGGCGAGTAATGCTGGCGAGAACCCGGAAACAACGTCGTCCCGTTGGCATCGACTGGCAGCACGCCCGGGTAGGCCTTGGTCAGCCATGGTGGCGGCGAAGCGGTGGCCGTCGCCAGACAAACGTCGATCTCGTGCTGATGCAGCAAATCCAGCACCCGGTCGAGCCAGGCGAAATCAAACTCTCCTTCGCGCGGCTGGATGCGGGCCCAGCTGAAAATGCCGACCGAGACCAGGTTCACCCCGGCCTCGCGCATCAAGCGCACATCCTCAAGCCAGACGTCTTCCGGCCACTGTTCCGGGTTATAGTCGCCGCCGTAGTACAGGCGCTCGGGCAAACGAGGTGAACTCATGGCGTGCAGGCTTATTCCGCCGGGAGATTACGCAAGCTGGCGAGCACGGTGGCGGGAACCGGGATCGCGGTGCCATGCCGCAGTCCGGCCGGCAACGAAAGTTCAGGCACGTCCTCCCACGTCTTGAAGTCGCGCGTCAGCCGCGCTTCGTAACGACGCTCTCGATACACGTCGTAGTAGACGATCACCGCATCGTCCACGTTGAGGGCGGTGGGGCCTTCAACCCAGTCGCCGGTGAACGGAGGCAGCAAGGGACCGAAGGGGCCGAGGAACGAGTCGGCGCGGGCGGTCCGCAGGTGCTTCTTCACGGGATCGCGGCGTTCGTCCTTGATCACCAGGTGGAGCGAACCGTCCGATGCGCGGGCGAACGTCGCATCGATCACGCTGAAACCCGGGTCGTAGAGCAGCCGTGCCGGAGTGAAGGTTCGCCAGTCCGTCGTGGTGCAGGCGTAGATCCGATGGTTATAGTTGTCCTCCGATTGCCCGGCGGTTTCGGGAAACCGACCTTCAACGGTGGAGGACCAGAAGAGCACGAACTCCTGCCGTCCGGCATCGTACACCACCTCCGGTGCCCAGCAGTTGCGGGTGCCCGGGATCGCCTGCATCACCGGGATTGCTCGTTGTTCGGACCAGTGAATCAGGTCGCGGGAGTGGGCGTAACCGATGGTCTGCCCCTCCCACGCCGTGGTCCAAACGAGGTGGAAAGTGCCATCGGGGCCCTGCAGCAGGTGAGGGTCGCGCATCAACCGCGCTTCGCCCACCTCCGGTCGGAGCAGGCTCCGTGCGTTCGCGACGGCGTGCCAATGGCGGCCGTCGGTGCTCCACGCGAGTTTCAGCCCGTCGTCTCCACGTCCGGTGAAGTAGGAAAACACATACGCCCCGTCCGCTGCTCCGAGGGAGAGCGGAAGCAGCAACACGGCGAAGACACCCAGCAGCGCAGCCAGAGGCGATAACCGGCGCGCAGGTGATGGCCGGCGTGAGTGCCGCACGCGCTCAGTCGAGGTGAAAGACCTCGGCAAGGTCATGCGACACCGGGCTGTGATCCGGATTGCTCGGCATTACGTCACCCATGTGTTTCCACCAACGTTGGCAGACTTCGGTCTGGGCGATCGCGGCCCAGCGGGCCTCGTCCTCAATTTCCACATACGCAAACAGCTGCCGCGTCTCCGGGTGGAGGAAGATCGAGTAGTTGTGCACACCGTGCTGCTTCAGCACGTCGGCCAACTCGCGCCAGATCGGTTGATGACGCCGGGCGTATTCGGCTTCCGCGCCCGGATTCACGCTCATCACAAAGGCCTTACGTAGCATGGGGAGCAGGTGCGGCGTTGAGGGAGAACCCGGCGTCGGCCAGCGTCGAGCCGGAAAGTTGCGCGCGCAGCAGGGCCGACTCGAGGCCCTGCACGACCAACCACGGGGGCTGATTGGGGGTGTGCGGCGCGGCCACGATCAAATCCGATGGGACGCCAACCGGGCGTCCCGCGGCATGCACGGCTTCGATGAAGCGCGTGTGTGCCTCGGCGAGATCGGTGCCGCACACGGGATGCGACGGCTGCGCGAGCTTGGTCAGCACGTCCTTGAACATCTTTTCCCGCGTCGCATCGATGTCGGGCACGACGCGCACTTCGCGACGGCCGCTGCGGGTCTCGAGAATGCAGCGCTCGCCGTGGTGCCATTCGACCGTGCCTTCTGAACCGACGATCGTGATGGTCGGCTCGAGGGTCGAGTCAGCGGTGTGACTGGCGCCGATCCAGAACTGGATGCCGTCCGCGCTGTGGGCACGGACCACGCTGGTATCGAACGTTTCGATCGCGTGGGCGCGCAGCAATTCGGCGGTGTCGATCTCCACGGTCGCGCTTTCCTGCGGCGTGGGGCCGGCGAAGTAGAGGCAGAGATTAACGAAGTGGGCGAAGGCGTTGTTGAGCAGCGAATCCTTCACCGGTGCGTCGTCCGCCGTGAGCCGACCGGCCCAATGATTGCGCGTGAAATACGCCTGCCCGCGCGGCCAAAGGCCGAGGAACCGCACGGACTGCAGCCGGCCAATGGCGCCACGGCAGAGTTTCTGTTTGAGCCACTGGTTGACCGGGCAGTAGATGTCCTGGAAGCCGACGGCCACCCAGCGTCCCGTCTCGCGCTCCGCCGCACGGATACGTGCGACTTCTTCGAGTGATCCGGCCAACGGCTTTTCCACCAGCACCTGCGCGCCGGAGCGGAGGGCGGCGATCGACATGCGCGCGTGCCACTGGATGCCGGTGGGGATCAGGCACAGGTCGATCTGCCCCGCGAGTTCTTCCAGCATCCGCGTGTAATCGCGGTAGATCCTGGTACCGTGACTGCGGAGCTCGGCCTCGTTGGCTTGCTCCTCGTCGGGATTGATGACGACAGCGGCGACCAGGTCCAGCGCGCCGCGATCGCGAGCGGCCCGGACCAGGGCCAGATAGATGCTGCCGTAACCGGAGACGCCGATCAGTGCCACCCGGGGACGGGCGGCTTTCGGCGCGGAGGGAGAACCCGAAACCATGGGAAAATCAAAGCGCGAAGGCAGGCCGGCAGGGGACCGACCGGCTGGTCGACTCGCCAACCGTCAGCGAATCGAAACTTTGGATACAGGCGGGAACGGGCATCGAAGCGAGGGCGCGAGGCATGGAAGCGGCGCCGTCGACCGGCGCGTCTGGGGGCTTGGCCAAGACTTTGCGAAGCCCGCATCGGGCCCGCGATGGGCGGCGTCTCTTACAGTAAGAGACTCACCGGGGCGCCGGCCTTCGTCCGGCCCGAAGCTCCCGGGCCAGGGAAAGATTTCGCTGCAGCGTGGCGTCCTCGGGATGTTCGCTCAGCAGGGCTTCGTAGCCGGCGATGGCAGCGTCGTACTGCCCCGTCGCCAGCTGGCAGTTCGCGAGATTGGCGCGTGCGCCCAAATGGGAAGGCGCGAGCATCAGGGCGCGTTGGTAGTCCTGCATCGCGTCGGCGTAGCGTTCCTGCCGCGCGGCCAGGTTGCCCCGTGCGTACCACGCTTCAACAAGCTCGGGCTGGAGTTGCAGCGCCTGTGCGAATGCCGACGCGGCCACGTCGAGGCGGCCCTGTCGAGCCTGCAGGTTCCCCCAAGCCAGCAACGCCTCAGGCCAGTCGGATCGCAAGCGCATGGCTTCCCGCAGGGAAGACTCTGCGTCCGCCCACTGGCCGTTCCGCTCATGAGCCATGGCGAGGTGATAGTGGGCGGGAGCAAGTGTCGGTGACTTGGCCACCACCTGCCGCAGTTCGGAGAGGGCTTCGCTGGTCCGGCCCTGCTGCAGCAACAACGCCGCACGATTGGTGCGAGCATCGTGAGCGGCGGGATCGGCCGCCAGGACCTGGTTGTATTCAGTGAGGGCTTCTTCGGCTCGCCCAAGCTGCGTCAGAACGTGTCCCAGGTTGACCCGGGCATCCTGATTCGCGGGGGCGGCCGACAACGCCGCGCGCAGGTGCGTTTCGGCTTCGGACCAGCGTCCCGACGCGATGGCGACGCTGGCGAGATTGGCGTGGGCGAACGCGTGTTGCGGATTGAGCGCGAGTGCGCGTTCGTAGGCTGTGGCTGCTTCCTGGTCGCGACCGGCCTGATGCAGCGCGAGCCCTAGATTATTCCAGGCCCGGGCGTTCTCCGGACGGCGTTCCGTCGTCTGCTGCCAGAGTGCGACGGGGTCGGAATAGATTCCGTTGCGGGCGAAGGTCAGCGCGCCCAAGGCCAGCACGAGCACTGTGCCAAGGGCGGCGATCTCGCCGGCTCGCCGGCGCCGCGCGAGGAACCACCAGAAAGCGGTGACCGGTGCGGCCAACGCGAGGTACATCCGATGTTCGGCCATCGTTTGTGTCGCGACCGGCACGAAGCTCGAGCTCGGTGCCAGGGCCAGGAAAAACCAGGCGCCGAGAAATCCGATCCGTGGATACCGGCGCAGCGTCCAAACGGTTCCCGCCAGAAGCAGGCCGACGAGCAGAAGCTGTGGCACGACCGACCACGGGTCCGGCACGACCACGGCGCCGTAATCAAAAACCTGCGACACCGGCGATACGATCAGGCGGAGGTAGCGCACGATCGCGTCGGCCTGCGTGCAGAGGTATTCCAGGACGCCCACCGCCGAATCGAAACCGGCGGAGTCGCCTCGCCCGCGATTGCCGACGACGAGCACGCCCAGCAGAATCCAAGTGGCGGCGGACGCGAGATGGAAGCCGCGGCGTTGCGTCCACGCGGCACGAAACGATCCGGCGGCGAAGGTTCGGTCGTAAAGGAGCACCAGGATCGGCGCCATGACCGCCGTTTCCTTTGTCGCCATGCCGAAGGCACACGCGGCCACGCTCAGGGCAAACCAGGCCCTTCGCTGCGTGGGCGTGGCGGAAAGCCCGCGGGCCAAGGCGTACAACGTCAGCAGCACGAAAGCGGCCGCGAGCGACTCGGCGCGTTGCGCCACGTAGGTGACGGCGCCGGTCTGCAGCGGATGCAGGCTCCACGTGAGCGCGATCAGCGCCGCCAGCCCGTCTGAGGACGCCTGGCGAGTCGGTGTGGCGGGTCCTGTAGGGGGAGCTACGCCCCGCAGCGTTCGCCGAAGCAGGCCGAACAGCAGCAGGGTGGCCGCGAGATGGATCGCGAGGTTGGTGAGATGGTAACCTTCAACGCTGAGGCCGCTGATCGCGTAGTTGAGCGCGAACGACAGGTTGAGGATCGGGCGCCCGCTGACCGTCTCACCTTCCGTGGACGGAGGGGTCAGCCAGTTGAACGTTCCCGCGTTGGGCAGGCTGGGGTTACGGACGATCGCATCATGATCATCGAGCAGGAACGGCGCGTGCCACGTGTTGGCGTAGGCCAGCCCGACGAGGACAACGATGATCAACGCCAACCACGGGTTCGCGCCGGCCCGATCCTCACCGGAGGCGGGCTCCGTGCGGGTGGTGGGCGTCGGCGATCGAGTGGGGCGAGCCTTCATCGGTCGGTGGAAAGCGGATACGGAAGCCGGCTCGGCGGCAACGCCGCTTGCGCCGAAAAGAAAAACGCCCCCTCCGGTGGGAGGGGGCGTTGAAGGGATCGAACGTTCGTCGACTCGATTAGAAGTCGAAGGACGCGGTCAGGATGAACTGGCGCGAGTCGATGATGCGGTACGACGAGGGCGAGCCATCGAGGTTGACCGCCACAACACGCAGGCCGCCGTCTTCGAACACGTCGTTGACGTTCAGCTGCAGCTTCATGCGGACACGGTCATCAAAGATCCGGCGGGTGTAGCCGACCCAGAGGTCCGTGTACCAGTTGTCGCTGTCGTAGATCGGGCGGGTGGTGTCCGACAGATCGAGGAAGTTCGGGTTCGTGTTCGCACCGCTGGACTTGCCGTAGTAGCCGATGACGGCCTTGTCTTCCCAGCGCTGGCCGAGACCGACGTTCCAGCCACGCAGCGCGTCGTTGTCGAAGGCGTAGTTCGTCACCAGGGCGGCGCGATACTTGCGCTGGCCGGGAGCCGACTGACCGTCGAGGTCGCGAGCGAGTGCGTACTGCGGCTGTACGACGTTGTTGTAGTACGCCTGGACGTTGGTGTTGCCGTTCGGCTCGTCGAGGCGGACGTTCGTATCAAACCCGTAGGAGGTCCAGAAGTTGGTCAGGTCGACCGGACGACCACCTGGGTTGGTGTAGGTGGCGAACTGCTGGTACTGTGGCAGCAGGAAGTCACTCGCCTTGGCGGACTGCCAGACCGGATTACGCACGGCGAACCAGGCGTCGAACTCCTTGAGCACGTTGGAGTACTTGGTGTCCTGCTTGCCACCCGTGAACCGGATGGTCCAGTTCGGCTTCGGGTTGTAGGTGAGCTGCACCTCCATACCCTTCGCCTCGGCATTACGCGTGGCGAAGATGTTGCCGACGTTGGCGTAGTAGTCGTAGTCGAGACCCCAGATCTGCTCGGCTGCGTCTTGGACGGCCTGCTCTTCGGCGGACGTCAGATTGGCGCCGAACCCTTCCACGGTCGGGTCCATGCCCATGTTGATCATGGCGATGGTACGGGCCCAGTTGCGGAACAGGGTCGTGTCAACGTTGCCGGTCAGGCGGCTAATCGAGGTGCCGGGATTCGTGCGCTCGTTGGCGTTGGTCGCTTCGAACCAGGTGACACGAGCGAACAGCTTGTTGTCGAACAGCGAGAACTGGATACCGATGTCCTCACCTTCACCCTCGGGCTTCGGCAGCGGGGTGCCGAAAGCGTCCACCTGGGCGGCGGCCGGGGCGTTGAAGTTGTCCGATTTGTTGTAGCTGACGCCGAAGTCACGGACGAACTGCCAGAAGAGCGAGCCGTCGTTGGCACGGGCTTCAATGCCATTCCAGTTGCGGAACGGACGGAAGACGCCACCAATCGTGCGGGTCGTGCCGTCGAGCTCGTCCCACCGGTTCCAGCGGTTGAACACCTTATCGGTCTGGAACACGCCGTTGACCCACTTTTGCGGGTTGGTCAGGGCGGGTTCGACGATCTCGCCGGCGGCGTTGAGCACCGCGCCAGTCGTGGTGGTGCGGGCGCGGTAGTCATCCTTACGGACGCCGAACGTGCCGACGATGCGGTCATCCCACAGGTAGCTGGTGATACCGGCGCTGTAGGATTCGAGCTCACGCTGGTTGCGGCCGGTGGAGGCTTCGAAGTCCACGAAGTCCGTGGTCATGCCGAGCTGCTCGAACTGGCCGGTGCCGTAGTTGAAGACCTCGATGTCGTTGTTGTAACGGATGTGGTTCCACTCGCCGGAGCCACGCGTGACCGTGCCCATCGGGTCGCCCGGCTGGGAGAGGTAGTACAAGCGGCGCAGGGAGGTCGTCTGGAAGTTCCAGCCGGTCGGGCTTCCGTTTGCATTGTTGTTCTGGTTGGCCATCCAGCGGTAGGCGCCAGCGTTCTGCTCCGCCTCGACGTAGTGAAGACGACGGCGCTTGAGGCTCGTCATCGAATCCTGCTTGGACCAAAGGCCGAGGATTTGGTGACGGCCGAGCCAGCGGGTCCAGTTGTCGTTGCGGGTGAAGTCCGGCGTGTAGGCCAGCATCGCACGATAGTGGTCGTGCTTCTCCGTATTTAGGAACTGGTCGGGATCCTGGTCCTCGACGAAGACCTGCCCGAAGTACGGGTTGGCCTGGCCGTTCGGCAGGTTCGGGTTGGTGTCGACGAACAGCGTCGTGACGTTCAACTGCGCGACCGCGTAGTTGGTGATCGACTCGAAGTCCTGTTGGAACCAACCGGCGCTGAGGTGGAGGTCACGGGTGATCTCCTGCTCGATCTCGACGTTGAAGTTCGTGTTCATGTCGTGACCAAAGTTCATTTGGTTCACGTTCACGTCTTCCCAGTTGTAGATCGACTTGTCGGTCACGCCGGAGTACTTGAAGTTACCCACGGTGCCACCGGTCTGGGTCCAGCCGGTGCTCTGCGTGAACGAGCGGTTGTAAACGTCCGCGTAGTAGGGGTTGGCCCAAATGTCGGCGGTTGGCGGATACAGGTCGGCGTTGGCGGCCGGATTGGTCGCGGTACCCCACTGCGTGCGGTAGCGCTGACCGTTCAGCGGCTGGAACCAGTGCTGGAGCTGACCGTCCGCGATCTGCATGATCGTGCGCGCCTGGTTCTGCCAGGTGATGCCGGGCACGTAGAGGGCGGAAGCGGTGTTGGTCAGGGCGACGTCACCGAAGATGTTGACGCCATTGTACTGGGTCCGGGCGGCGTTCCATTTCGTCGGATCGTAATCCGGACGGGACTCGATGTACTGGCGCACCTCGTTGGCACGCGGTGAGTTGCCGTCGATGATGTACGGACCAACGACTTCGCCGGTCGCCATCTTCGTGATCTTCTTGGTCAGCGGATCGTAAACCGGCTGGCCGGCCTCGCGCCACTCGGTGACGAAGTCACGGGGCGTCAGCGTATTCGGACGGCGGTTACGATTGTCGTAGTTTTCGACGCTGGCCCGGATCGTCGTCTTCGGGAACGGCTTGTAGGTGATCGCACCGTACTGGCGGTGCGTCTTGTCGTACGACGGCTTGCGCACGAACCGACGGTCGTCCCAGAGGAAGGCGCCGTAGATCGCGAGCGTATCGTCGATCAGACCCCGGTTGAACGAGAAGCTGCCACGGCGGGAGCCGCGGTCATCGAACCGGAAGGTGATGTTGTTGGTCTCCCGGTCGAGGATGGCCTGGGCGGTATTCTGGTTAACGATACCGGCCGGGCTGCCCATGCCGAAGAGCATGGAGTTCGGACCGCGGCTGATTTCGACCGACTGGATGTTGTACGAGTCGAACGGAACCTGGGAGATCGCCGGGTAATAGTTGATGGCCGCGCTGGGCACACCGATACCGCGGACGCGGTTGGAGGTGGCGTTGGTCTGCGGCGTGCCGGTGCCGCCGGAGGTGAAGCCGGCGTTGGTGTCGGCGATACCGTCGCTGCGCAGCGAGAGGACCGCAGGCGTGTAGGTCGACGAACCTTCCGTGTTCACTTCGTAGCGGAACACGTCGTTGATGTCGACCGAGGCGGTGTCGTCCATCAGCTGCTTGTTGATCACGGAGATCGAAGCACCGAGATCGCTGATGTTGGTGTTGAGACGGCTGCCAGCGAGGGTGTTCTCGGCAAAGTAGCCGCGATCGCGGCCACTTTGCACCGTGAACGGGGAGAGCACGATGGTGTTCTCCGCGTCCTCAGGCGCCGGAGGCGGTGGAGTCGTTTGCTGGGCTGCCAAGGGCAGGCCAAGCAACGCGCAAAGCACGCTCCATTCACGGAGCGGGCGACGGTTTCTTGGGATGGTGTGCATGGGGAATCGGAAAAGAAGATGGAGACGAGGGGGACGACACCGTTGCTACCAACGTGAAAGCGGACGCAGGAGAGGCACCGGCGGAAAGGGTGAGGTGGTATTCGCCCCGCAGCGGATGGGGCGCAACCTAGCGACAGGTCTTACAGTAAGGAACGATTAACTTCCGGCAAGTGATCCGGGTGGGGCGGCCAGCGGAGCCGGGTCGGGACAGAACCCATACAGCAGATCATCGCGGCCCTTGCCGGGCCAGTTTACCTGATCAACGCGCAAGTGACGCATCACTGTGAACACAAGGTGGTTCAAGGCCGCCTCGAAGCCGAAAATCGAATACAGGGCGGGCACCGGCACCCGGATGACGAACGCGCTCAGACCGACATCCCGCAGCATGGCAACGCTGCGCCCGACGAGTTCCGCTTCCGCCGGCGATCCCCCTTGCAAAATGAGCACAGGATGCGGGTGGGCGTTCATCTGCTGAAACGGGCCGTGGGCAAACTGCAAAAAGTCGGAGATAGGCGGGCAGGGCCAGAAGACGCCTTCCATGAACTTGCACGCGAGGTTCTGCGCGAAGTCCGAGATCGGCGCGGCCGTGATCAGCTGAAACCCGGCCGAGAACGCGCTGGGGAGCCGGATCATCGCGTCGAGCAGGTCGGCCGGAGCCGTCATCTGCAACAAGGGCAGGATATCGCCAGTCGTTGGCGGCCGGAAACGGCAGCCGCCGAACTGCGCGGTGAACTGCAGCGCCGCCAGGTATCCAGCCATGGGGCCGACGACGCGAATCAAGGTCGTGTACTCCTCCGCCAGTGGAAACTCGACCAGTTCGCCGCCCTCGCGTTGCAGGCTCTCCAGGAGTTCTGCCCGGTCCGGTTTGCCGGCGGCACGCGCCGCGGCTGGGGTGGTCGCCGAGAAAAGGATACAGTGGGCGAACTCACCGCGCCTGCGAAGGGCGATTTGCGCGTTTGGTGACACACCCTGGCTCCAGACCACGAGCGCCTTGCCCTCAAACGCGTCGGGCGGCGACTCCACGAAACCGGAGAGGGGCAGGTAGGCCGCCGCCCGGTCCGTGTACAGGTTGAGCAGCATCACGAGGTAGCGCGCGTGCGCCTCCGAACTGCCGGTGCCGGTCACGATGAAGCGCTGCGTCTCCAGGGTTCGTGGGCTCAGCGGAGGCAGCCCACGGGCCAGCATGTCCGAGAGGATGGCGGGGATCCGTTCCAAACGGTGGGCCAGCAACTCGTGCCCGAGCGGGTCCGGCCGGGTCTCCGCTCGCTTCGGCTGCGGGTCGTTCATCGCAACAGCAGGTGAGCCTCGGCGTTCAGCGCGCCTCGTCGTCGAGGAAGATCCACTTCTCCACGTCGACCTTGTGTTCCTTCAAGGCCATCGCGTACTCGGGCTTCTTCACGAGGCTCGAGGGCGAATTCATCACCATCTGGATCTTGTCGTTCGGAATGTGGTGCTTCAGCAACGTGATCGAAGCATCGTAGTCGCGGCTGTCATACCCAACCGCCAGCTTCCGGTAAGCTTCATCGCTCGAGAGGGCGAGCCCGGTCTCGGTCATCATCCGGTCGGTCGCATACGCGCCAAAGCCGGCGCCGCGGCCGTCGTTGTGCAGGAGCAGGATGGCGCCGACGCCGTACGTGACGATGTGCTTCACGCTCTGCTTGTACTTGTCGCGGTTTTCGACCGTCCGCAGCGGGAAGCGATTAAACAACGATTCGCTGTGCAGTCGGATCACCGGCAGGTCGTACGTGCGCGGTTTCCCGTGCGTCAGCACGACGAACTCCTGGCTGGTGACGACATCGTAGTAGACGTGAACGCGGAACCAGTACGGTGTCGTGAGCAGGTCGACGATCGGGTCGTTGGGGTTCTCGCGATGATAGGCATCGAGGTGGTTCGGCGCGATGCGCACGAAGAACCGGTTGTCACGAATCAATTGATACCCGAGGACCAGCGGGTGCGGCCCGGCCATGTAGCGGTCGATCGACTGCTTGCTGAAGAGGGCTTTGAACTGGGCCTCGGTCAGCAGGATGTCGTTGTCGACCGGCTTCATCGGCAGGAAATAGCTGGCCGAGTAGATAAAGCGCTTCGCGTGCGGGAGTGCGTGCGGCTTGAACGGCACCACCGGCTCCGGCGGCAGCGCGCGACGCACCAGTGTCTCGGCGGGGCGTTTAAGGATGTGGCCGCTCGCCGCCTTGGAGGTCAGGTAGGCAAGATTGAAGGGCGACGGTTCAAACTCCAGCCGCTCGGTCCCCGCGACGGCGATGCCCTGTTGTTTGAGCGACTCGAGCTTGTCGGGGTTGTTCGTCAGCACGACGAACGGCGCGCGCAGGCCCAGCAGGTGGATGATGTGCGAGATGTTGTCGTAGTTGCGGTGGTCTTTCTTCAGCCCCATCGCCGCGTAGGCCTGAAAGGTCGACAACTGATCGAGCGACGCCTGCACCAGCATGCGATCGCGCGACTTGCCGACGTAACCCACGCCGCGGCCTTCCTGCATCAGATAAAACAGAATGCCCTTTCCCTTTTCGGAGATGACCTTGAAGGCGCCCTCCAGCTGCTGCACACAATCGCAGTCGCA
Organism: Verrucomicrobiota bacterium; assembly: GCA_023386835.1. Lineage (GTDB taxonomy): Bacteria > Verrucomicrobiota > Verrucomicrobiia > Opitutales > Opitutaceae > Actomonas. Next base: position 25,511 of record JAEWIY010000117.1, read on the forward strand.
GCCGCGCAACGTCTCACTCGTCACGCACGAGGAGTGCAGCCGGGTGTAGAGCACGTCGGCGTTGGTGAGGTCTCCGAAGGCCAGCGCGATGATGTAGTGCTTGTCGATGATGTCCTGGAAAATGTGCGTCCGGAACACGCCAAAGCGGGTGTCGAGCGAGCAGGTGGCGATGTAGAGAGTCGTTCCATACAGCGGCCGGTCGTCGATGGTGTGCCTGACGACCGAGCCCACCGGATGCTGCAGCGCCGCGATCAGCCGCTCGAAATCGGCTTCCGTGGGAACGTTCGGCACGGCCGCGGCGGACGCGGGTTCAAAGGGAAGGACTTTCGTCATGGAAAAGGAGGAAGAAGATGCCCGGAACGGTATTCGGTTCAGCGGGCCTGACGAGCGGCGGACCCAGATTCAACACGGAGTGGCCGGCGGCGGCTCAGCCGTGAAACGGGAAAACGTGAAAGAACTCGAGGAAGAACACGAGCGCGATCAGGTAGCCCGCCAGCGGCAGACTGCGCGGCTGGCCGGTCGCGACGGCCAGCGTGGCTGCGCCGATGAGCCCCAGCCCGATGCCCTCGGCGATGCTGAAGGTGAACGGAATCGCGAGCAACGTCAGCACGGCCGGGGCCGCGACGCGAAAATCGCTCATGTCGATCTCCGCGACCGACTGCATCATGAAGATGCCCACGATCACCAGCGCCGGCGCCGTCGCCGCCGCTGGCACTGCGAGGATCAAGGGCGTGAGAAACAGCGCCAGCAGCATCAGGACCGCGGTGGTGACGGTCGTCAGCCCGGTCCGCCCGCCCGCTTCGACGCCGGAGGCCGATTCCACGTAGCTGACGACGGTCGACGTGCCGAAAAGCGAACTGAGAATGGCCGCGGTGGAGTCGGCGAGGAGGGCGCGCCCGGCCTTGGGCAAGTGGCCATTGCGGTCGAGCAAACCGGCTCGTTTGGTCACGCCGATCAGCGTGCCGATGTTGTCGAACATATCGACGAGCAGTAGCGTCAGGATGAGCGGCAGCGCGCGTTGCAGCGTTGACCAGTCCGACAGGAAGTCGAAGCGCAGTTGCAGGAACACCGGTTCCGGAGAGGCTGGTAGCGAGAACAACGTCTCCGGCCAGCGCGTGACGCGGCCACCTTGTCCGTCGGGCACAAAAAGCCCGAGCAGCGTCATCACCAGGATGCCGAGCACAATCGCGCCCGGCACGCGTCGGGCGACGAGCACGAGGGTCAGCAGAATGCCGCCGAGGCAGAGCGCGACGGGACCGCTGGTGAAATCACCGGGCGCTACGAACGTCGCAGGATTCGAGACGATGATGCCTCCGTTCTTCAGCCCGATAAAAGCGATGAACAATCCGATGCCGCAGGTGATGGCGATTTTCAACGGATAGGGAATTGCCCGGACGATTTTCTCGCGCACGCCGGTGACCGAGAGGGCGAGAAAGATCACGCCGTTGACGAACACCATGCCGAGCGCCTGCTGCCACGGCACGCCGTAGGTGAGGCAGATCGTGTACGTGAAAAACGCGTTGATCCCCATGCCGGGCGCGAGCGCGATGGGATAGTTGGTCAGCGCCGCCATGAGGATCGTGCTGACCGCGGCTGTCAGCGCCGTGACGGTGACGAGCGCCGCCCGGTCCATGCCGGCATCGGCCAGAATGTTGGGATTCACCGCGAGCACGTAGGCCATCGCGGCGAAGGTGGTCAGGCCGGCCTGCAACTCCCGCGGCACCGTGGTGCCATGCTCGGACAGGCGGAAAAGGCGGTTCAGCATAAAGGCGGCGGGACAACGGCAGCGGGCGACGCGGCCCCGCTGCAGGATTGTGGATTGCCCGAGGGGGCGTCACGTTCGATTTTCGGCCGGTGAGCGTCGTCGACTGCCACGTCCATCTGTATCCACCGGAGATCAACCGTGCCACCCACGAATGGGCGGCGCAGGCAGGCGAACAAATCTGGGCGCGGCTCTGCACGCGGCGTCGTCGCGACGGGCGGCCTGTGCAGGGATTTCCGGATACGGATGCGTTGTTGCGCGCCATGGATGAGGCCGGCGTCGCACGGGCCGTGCTGCTGGGCTGGTATTGGGAAACACCCGCCGCCTGTACCCTGCAAAACCGCTTCTACGCCGAGTGCATTCACCGGCATCCGGACCGGTTGAGCGCCTGTGTCACCGTCCAGCCTGCTTCGGGCGCCGCCGCGCTCGAAGAGTTGGTTTGGGCGCAAGAGCAGGGATTTGTGGGCGTGGGCGAGATGTCGCCGCACGGGATCGGGCTCGGGGCGGAGGATCCACGCTGGCTTGAGGTGCTGCAGCGCGCCGGGGAACTGGGATTTCCGGTGGTGGTGCACGTGACCGATCCGGGGTCACGGCCGTATCCAGCCCGCGTCGACACGCCGCTGGCGGATTTCGTGACCTGGGCACGCCGGTATCCGCAGACGAGCTTGGTGCTGGCGCACGGCGGCGGTCGGGTGCCGTGGCTGATGCCGGAGGTTCGGGAGTTGCCCAACGTTTATTACGACACCGCGGCGTTCCCGCTGCTTTACCCGGCTTCTGAACTTCCGGACTGGCTCGCGCAGGCGGGGGCAGATCGACTGTTGTGGGGAACGGACTGGCCGCTGGATCTGTATCCGCGGCAGGTCTCGCACCCGGCCATGGCCGGTTTTCGCGCGGAGGTGGAAGCCGCCGTGGTCCGAACGCAGGACAAGACGGCGCTGCTGTCCGCGAACGCCCGGCGCGTGTTTCGGTTGCCAGTCTGAGCGAACCGTTGGATCAGGCGTGGTCGGCGACGAGCGTGATCAACAGCGTTCGGGTTGAGGAGCGGCGATAGACTTCGCGAAAACCTTCCAGTGACTGGCAGGCGTGTCGGGGAATGATCCGGCAGGGCACCTCGAAGTTGAGCACCCACTCATCAAACGGCCACGGATCGATCGTCCACGTGGTGGGTCGGACCCACCGGCAGGAGAGGGAATGTCGCTGCCCGTTGCGATCGGGCTGTGCGTGGCGCAGGACCGTGGGTTGATCGTAACCGCAGCAGGCAATCAACGACAGGTGGTCGCAGCACTGGAGAAACTCGAACCCGCGCTGCAGCTGGTCGGCGGGGACGTTGAGGGTGGCGCGGGACTCCTGCTGCCACCGTTGTTGTTCGTCGAGAAAGTTTTGATACGCAGCGCGGTGATGCGGCTGGATCGTCTCGGGATCGGCCTGCTCGGTGAGCAGGTTGGCCGTGTGCATGGCGACCAGGAGGCCGGAAAACAGGTCCGTGCTGGCCACTGCGGCGGTGGCGCGACGACGCACTTCGAGGTAGCTGGGCAGATCGATTTCCTCGAAGGCCGAGTAACGCCCAACCAGTTGCCGCGTGAATGCCTCCGGTTGGCCGGCGCGCGTCAGGCAGGGATTGGAGTCGCGATCCAGCCAACCATCGTCGTGATGCGCGACCGCGTAGTGGATGGGTGACCACGGTTCAGGAACGGCAAAGCGCTCGTTGCCCCAACGCTCGGCGAAGGCGGCAGCCAGGCGCGCATGTTCAGGATGGGTGACAAGGGCCCAGCCCTCGTCCACGTCGACGCGGATCATGGAAGGTGACGCCGCTTCAGCAGGAAGCGGACCGTTCCAGCGCCCACTGAATGACCGGGCTGTCGGGTGAGTTCACCACGATCTGCAGCCCGAGGGTCAGTCCGTCCGGACGAGGAACGGGCACAGTCAGGACGGGCAACCCGCCCAGGCTCGCCGGCGCCGTCAGCGTGAGTTGAGCGTCACGCTGCGCCTGCCCACAATCGGTGTGCCGGAGCGCCACGAACGGGGCAACGGGCAGAACCAGGAAGTCGTAGGTCAGGAAAAACTGAGTCCAGGCGAGCTTCACGGTGTGTTGCTTCACGCGTGCCTTCGCCTGCTGCTCCTCGGTCCAGTGGCGCCCGCGATCGATCCGCTGCCAGACCGCGGCCCCATACCGCGCCTTCTCCGTGTCGAGCGTCGCTTGATGGACGCGGTACGCCTCCTGGCTTTGCAGGACGGCGTAGGCGTTGGCGCAGCCGCTGAAGGCATGGATGAGCAACTGCGCCGTTTCGTTGTCGGCGGGAGGAGCGAAACAGCCGGCAACGTCGGCGAGCCGCTTCGCGTCGTGCACTTCCGTGGCGACATCAAAATCGGCCGTGCTCAGCGACACGCCGCGGGGCTCACGCGCGGGTGCGCCGCGGGCGGTGCCCAGCAAGGCTTCGTTGACCCGCTGCAGATCGGCTGCATTGGCCGTGAACCAGCCGGCGGTGTCGAAACTGGGTGCCAATGGGAACGCGTCCGCGATCCACGGGTGGTGCGGGGTCAGCCGCAAACCGTACAAACCGCAGAACGCTGCCGGGACCCGCACGGACCCGCCTGTGTCCGTGCCGATCGCGAGCGGCACGAGGCCGGCTGCAACCGCCGCGGCCGAACCGCTGCTCGAACCGCCGCTGGTGCGATCCGGGAACAGGGGGTGTTGCACGTCGCCATAGTGCGGGTTCTCACCAGTCAGCCCGTAGGCGAACTCGTGCAGGTGCGTCTTGCCGGCCAGCACCGCTCCGGCCGTTCGCAACGCCAGCACCATCGCGCCGTCGGCAACGGGCATCGGAGGGTGGGAGAGTTGGCCGCCCGCTCGTGTTGGCAGACCGCGGACAAGAAAAAGGTCTTTCAACGCATACGGTACGCCGTGAAGGGGCCCCCGGTGCGCGTCAGCGAAACTCCGCGCCAACTCGGCCTCCTCCGGTAACCACGCCCAGACAGCCGCCGCTTGCGCGGGTGACAGTCGCTCGCGCCGCCGGACCAGCTCAGCCGCGGCCGCAGCCGGGTCAGCCTGCGCGAGACTTTGCCACTCCGGGATCGTCACGCTCGCAGCGTCGGACGGCGGCGTGCGCTTCGCAATCGCCGAGTCGTGCCAAATCCCCTGACTCGTCCATGCGGCGCCACGCATGTTGAGCGTGCCTCGGCAGCCATCGCGTGATCAGAGCGGCGATCCCGCGCGAGAGACCGAGGACGACAAACGCTTTTGCACCCGTGCGGGGAATGCGCTCCACTCGCCGCTCCTATGAGCGTCGAATCCAAACTCGCCCAACTGGGCCTCGAACTTCCGCCCACACCTGCCGCGGGCGGCAACTACCTGCCGACGGTGCAAACGGGCCAGCTGCTCTACTGCGCCGGCACGATCTGCAGTTGGAAAGGCGAGATGACCCACACCGGGCAGGTGGGCAAGGAGCAGACCGTCGACACCGGTTACGAATCGGCCAAGATTTGCGCGCTCAACACGCTCGCCAACATCAAGGCCGCGCTGGGTTCGCTCGATCGCGTGGCGCGGTTCGTGTTCGTCGGCGGCTACGTCAACGCGGTCAGCGGTTTCGCCGACAGTCCGGCCGTCATCAACGGCGCGAGTGACCTGTTCGTCGCGGTCTTTGGCGACGCCGGCAAACATGCGCGGGCCGCGGTGGCCGTGGCGGGATTGCCCAAAAACTCCACCACCGAAGTGCAGGTGGTGGTGGAAGTGAAAGCCTGAGGGCTCGGGCCAGGCGTCTCGTCGGCAATCGGCGGGACGCCTGCGCGGCCGTCAGATCATCGGGACGTGCGGCTCGACGTCGGCATCGTAATCGATGCCGGCGAGCCCGAAGCCGAACATCTTGAGGAATTCGGACCGGTAACCGGCGATATCGGTCAGGGATTCCAGGTTCTCGGTTGTCACCGAAGGCCAAATACGCGCGACCTCGGCCTGCACGTCGGGCTGCATCTCCAGATCGTCGATGCGAACGCGGCCGCCCTCGTCGAAATCGAGCGCGTTGCCATTGTAGAGCTGCGTCGCGAAGAGGCGCTGCATCTGTTCGATACAGCCTTCGTGCGTGCCCTTCGCTTTCATGATCTTGTAGAGGATCGAAATGTAGAGCGGCACGACAGGGATCGCCGAGCTGGCTTGGGAGACCAGCGCCTTGTTCACGGAAATGAACGCGCGACCGTAGCCATTCGCCTTTAACGTCGCATCGATGCGGCGCGCCGACTTTTCCAGATCGTTCTTCGCGACGCCGATCGTGCCGTTCTTGTAAATGGCCCACGTGACTTCCGGCCCGATGTAGGAGTAGGCGACGGAAGTCGCCCCCGGCGCGAGCAGCCCGCGGTCGGAAAGGGCGTTGATCCAACGCTCCCAATCGTCGCCGCCCATCACCGCCACCGTATCGTCGATCTCCTCCTGCGTGGCCGGTTCGATCGTGATGTCGGTGACCACGCCCTTGTCCGTATCGACGGTCTTGTTGGTGAACGGTGCGCCGATCGGCTTCAGCACGCTCTTGTGAACCGTGGCCGTATCCGGATGGGTACGACGCGGCGAGGCGAGCGAATAGACGACCAGGTCCACCTGCCCGAGGTCAGCCTCGATCGCGTCCAGAACCTGGTCCTTGATGGCGGTGGAGAACGCGTCGCCGTTGAAATTCCGGGCGTAGTATCCTTCTGCGCGGGCGGCCTTGGTGAACGCGATCGTGTTGTACCATCCCGGCGTGGCGGTCCGTCCTTCCTCCGACGGCCGCTCAAAGAAGACGCCAATGGTGGCGGCGCCGGAGCCGAACGCGGCGGTGATGCGTGACGCGAGCCCGAAGCCGGTGGAGGCGCCGATCACCAGCACCTTCTTGGGACCGTCCTTGATCGCGCCGTGGCGCTTCACGTAGTCGATCTGTTCCTGCACATGCGCTGCGCAGCCAACGGGATGGGCGGTCACGCAGACGAAGCCGCGGACTCTGGGCTTGATCACCATAGGGGGCGCAGATTTCAGCCCCGTTTCGCCGGTGGCAAGAGCGGAAAAGCGGCTCCGCCGCCCGCCTAACGCTCGTGCAGGAGAATGTCGTTAGCGCCCTCGGACCGGACGTGAATGGTCGCCGGTCCCGGAGGAGGGGACTCCCGCAATGGAAGAAGCAGCCGCCCCGGTTCAGCGGGGGCGGTCGCCGGGAGCGTGAGAGTGACGGCGCCCGACTGAAGTTCGATCATTCCGCCGGACCAGGTGGGTGGCAGACCGGCGATGACGAGGTCGCCCTGCTGACGCGTCTCGTCCCACCAGAGCCCGGCGACGGGAGTATCCAGCAGGGTTCTGCGCGCTCCGAAAACGCGCCGTTGAATAGGACGCTCAGGATGGACCGAGTTGTCTTCAACCCGGCTGGGCGCATACCGGCTTTGCGCGTCGTGCAGCAGTTTTTCGGTTTCCAGTTCCGTGCGCAGACTGCGATTTTCGAGTTCGAGCAACTCCAGGCGTTGTTCCGCCAAGCGCAATCCCGCCGCCTGATGCCGAAGGTAGGCGACAGCGGAGAGCAGGAGAAACAGGACCAGCAAGGCCACGACCGCACCCATCAGCCGCCAGGGCGGTCGGGGCGCGGGAGGGTTATTCTGCGGAGAACTCATCAAAACGAACAGTCGGCCGGAGGTCGGGCAGCATCGGGGCGACGAGCAGCGTGACAAGGCGGTTTGATCGCAGCGCAGCGATCGAACCGCGTTTCGTCAGAGGATCGCCAGGCCAAGCAGACCCAGAACAATCAACAGCGAGAGCACACTCAGGGCGACGCGTTCGCGTCGGGTCAGTTGAAGCAGCATGGAGAGTCAGAGACCAAAAGGCGCCAGCCCGGCGAAGACGTGGTGTACGAGGGGATCGTCCCGCACGTCCTGCCAGCGTCGGTTGCTGGAAACACGAACAAAGAGCTGCTCGCCGCGGCTGCGCACGCCAAAACGCACCACCGAGAGCAGCAGGTCGCGCGGCGAGAGCGCATCGGGCGACTCGATCACGCGGCCGCCGTACACGTGCCAGAACCAGACGTATTGTGGGCCCGACGAACTGGTGAAGTGGCGCGATTCGGCCGGACTGAGTTGCCGGTCGCCCAACACCAGCGCCTCTCGCCGCAGCGACTCCGGTTCGAGTCGCCAGCCGGCCCCGGGCCAGCAGATGTCCGGCGTGTGCGAGGCGACGTGACTCACCGGCACTTCACCCGGCGGCCAGTACGCGAGGTAGATGGTCAACTGGGTCACTCCGGACGCGTCACGACGCAAGTAGGTGCGCTGCGCCAGCTGTCGCGTTTGCAGCACGTCCGTGTACGGATAGAGGTTGTCCTCCGCCACGTAGTCCCAACCCGGAGCGTTCGTCGGTAGGACCGCGGCCAGATCCGGCGCGCCGGTGGTGGTCGTGATCGGACGCGTGGCGCTGATGAAGCTGAGGGCGATCGCCAAAGCGACGGCTAGGCCCACCGTGAGCAGGACGAAGCCGCGGCGTTCACTTCGAGCGGCCCGAGCCGGAAGACCGCCTCGCTTCAGCGCTTCCGGCTCGATCGCCGGCGGTGCCGTGTCATCACGCCCGGCCAGGCGCAAACCGACAAAGGCGAGCACGGCGGCGGTCACAGCCAGGATGGCAAGCCCGGTGACATCGTGCCACGCGCCGCTGATGTCAGTGCCCCGATTGGCGAGCAGCGTCAGCAGCAGCGACCGCAGGAAGTTCATCAGCAACGCGAGCGGCGCCGCCAACAGCAGCAGAACCACCCGCGCACCGGTCCGTCGCACCAGTGCGGCGGAAAAGAAGACGCCGGCGTAGATGCAGGAGAGCAGGCTGCGCACGCCACTGCACGCGTCTTCGACGCCCACCGAGGTGCGCGCCAGCTCGATCACGTTGCCATTCTTCGACGCCGGGATGCCGAGCCAGTGGAGGCTGGTGAGCACTGCATCTGTGACGCCGAGCTGCAGTTGGAGGGTGAGGCGCGCGTACGTGCCGGGTGGCAGCGGCAGGCTCAGCAACCACAACAGGATCCCAGCCAGCGCCGCCCAGTTCAATGGCACCTGCCGGACGCGCTCCGACGCCAGCACGAGCAGGGTCGCCATCAATCCCCCGGCGACAGACCAGCCGAGCGTAAACGTCACCAAGGCGTGGTCCCAATCGAGCGCGACCGCGTAGAGGCACCCCAGCGACAGGCCAATGAGCGCAGCCGTCAGGCACAGGAGCACCGCCGCGAACAGACCGGTGCCGCTCGCGAGAAACCGTGCTGGCGCCTGCCGTCGCGACTCCCGCCAGAGCCACAAAAACAGCATGGGGGTGAAGAGGCCGTGCGAGAGATCCGGGTTCTCCAGCCACTCCGGAGCGAGATAGGCAATCCACAGCCCGAGCGCGGCCGTCAGGAGCGCGAGCGCGGCCCAGCCCCAGCCGTGGTTGCGCAACTGCGAGGCCGGGAACGGCGCCGTCGAATCAGCGGGCGCAACCGTCATGAGCGGGGACTTTCGCCCAACGGTGGGCCGAAGCGACTGAGCAGCGCGTAGTTCACTTCCAGCGACAAGGGCTGCAGAAACGGCAGGACTTCGCTCAACCGTTTTCCGACGGGGGCAAGGAAGTACGCCCGGGCCGCATCGAGAGCGGCGTAGCTGGCGCCTGTCGTTTCGCGCAGGGCTTCGGCCCATTCGCGCAGGCGCGGCTCATCCTGCTGGGCGCCGGCGACGCACAGTAACGTGAGCCGCGCCGTAAGCCGTTCCGCCTCGTTCGGCAGCTTCGCGAGATCGACTCGTCGGAGCCAGCGTTCGTACAGGTCCGGATCCGGGAAACGGATGAGATGAGCCGCGATGAGCTCGATCACCTTCAAACGGTCGGAATGTGCGGCGAGGTTCTCGAAAGCCACGAAACGCAGCCGCCGGTTGTTGAGCGTGGCGAGCGCTTCGAGCTCCAGCGAAATCCGGTCGTAGTCGGGCAGTCGTCGCGTCTCGAGCAGCGCAAAATCCAGCGCCGGTTGCGCCAGCCCGAGCGAGGTCAGCCGACGGATCTGGTGATAAGCGACGTAGTCGGGTTGATCTGGCGCGCGCGGCTGGAGGAGGCGGCGCAGACCGGCTTTGTGGTCCGTTCCGGCGAGTTGCGCCTCGGTTTCGAGTACATGCGCCACGCCGCTGGGCAGCGTCTGGGCTTCCGTCCGGAGACGGTCGAGCAGGCTGCGGTTTCCGCTGCGTTCCGTGGCAAACAGGAGCGCGTGCAGCCAGGCGCCGGCATGCTCGCCGTCAAAGTGCAGGGCCGCCGCCGCGAGTTCTTCGATGGCAGCGTAGTCGGCCCGCGGGAGGAGTGCGCGCAGCCAGTGCTGCGCGGTGGTGGAGCGATGCGTCGGATGCTCCTGCAGCAGGCGGCTGTACATCCGGTTGGCCAGATCGGGACGGCTCGTCTGCCATAGCCGCGCGAGCATGAGGCCCGCGTCGTAGTTGCCCGGGTCGTAGTCGTAGGCGAGTCGAAGGGAGAGCAGCGCCTCGTTGATTTCCTGCCGGGCGTAAGCCTCTTCCGCACGCTGCTGGAAATACTTCGAGCGGGCCTGCTGGATCTCCGACCAGGCCGGCGGCCAGGCGATCGACTCAAGGCGAACGGGATAACCGATCCCCCGCAGCACGCCAAATCCGACCAGAACCAGCGTCAGGTAAGTCGCGAGGGAGACGCCGCCGTACCACGCGAACGCCCGCAGCCAGAAGGGGCGCACGTCGGCGGTGTCGACCGAACATAACCACGTGCCGTCCAACGATGGCTGCAGGAGCGGGCAGACGCGGCGAAACCGCTTCGGATCGCGCCAACCAAAACAGGCGTCACAGCGGGTTTCACCTCCGCGGCCGGAATCGGACGGATTCTGGCAGGGGCTGAAGGGTGGTTTCCGCCAACGAAAAAGCGTCTTGCGGACGTTCCAGTAGAGAAGCCCCCAAGCGGTGCGGAACCCATCGGTAAACCAGCCGACCACGACGTCAGGTTAGGAACGGCCGCCTCAGCGCCGCAACAGCGAAGCCGATCGATGGCAGGTGAAGAAATGCGCAGCTGGCGGATAGACGCGGGCTTGGAAGGGCGGCACAAGCCGCGGGGATCGAGTGTACGGCGTAAGACGGATGACGTCGCCGAGCGAGGGGCGCTCTCGCTCGGCAAGATGAGCCGAACTTCTGGGCAAAAAAAGACGGTCGATCGGTTGGCAACGGGCAACCTGCCTTTATCGTGCGCGTCTCCGTTCCCGCCATGAAGATGCAAATGCGATTCCTTACCCTCGCGGCGGCCTTGTTCGCCTGCACCCTCGGAACCACCGCGATTCAGGCCAAGGCCGTGGTGGGTCAACCGGCACCGGACTTCTCGTTAACCGACCTCGATGGCAAGACGCACCGCCTCGAGGACTACAAGGGCAAGACGGTGGTGCTGGAATGGGTTAACCCAGAGTGCCCGTTCGTTGATCGGCACTATAGCACGGGCAACATGCCTTCGTTGCAGAAATCTGCCACCTCCGACGGTGTGGTTTGGCTGACCGTCAACTCCGGCGCCAAGGGCGAACAGGGTGCTTACGAACCCGGCAAGGCGAAGTCGTGGATGCAAAAGAAAGGTGCTGCGCCAACGGCGTACCTGCGCGATGAGGAGGGGACGGTCGGCAAGCTCTATCAGGCGAAAACCACGCCGCACATGTACGTCATCGATCCGCAGGGCAAACTCGCCTACCAGGGCGCGATCGACAGTGATCCGCGCGGCGGCGCCAACGCGGAGAACTACGTGACGGCCGCGTTGACGGCGGTGAAGGAGGGCAAGATGCCCGCCAAAACCAATACGACGCCGTACGGCTGCAACGTGAAGTACTGAATTTCAGTTCACCGATAGGCTTGGAACGGGCGGAGCCGCTTGGCTCCGCCTTTTTCTTTATCGCCCGGCCAACCGCTAGGCGATTTCGAGGATCTCCAGCGTCGACGTGCCGGCGGGTACGGTGAACGTCACCTGTTTGCCAACGCGATGGTTCAGGAGCGCTTTCGCGAGCGGCGAGTGCGCGCTGATCCAGTGAGACTCGAGGTCCACTTCGTCGGCGCCGACGATGCGATAACGTGACACGTTGCCGGTCGGATCGCGCACCGTGACGGTATCACCAAAGCGCACGACGTCACCGGGCGCACTGGCCGGCACCACCTCGGCAGTGGCCAGGCTTTGCTGGAGTCGCCGGATTCGCTGATCGAGCGCCTGCAACTCGCGCCTTTGCTCCGGGTCGTCCAGTCGATTGGCCAGACGCGGGCGCTCCTCCTCGAGCAGTTGACGGAGTTCCGCTTGCAGACGCTCAGCGCCCTCCGCCGTGAGGGTATTCCGCGCCCCGGCCGGCAAGGTCGGCACAGCCGCGGGTGGAAGCGGTTCTTCGGTAAAATCCGACTCGCGCAAAAACGCCTTGCTCATGCTCCAGTGTAGCCGAACCCGCCGTGGGATTCAAATGGCGCTCTGGTGAGCGGCGTCAGATCCGGGTGGTAAACAGCTCGGGATGGAGTTCACCCACCGCGACGCGGGTCACACCGCCGGTCATCCGGATCGCGTAGTCCGGCGCGATCTCGATGCCGATCGTTCCACCCGGCATGTGCACCGTCAGTTCGGCGTCCACCAATCCGAGTCGATGCGCCACGGCCGCGGCCGCACTGGAGCTGCTGCCCGAAGCAAGTGTGTAACCGGCGCCGCGTTCCCAGATCTCAATGCGGATGTTGCGGCCATCCAGCACCTGCAGGAATTGGACGTTGGTTTTGCGCGGGAAATTCGGGTGCGTCTCCAACGCCGAACCGTAACGGTGGGCGAGTTCGGGCGAAACCTCGGGCAGCGGCAAAACGCAGTGCGGGTTGCCGATCGTGGCCGCGCAGAACGTGAACGTCCGGTCGAGCACGGAAATGGACTCGTTCAACACCTCGCGCGGCGCTCCCGTCACCGGAATGTCGATACTGGTGAAGCGGACCCGGCCCATGTCGACCGTGATCAGGCGTCCGTTGTCCTTGATCACGGATTCGACGTGGCCGCCGGGTGTTTCGACGGTGAAGCGATCCGTGGCCAATTTTTGATCCCAGAGAAAACGCGAGAAGATCCGCAGCCCGTTGCCGGATTTTTCGGCTTCGGAGCCGTCGGGATTAAAAATGCGCAGGCCGAACTGGCTTTGGGCCGACGGCAGGGGCCCCCAGAGAATGCCGTCGGAACCGATGCCGAAATTGCGGTGGCAGATCACACGAATCTGCTCGGGTGTGGGCGCGTCCCAATCGGGGTAGTCCGACGGCTGCAAGACGAGGTAGTCATTCCCGAGGGCGTGATATTTGTGGAAGCGCATGAACAAAGGCGCGACCGCTAGCGGGTGCCGGACCCGCAGACAAGCCGGCGTTGCAACGCCGGCTAGACGCGCTCGAGACTGCCCGACGCCGCCGGCGCCTGGCGGTGCTGCTGTGGCGACGGCTCACGCGCGGACCTGCCGACCTCAGGCCGGCCCGAGGCTCGTCAGTCCGCGTTACTCAGCGCCGGCTCGGCCCGGTAGCCGAAGAGCTGCCGTTCGCGAATCAGGTCGGCCACCGGCTGCGGGACCAGTTTCTCCCAAGCGGTATCGCCCGCCTGGAGACGCGTGAGCACGTCCTGCGAATAGATGTCGAGCACGGCGGGGTCATAGCCGACGACGCAGTCGACGTACTGGTTCTCGAGGAGGTGGGCGTAGAGATTGCGCAGATTCGCGCTCACCTGGAAATTGCGCGCGGTGACGAGGAGGTTGGACGCAAAATCGCGGCCGGCGCGGGGAGGGGAGGAGCGCGGCGAGTCGCCGGAGAGGAAGCTCTCATACGCGGTGCGCCGCATCGGATAGATGTACAACTTGACCGCGTGCCGAAACATCCGGCCAAACGATTCGAGAATGCCGCCAGGCAGGCTTTCGTAGTACTTCTGGTTGAAGATCTCGGTCAGGTTGTTGATGCCCATCGCGACGCCGATCATCTCGTCGGTGTATCGACGGAAATAGGACGTCAGCCGGTAGTACTCCGAATAATTGGAGATCAGCACGGTCATCCCGATCTCCCCAAGTGTGTCGACCCGGGCGAGGAAGTCGTTCGCGTCGAGGTCCCCCGACACGAGCAGGTTGTTCATCGTGATCTCCATCAGCACGACGAGCTCCTTTCCCTGCACGGCCGGCTCCTGCATGAACTGGGCGCACGCGCAATTCAGCATGTCGACGTTCAGGTGCGTGACGGGGCGGAAGCGGCCGCGCTCGACGAGGATCGCCTTGCGCCGGAGCACCTCGGACGGTTGCAACACTTCGCGACCGGGACCGAACAGGACGGCGTTGGTCAGCCCGAAGCGAACGAGGTGCAGCGACATCAGCCGGTTGTCGACCTGCTCGAAGAGCGGGCCGGAGAACTTGAGCATGTCGACCTCGATCCGGTCGGCGCCGACGTTGTCGACCAGCGAGGCGATCAACTTGGAGGGATCGTCGCGATAGTAGAAGGCGCCGTAGATCAGGTTGACGCCAACGATGCCGAGCGCCTGCTGCTGCAGCACATTGTCGCGATCCCACATGCGCACGTGGATGATGATCTCGCTCGGAGCCGCGCCGGGTTCGGGTTCAAAGCGGATGCCCATCCAGCCGTGGCATTCGTTGTTTCCCTTGTAACTCTTGGCGGCGACCGTATCCGCGAAGACAAAGAAGGCGGTTCGGTCGCCACGCTGTTCCGCCAAGCGTTCGCGCAGCAGCGTGAACTCGTGGTCGAGCATCGTGACCAGCCGCTCGCGCGAGACGTACCGCGGGGCTTTGCCGTAGATCGAATCGCTGAACGTCATGTCGTACGCCGACATCGACTTCGCCACTGTGCCGGCCGCCCCTCCGGCCTGGAAGAAGACGCGAGCGACTTCCTGTCCAGCCCCGATCTCGGCAAACGTCCCGTACTTCTGGTCGTCGAGGTTGATCGTGAGCGCCTTGCGGTTGGTGGTCAGGAGATCCGAGCCTTGTGACATGGCGGGGACCAGCGTCACATTGATTGCCCGGAGGTGCAACTTCACTCGCGGCGGCGGTGGCCGCTGTGGTCCGCAAAATCGGGCTTCGCGCATTGGCCGCAGCGATACACCCGCCCGCCCCAAGCGGGCGTGTGACAGCAGCGGATGACGGCCCAAAACGCGGCGTTTGCCCGCGCTCAGGCCACCCTCCGGCCCGCCCGCCGGCGTGAGCCAGTCGGCCACCCGCGACACCGGTTACATCCCGTCGATCAATCGATCGATCCGGACCGGGCTTGGGTCTCGTCGGGCGCGGTCAAGTGAAGGTGGATCATCGTGGTCTCCAGAAAAGCGTGCCCCAGGTATGACGCAATCAGCCGAACGGATACACCGTCTTCGAGCAGCCGCGTCGCGTCGGAGTGACGCAGCCCATGCGTGCTTGTCCCCTTCGGTAGCCGCGCCGCCGGTCCGGCCAGGCGCAGGCAATTACCTCGTCGAAAAGCTTGTAATATTTGCGGAGCAAGTCCAAGCTGGCGTTGCTGAGATGTCTCTTACGAAACCGCGAGGACAGAAGCAACGGTGCCGTCTCGGAGCTGCTCGGAGATCTGGCGGGGCGCGAAGCGGTCAAGGCGATGCGCGAGTTCGCGCTCGGCGGTAGCAGTGATAGCACAGATCTCAGGTAGAAGCTGATGGAAAGCGCGTGCCAATGAGACGGAGGCGGTTGTTGGCTTACATTGCACTGCTTGGCATGTTGTTGCTTCTCTGTTTGCCGGTGTATGGTTACATCCGCTGGACCAGCCCTAGGTACTGGGCCGAGTTTACGGATAGTTCCGGAGACATTAAGATACGCCTTTTATCTCGATGTGCTTTGTTTACGGGCAGCCAGTGGGATTTAAAAGTGGAGGCATACGAGGGACGGATATTGATGGCGGCGGCGACGATTCTCAAGAACGGCGATTCCCCATGGGACTTTCCGGAGATTCGCGAAGCCAAATTCGATCAGAAGACCAACGAGTTTACCGTGCTGTTTCACGCGAGGGACAAGGTTACCAAAATTGTGGTGAAGCTGGAGCTGGGAGAGTTCCGGTTGCACAATTACGTCGAGAAAGGTGCAGCGGTCGAAGAATTGGTGGAGGCGGAAGCGCGAAGCTCTCCTTGACGCGTTCCGTCTCAAGAGCGGCGCGTGGTAAGTTGCCGCGGATTTGGTGAAGCTCGCGCCACGGCCCATCAAGCCGAGGCAACTTGTGGTGGAGACCAAATACCCCGCCTTTTCGGCTGCCAGACCAAGAACACGGCACCGGGTACAGTCCGCCGGAACAAATCTGGCAATGGTCGGTGAAGGAGCTTCGTCGACTCATCCCAAAATAGCGGACATCTAGCGGCCGATACGCGTACCTAATGAACTGGCTATCGGTGATGGGCCTGCCGCGCAGCTGCTTTCGAACCACGATCGGGTCGTAGTCAAATGCCTCACGAACGAGCAGGGGGGGGGCAGCTTTTGCAGCCTTTGCAGCGACACGCTTTCAGAACGCATCGTAGCCCGGATTGAATATACGGCCAAAGAGTACCTTGCTTCGCGCGCTCCTCCAGATACAACTTCGCCGTCGCCACCGAGGCCGGACAATGCCGCTGCTTGCAGAAATGCAAATAACCCAGAATCGTCCGCTGATGACGCACGATGATGTCGGACGCCAGCCCGCTGCCGGCCAGCGCCGCTGGCCATCCCGGAAACCGAACGCCCCCTGTCGGGTTCCGGTTTCCGGTTCCGCTTTTCGGGGCTTCATTCACGACCCCCTTGCAACGGCTGGAACGCCTCAAATCTTTCACCAAATGTCGCTTCCGCCAAAAAATCCCCCCTTCAAGTCACTCCGAATCCTCCCAAACTCCGGAACTCCGAGTTCCGCATAATAACACTGTTCGGCAAAAGCAGCATGTCATCATCCCCGTCACCGCCGCCAAGGAAGAGGATCGCTAAGTGGTGGGCGGTGGGAGGAGCTATTGGACTAGCAGGCCTCTACTACGGCGGTCTTCGTGGCGGCGCGTTCCTTTTCACCGCTGGTTGGTACGTAGTGTCGGTGGCATTCCTATTTTGGATCGAGAATCGACGCGGTGGCGGTGGCTCCGCGTCCAAAGAGGTTTACAGGGACAAGACGTCATGATCCAGAGAGCCGAACAAGCCGCCCAGCCAACGCGGGGGGCTGCACGCGGGCGGGCGATTCTGCGGCAATCGAAACTCTGCACTGGCTCGCCCCGCGCGGCTGGTCTATAGCGTTGGGCAGACAATGAGCTCAGGTCCGCAGGTGACTGCCGTCTTTGAAGTCGTCGCCGGTACCGTGGTGTTTTTATCGTTTGTCACCTTCGCGCTTCTATTGAGCACGCTTCGATCCTATGTCGACGAAGAGAAGCTCCGGGAAGAGTCTAGCGTTTCCCAGTCATTCCACTCCATTCTGCCACCTGAGCATCTGTTGACGGCGGCAGGGAAGAGCCGAGCAAAGCTAGCGAAGATTATGCTCGGAATTCTGGTCGTGTCCGTCAGCGCAATCATCGTCCGGAATCAACTATTCCACCCGTGAAGAAGAAGGCCCAACAAGCCGCCCAGCCAACGCGGGGGAAATCACCCGTTTGGGCGATCAGCTGGCCGTCGCGATTCTGTACTGGCTCGCCCCGCGCGGCTGGTCTAGTTCGTTCGGCAAAAGTTGTGACACATGCACTCGGGTGAATCGAAAAGCTGGTGGTGGTTGGCAGCGCTTCTACTGCCGTTTTTTGCCGTTGGAGCCTATTTCGCACAGTCAGAGCCCCCGTCTTCGTCCTGTTGGGGAGCGATTGCCGGCGCGACGCTTGCGTCTGCTTCCGCCGCCATTTCGATCAGGAAGCGAGAGTGCCATTGCCGCATCGCGTTGGTCGCAGCGATCGCATCGGTGCTCTTCGCAGGCTTCGCCATCGTTGCGGGTATACCAGTCTCATGATCGCGCGAAGTAAAAAGGAGCCGAACCAGCCGCCACAGCGCAACGCGGGCAGCCGTCCGTCTTCGGACGATTCGTCTGCATCCGAAACTTCGTCCTCGCTCGGCCCGCGTGGCTGATCTGAAACGATCGGCGGAAGAAAGATGATCGAAGGCATTGCTCAGCTGCTCCTCGCCATCGGCGCTCTGTTGCTGGAGATCGCTGTTTGGGCAATCGCGGGTCTTTACATAGCAGTTCGAGCCATCGGCTCCCCGGCTCACAGAGAGAAGATTCGTCTGGAGTGGCACAGCGGCTGGAAAGGAAAGATGTCACTGTTGGTTTCCGGTGCGTTTTGGATTACGGTTGTCGCGGCCGCTGGCTACATCTGGCTACCTGTCCGCTCCGCTGCCTTATGAAGAAAGCCGATCCAGCCGCCGAGCGAACGCGGCCAGCCGTCCGTTGGCGACCGCTCTTTCCGCACATGAAGCATCGCAGTAATCGGGCCGCGCGGCTCAGCTGAGGCGTTGGGCAAAAGAAATGACGATCTGGCGTATCAAGGCCGGCGTTCCAAGTTTGGCTGACGCTCTTCTCGTAGTTGGAGGCTTGATCGGCGTCTGCTCGCTGTTCATCCCGTGCGTCGAGCCGCTCCTGGACTTTTTCGAGCCGAGAGGTCTGTCGTACCTTGGCTATTTCATCGGATTGTTGCTCATGCTCGGAGCCG
This sequence comes from Verrucomicrobiota bacterium, assembly GCA_023386835.1. Taxonomy (GTDB): domain Bacteria; phylum Verrucomicrobiota; class Verrucomicrobiia; order Opitutales; family Opitutaceae; genus Actomonas. The sequence goes on from JAEWIY010000117.1 coordinate 43,870, forward strand.
GTGCTGCCGGCGTCTGGGCGTTCTTGAGAAATGAAAAGAAGATGAGATGGGAAGTTGTCATTCCCCGGCGGGTGTTCGCGATCACGGCGGCACCGCTCATTTTCATCGCGATACACCTGACGTCGCCTTGGGCATGGAGCACAGATCTCGGATTCTTCGAGCACATCGCGCTCCTGGTCGTTCTCTTCATCCCATTGTTCGGTATCGTTGTGAGGCTATCGCTTCGATTTCCGGCGAGGGCCGCCGAAGTCGCAATTTGGTTTCACGTCGGCCTCGCCGGTTTGGGCGTTATTGCGAAAGCCGCGTCCCTGTTCATGAAGAAATGAAAGCTGACCCCAACCAGGCGCCAGAGCCAACGCGGATGAACGTCCGGCCTGCGGATGGAGCCCTGGGGCCGCGTGGCTCATCTTAGCTTTAGGCTGAAAACCATGATCGAATCTCTCCCCAATAACGCGAAGTATCTCGTCTACGAAGCCTTGATACACGCCATTGATACGAACTCTGGAATTGGCTTCCACAATGCCGATCAGGGCCATCCTGCATATCGGGTTGGCGCAGACGGGAAAATAGATGAATCCGCTTGGGGTGACTCGCCGGATAAGAACCATCTATACCGTTTGCTGCGCGAGCTTTCGATGTACTTCGTGAAGCACGAAGAGGAGCGACCGAGTAGCGGCCCCTTGATACTGACCTGGGAAGACTTTTGTCGGCGTGCCATACAAGCGTATGAAGAGAAAAAGAGGGCCTAACCAGCCAGTGTGCCAACTCGGACCGCTGTCACGCCTCGTGCTGCCGCACGAGCCGCGCCATCGCCCCGAGCGGCACACTTGAACGTTAGCCCAGAATATGAAACTGAAGGTTATCCTCCCGTTTGTAGTCTTCGTTGCATTCTCTGCGCGAGGACATAGCTCAGACATCTACGAACGTTTCGCCCCTCTCCGCACCAAGATGCAGCAGATCGTGGACGATTCGACGCGCGATCTCAGCGACCCGAAGTTCGCCGCCGAAGCTGGTCCGCGCCAAATTTTCCTTCATAGCGCCATAGTGACCAACATCCATTCGGGCTATTTGCAGACGTTATTCATCCTGTGGATGAACGCCGAAACGGCCGGAGATAGGGAAAGTGCACGAAAAGCCCTTGCTCTTTGGTCGCCAACTATTCGTGACGCGATTGGTGCTGGTCAGAAGTTTATTCGAGGATCGATGGAGCGAGCGTATTCTGGCTCCTTTCACGCTCAGATGCGCGATGCGATGGAGGTCTATGACGGCCTTTTGGCGATGACAGAAGAGATCTCGCGCGTTGTTGAAGAAAAGGGCTAACAAGCCGGTCAGACAACTCGGGCCGTTGAACGGCCCGAGCGTCTGACCTCAAGCGTTGGGCAGAATCAGTGAAGCACTTCCCGTATAGCATTCCGCAGCGTCGGCCACTGGCGGAGGAAGAGAGCGCCCTCCTGCTGTCGCTATTGTTGCGCGTAGCTCCCGGCCGGTGCGCCGAGCTCGACGCGTTGGAAGTGCAAGCACGATGTGGCTGCGGTAAGTGTCCGACCATCATGTTCGAGGACGCGTCAAAAGAGAAGAAAGAGGGACAGCGTATCCTCGCGGACTTCGTAGGTGGTGATGAAGCGTCTGGCTTGGTCGGAGTGATCCTTTGGGAGAGAGGTGATCGCATGTCCGAACTCGAAGCTTGGTCGCTTGACGGCAGCGACGTCGCGGGCTGGCCCTGTGCGGACACCCTCCGGCCATTCGCAACTTTAGCTCCGAAAGAAGAGCCCAACCAGCCGGTCAGACAACTCGGGCCGTTACACGGCCCGAGCGTCTGACCTCAATCGTTGGGCAAACGGATGAAGCAGATATTGGCCTTGTCGTTCTTGCTATTGCTGGCGGCATGCGGCCCGGCGCCGCTTCTTCAAGAAGAGGTCGTGCGCGTGGTTCTATCACCGGACCGGGCTCACGAGGTAGTCGTAAGCGTTCAAGATCCTGGTGCGTTGGGAGGAAGATCGACGGCACTCCACTTGCGGAAGGCCGGCGAGAAGAGTGGCACGCGGTTCCTTGTCGCGATGCAGGCACCAAAGATCGAGGTCCGTTGGAGCGGCCCAAAGGTTGTCGAAGTGGCTCTGCCTCCCGACGCCGACGTTCGGTTCGAAGATCTGCTGGTATCCGGCATACAGATCACGCGGGTTCCGCTGGTGCAGCCGCGCGACTTCATGGCCGAAGCCGACGGTCTACTTCGATCGCAAACGAAGGCCCAACCAAACGCCCAGCACAACGCGGGGACCGTCCGCCGATGAACGATTCACCCGCATCCGAAACTCCGTCCTCACCCGCCCCGCGCGGCTGAGCTGAAATCGTTCGGCAGAAGTGATTACTACTCGTGAGAGAGTTCAGATTGGCCTCGGCGTCATCGGGCTCAGCTTCTTTGGCCTTGGCATGGCCTTCTTCAATTTCGGGCCGGAACAAGAGGAGGCCAGGCGCCATTCGCACGGGGTCGGATTCTGGAAGGATCGAGGGATGACGAAAGATGCTGAGAAGCGATTGGCGCCATGGATGCTCGGCACTGGCATCGCATTCATCGCCGCTGCATACATCATTCGCGATAGATGATCGAAGACAGAGCCGAACCAGCTACCGAGCCAACGCGGCCAGCCGTCCGCCGACGACCGTTCATCCCGCATATGAAGCGTTGCAGTAACCGGGCCGCGCGGCTCAGCTGAGGCGTTCGGCAAAAAAAATCGCATATGCTGTCCGGGATCGGACGCTTGATTCGTTGTGTCAGTGGACGAGGAAACCCAACAACCCAAGACACACGCACCCACGACCGTGAAAATGAACGATAAAACCGAAATCCGTAAGCTGATCGAAAGTTGGGCCAAGGCTGTTCGCACCAAGAATCTCGATGGCATCATGGCCCATCATTCCGCGGAGATACTGATGTTTGACGTTCCGCCCCCGGCCCAATCAAAAGGAATCGCAGCATACAAGAAGACGTGGGATGTCTTCTTTGCGTGGTTTCAGAACTCCGGGGTTTTCGACATCATCGAGCTGAATATCACTTCAGGTAGTGATGTCGCGTTTGCCACCGCCCTTATGCGCTGCGCTGGGACCGAAACGAATGGAAATAGGGTTAAGCTCAATTTTCGCCTTACCATTTGCTTTCGCAAGATCAGGGATCAATGGACGGTCATGCATGAGCATCACTCGATTCCCGCCAGTTGAGCCGCGATGAAGAAAGAGCCGAACCAGTAGGAATGAGAAGGCGTAGGGTGGCCGGCAACGCACGGGCGTAGGGCCGGTCTCACTACGTCTTATGCGAAGCAGCAATTACACGATTGGTTTGGACTTGGGTGATCGCCGG
>JAEWIY010000215.1 GCA_023386835.1 Verrucomicrobiota bacterium
GCTTGTACCAGGCCGGATCGCGCGGGGAGGGAGGGGTCGGGGTCGACATGGTTACATGAAGTAGTCGAAGTCCTCTTCCGACCGGATGCGGCGCTTCACGCGGAAGAGCGCGGCGGACGACTGGGCCGGGTCGAAGGTGATGAAGTTCCGCGCGCCGTGCCAGAGGTAGCGCGATCCGGTGAGCAGGTCGTGCACCTGAAACGTATCCCGGGTCTCGATACCCAGCTCGCCGAGATCGAGGGTGACGTGTCCGCTCTGCGCGTGATGCGGGTCCAGGTTCACGGCGACGACAATCTGGTTCTCGTGGTCGGCGGTCCGCTTGCTGTACACGAGCAGCTGGTCGTTGTCGGTGTCGTGAAACGCCAGCCGGTCATTGCTGTGCAGCGCCGGGTTCTCGCGCCGGATCCGGTTCACCTGTCGGATGAGCGGCTCCAGGCTCTGCGGGTCGGCGAGATTCCACGCCTTCAACTCGTACTTTTCTGAGTCAAGGTATTCTTCCTCGCCCACCGCGCGCGGCGCGCTGACCCCGAGTTCATACGCCGGCCCGTAGATGCCGTAGCTAGCGCCCAGGGTCGCTGCGAGGATGAAGCGGACCACGAACCCCGGGCGGCCGCTGTACTGCAGGTACTGCGGCAGGATGTCCGGCGTGTTCGGCCACAGATTCGGCCGGAAGAACTCCTTCACGATCGTCCGCGTGTTCTCTGTCATGAACTGGCGGAGCTCGTCGCGGGTATTGCGCCAGGGGAAGTAGTTGTACGATTGCGTGAACCCAAGCTTCGCCAGGTTGTACATCACCTTGGGGCGCGTGAACGCCTCCGACAGAAAGATCAGTTCCGGATGGCGCTGCTTGAGCGTGCGGATCGCCCACTCCCAAAACGGGAACGCCTTCGTGTGGGGATTATCGACCCGGAAGATCGTCACACCCTGCTCGACCCAGAACGCGATCACGCTGCGCAGTTCGTGCCACAGTGACTCCCACGCGTCGGATTCGAAGTCGAAGGGGTAGATGTCCTGGTACTTCTTCGGCGGATTCTCGGCGTATTGGATGGTGCCGTCGGCGCGCTTCTTGAACCACTCCGGATGTTCGCGGACGTAGGGGTGCTCGGGCGCACATTGGAAGGCGATATCCAGCGCGATCTGCAGGCCGTGCCGGTGCGCCGCGGCCACGAGATGGCGGAAATCTTCGAGCGTGCCGAGTTCGCGATGAATCGCCTTGTGGCCGCCCTCGGTATTGCCGATCGCCCACGGGCTGCCGGGATCTCCGGCTTCACTTTCGGTACGATTGTTGCGGCCTTTGCGGAAGGAGGTGCCGATCGGGTGGATGGGTGGCAGATAAACCACGGCGAAGCCCATCTCGGCGATCCGCGGCAGCTGCGCCTCCAGGTCCTTGAACGTGCCGTGGCGTCGGCCGTCGGAGCCGCATGAACGGGGGAACAGTTCGTACCACGCCCCAAAGCGGGCGCGTTCCGGCTCCGCCCAGACCTCAAAGGTGCGGTCGAGCCGCGTGACAACCGATCGGTCGGCATAGCGCTGAAGGGCTCGCGCCATCAGTGGATCCAGCGCTCGTGCCACGCTCTCGTGGCCGGCTTCGGCGCCCCCGGGCCGGAACGATTGCAGCCACGTTTCGAAGACGGCGAGTTCGTCCGACGGCGCGCCGGCGATCATGCGCTCGACCAACGCTGCTCCCGTGGCGAGGTCGACAGTTACGTCCTGCCCGGCCTTCGCCTTTTTCTCCAAATCACGGCGCCAGGTCCGGAAATGGTCCACCCAGGCGTCGACCGTGTACTGATACTGGCCGAGGTGCTCGACGGTGAACCGCGCCTGCCAGCGATCGTTGCCGAGCGGGCTGAACTCCACCTCGCGCCACGCGGCGTCACCATGGCGGAAGCGCAACACCGCCGCGAGCACATCGTGACCGTCAGCAAAGATGTCGGCCTCCACCACCACGTCTTCGCCGATGGTGCGTTTGACCGGATAGCGGCCGCCGTCGATCGACGGCGTGACGTTCTCGATGATGACGCGCTGTTTTCCGCCACAGAGGGACTCGGTTGACGAAGCGGGCGAGGGAGTGGGCGCGGGGGTGTTCATACGTGGCAGACCGAGATTCGGTCGAGTGACCCGGCGCCCCCGCTTCGGTTTCGGCGGCGTCAGGACCCTGCCACTTGCGTGGGGATTTCCTCGGCGATCCCGTCGGGCTTCCCCTCGATGAGGTGGAGCTTCCCAAACGTCCGAACGCGAGTGCGACCGGGGCGTCGATGCGCGCGTCGGCGACGGAAACGGAGGCCGTCAGTCGCGGCTGCCGGATCGATTCCACGTGCTGGCCCGGAGGGAACTTACGTGTTACCAGCGTTTCCTGTGCTCACCTATGTCTGCCGCCACCGTCTCCCGCGTACGACATGCCGTTTGCGGCCTGGTCCTGCTCCCGCTCGCCTTGTTGAGTCAAACGCCTGAGCCGATGAACATCTCCAACACCCTCGCCCTCATGCCGGTCCCGGCGCAGGTGGAGCCCAGCGAAGGGCGCCTGCCGATCAACGCCGGCTTTCGCGTGGCGTTGCGCGGTCATGTTGATGCACGGCTGGCGACCGCCGTGGCCCGGATCACGCGTCGGTGGGAGGAACGCACGGGTTATGCGTTTCAGCGTGAGTCCGCCATGATGCCGGCGCACGCAACGCTCGTGATCGACTGTGGTGGACCGGCGCCGGATTGGCCGCGGCTCGGTGAAAACGAAGCCTACGAACTCAACGTCACCGCGCGGCAGGCGAACCTGCGCGCCGAAACTGTCACGGGCCTCCTGCGCGGCTTGGAGACGTGGTCCCAGCTGCTCACGGCCGACGCGCAAGGCTGGTTCATTCCGGTCGTGCGCATCCGTGACCAACCGCGTTTCCCGTGGCGCGGCCTGCTCATCGACGTGGCGCGGCATTGGCAACCCAAGGAGGTCATCAAGCGCCAGCTCGACGGCATGGCGCTTGTGAAGATGAACGTCCTCCACCTTCACCTTTCCGACGACCAGGGGTTTCGCATCGAAAGTCTGACCCATCCCGAGCTGCACCAATACGGCTCCGATGGGCAGTACTTCACGCACGGCGACATTCGCGAGATCCTGGCTTACGCGGCCGCGCGTGGGATCCGGGTGGTGCCGGAGTTCGATATGCCGGGACACGCGACGAGCTGGCTGGCCGGCTATCCGCAGTTGGGCAGCCAACCGGGCCCGTATGAGTTGATCCGGACGTGGGGCATCTTTGACCCGGCGCTCGATCCCACCAACGAGGCCGTTTACGAGCTCCTGGACGGCTTCCTCGGTGAGATGGCGGCGCTGTTTCCCGATCCGTACATCCATATCGGCGGCGACGAGGTGAACGGTCGGCATTGGGACGCGAACCCGCGAATCCAGCAGTTCATCCGCGACCACAACCTCGACGGCAACACGGGCCTGCAGACTCACTTCAACCTGCGCGTGCAGGAGATCCTCACGCGCCACGGGAAACGCATGATCGGTTGGGACGAGATCCTGCAACCGGGACTGCCCACCGAGGCCGTGATTCACTCCTGGCGCGGACCCGATTCCCTCGCGACCGCGGCGCGCGGCGGCTATTCCGGCATTCTTTCGAATGGCTACTACATCGACCTGAGTTACCCGGCCGAAGATCACTACCTCAACGACCCTCTGCCGGCCGACACGTCGCTTTCCCCGGAAGAGCAACGACGGGTCCTGGGTGGCGAAGCCACAATGTGGAGCGAATGGGTCACGCCGGAGACGATCGATTCCCGGGTGTGGCCGCGCACGGCTGCGATCGCGGAGCGCCTTTGGTCGCCGCGCGAGGTGAACGACGTGCCCGACATGTATCGACGCCTTGGCCACGTCAGCCGGCGGCTGGAGGAGGCGGGGCTGCAACACGAGCGCAACCTGCCGCCGATGCTGCGCCGGTTTGCCGGCGACACCGCCACCCCCGACGACCTGCAGTGGCTGCGTACGTTTGTCGGCATCATTGAGCCGGTGAAGCAGTATCGACGGAATGAACACCAGCCGGGCGTGACGCAGTTTACGCCGCTGACCGGCATCGCGGACCTTGCGCGGCCTGACAGTGAGGCCGCCCGCGAGCTGGTGGCTGATGTGCGCAGCCTCTTGGGCGGCGAAATCGCCTCCGACGCGGACCGGCGGATCCGCGAGCGGCTCCTGCAATGGACCCGGGTGGCACACGAACTTGAGCGTGGCCTGGCCCAGCAATCGCCGCGGGTGGCCGAGCAGATCCCGTTGTTGCGCTCAACCCAGGGGGCCTGCGGTGTCGCGACGGCAGCGCTGGAGGCGCTCACGGCGGGTGTGCCGCCGCCGGGATCGTGGCGGGAAGAGCAACTGGCGGCGTTGGAGCGCTACGGACGGCCGCATGGACCCGTTGAGCTGGCTCTGATCAAGCCCTTCCGCTGGCTCGTCATCGCGGCCGCGGCGCAGGCCGAGCGCGCGACAATGGACCCGCAGGCGTTTCGCCAGAGGGTCGAGGAGTCGGTGGTCGCGCCGGTGGCGCCCGCACCGGCGCATTAGACGCAGCCAAATCCGTCGGGCGCGCACTCGTGGGTTGAGGTGCGCGGGACCGGTGTTAGACACGCTGGCCGCCGGCTAGGCCCGTCCCCCATCCCCACATGCAACTTGTCCTGCTCGACTGGCTGATCATCGCGATCTCGCTTCTGGTTTGTCTCGGTGCCGCGTTCGCGCTGACCCGCCGCGGCGGTCGCAACACCGCGGAGTACTTCACCTCCGGGCGCGCCGCTCCGTGGTGGCTGATCGGGATCTCGATGGTTGCGACCACGTTCAGCGCGGATACGCCGAACCTGGTGACCGACATCGTGCGACGCGACGGCGTGGCGGGCAACTGGGTCTGGTGGGCCTTCCTGCTGACGGGAATGACCACCGTATTCATTTACTCGCGACTCTGGCGGCGGTCGCGCGTGCTGACCGACCTCGAGTTCTACGAGATCCGGTATTCGGGCCGGGCAGCCAGTGCGGTGCGCGGATTCCGGGCGATCTATCTCGGTGTGTTGTTCAACGTGGCCATCATGGCCGCCGTGAATCTCGCGGCCGTGAAGATCGCCCAGATCCTGCTCGGTTGGAGCCCTGGGCAGACGCTTCTGATCTGCGGCACGTTGTGCGTCCTCTTCTCGCTCCCCGCGGGCTTGTGGGGCGTGCTGGTGGTGGATGCGATCCAATTCGGCATCGCGATGGCAGGTGGCCTCGCGGCGGG
>JAEWIY010000226.1 GCA_023386835.1 Verrucomicrobiota bacterium
GCGTTGCTCCTGGCATTGTTGAACCCGAACGGGGTCAACCCGACGCAAACCTACGGCGACCACTCGATCAACATGGCGTGGCGCGTCGGCACGTTGGGCGCGGGACAGTCGACCACGATCAATTTCCAGTATCAGGTTCACCGGGTGGAAAATCCCCCGCCCGCGAATGTTCCGGACGGCGGCGTGACGCTGACATTGCTTGCGCTGCCGCTGGCCGGATTGATTGCTTGGGGCCGCCGCCGCAGCTGATCGGCCCCCACACCTCCATTTGACTCTAGGAGCGTCCCTTTCCGGGGCGCTCTTTTTGTTGCTGGGCGACCCTCAGGGATTTGCGGAGAGCGTTTGCGGGAAAATGTGTTAGGTGCGGGAACCACTGAGGAAAACAGCGTTCCTCCGGGACGCGGCTTCGGGTGTCGAGCTTGAGGCCACGTCCCAGCTTCATTAGCCAGCGTCCCCCCCGTGGTGTTATCGACTCCCGTCGTTGTTCGGACACTTCGTGTGCCCGTCGGAGATCCCCTGCCGTCGGAGCAGCCACTGCTTTGGTTGCCGACGATCGCCCCCGACGCTGGCCACGTTCCTCGCGCCATCGGGCAGCGCCTTCTTTCCCATCCATGAATTCGACCGTTCCCCCGCATCACAAGAAGCCCCGGCGGAAAGCTGCTCCGCCTTCCCGCGATGGTGTAAATTCGGAGACGTTCATGGATGACCTCATCCTCGCTTTGGATGGCATCTGCGAAGGTGACTTCTCAGTCCGCCTGCCGAGCCAGTGGACAGGAGTGGAGGGGAAGGTGGCTGAGAAGATGAATGCGATCGCGGGACGCCTCGAGCGGTTCAACACCAGCCTGCTCCGGCTGCGGCGCCAGGTGGGTGAGGAGGGGCGGATTCGTGAGCGTCTTCCAATCGGTGATTCGGTGGGCAACTGGGCGGAGCGCATCGAGGCGATCAACGCCCTCGTCGACGAACTCTCGCAACCGACGGTGGAGATGGGCCGCGTGATCGGAGCGGTGGCGAAGGGCGACCTTTCGCAGACGATGCCGCTGGAGCTGGGTGGTCGCGCGCTCAAGGGCGAGTACCTGCGGACGGCCAAGCTCGTCAACGGCATGGTCGAGCAGTTGGGCGCGTTTTCGGTGGAAGTGATTCGGGTGGCGCGCGAGGTCGGCACCGAAGGCAAACTGGGCGGCCAGGCCAAGGTGAAGGGCGTGTCCGGCGTGTGGAAGGAGTTGACGGAGTCCGTCAACCAGATGGCCGGCAACCTGACGGCGCAGGTGCGTAACCTCGCCGAGGTGACGATCGCCGTCGCGAACGGCGACTTGTCCAAGAAGATCACCGTCGATGTGCGCGGCGAGATCCTCCAACTGAAGGAGGCGATCAATGTCATGGTGGACCAACTACGTTCGTTCGCCGCCGAGGTGACGCGCGTCGCGCGCGAGGTGGGAACGGATGGCAAGTTGGGTGGCCAGGCTGTGGTGCCCGGTGTGGCGGGCACGTGGAAGGACCTGACGGATTCGGTGAACGCCATGGCATCCAACCTCACCGCGCAGGTGCGCAACATCGCCGGCGTGACGACGGCCGTCGCGCGCGGTGACTTGTCGCGCAAGATCACCGTCGATGTGAAGGGCGAGATCCTCGAGCTGAAGGAGACCTTCAACACGATGGTCGACCAGCTCAACGGCTTCGCCGCCGAGGTGACCCGCGTGGCGCGCGAGGTCGGTACGGAAGGTAAACTCGGTGGCCAGGCGCAGGTGCAAGGTGTCGCCGGCACGTGGAAGGACCTCACCGATAACGTCAATTTGATGGCGGCCAACCTGACCGGTCAGGTGCGCAACATCGCCGAGGTGACGACCGCGGTCGCACGCGGTGACTTGTCGCGCAAGATTACGGTCGATGTGAAGGGCGAGATCTTGGAGCTCAAAAACACCATTAATACGATGGTCGACCAGCTCAATGGTTTCGCCTCCGAGGTGACGCGTGTGGCGCGCGAAGTCGGCACCGAGGGCAAGCTCGGTGGCCAGGCCGTCGTGCCGGGCGTCGCGGGCACCTGGAAGGACCTCACGGACAACGTGAATTCGATGGCGAACAACCTGACGACGCAGGTGCGCAACATCGCGGACGTCACCACCGCGGTGGCCAAGGGCGACTTGTCGCGCAAGATCACGGTCGACGTTCTTGGCGAGATTCTCGAGCTGAAGAACACCATCAATACCATGGTGGACCAGCTGAATGCGTTCGCGTCGGAGGTGACGCGGGTGGCCCGTGAGGTGGGTACGGAAGGCAAGCTGGGCGGCCAAGCCGCCGTCCCCGGCGTGGCCGGCACGTGGATGGATCTCACGGATAACGTGAATTCGATGGCGAACAACCTGACGACGCAGGTGCGCAACATCGCGGATGTGACCACCGCCGTCGCCCTGGGTGATTTGTCACGCAAGATCACGGTCGATGTGCGTGGCGAGATCCTCGAGCTGAAGAACACCATCAACACGATGGTGGACCAATTGAACGGTTTCGCCGCGGAAGTGACGCGCGTCGCGCGTGAAGTCGGTACGGAAGGAAAACTCGGCGGGCAGGCGCAGGTGCAGGGTGTTGCCGGAACGTGGAAGGACCTGACCGACAACGTGAATCTCATGGCCGCCAATCTCACCGGCCAGGTGCGCAATATCGCGGAGGTCGCCACGGCGGTCGCGCGCGGTGACCTCTCACGCAAGATTACCGTCGACGTGAAGGGCGAGATCCTCGAGCTGAAGGACACCATCAATACTATGGTGGACCAGCTCAACGGCTTCGCCGCCGAGGTGACGCGGGTGGCGCGCGAAGTCGGCACGGAGTGAAAACTTTGCGGACAGGCGCAGGTGCCGGGCGTCGCCGGCACGTGGAAGGACCTCACGGATTCGGTGAACGCCATGGCGACGAATCTCACCGCGCAGGTCCGTAACATCGCCGAGGTGACCACAGCGGTCGCCGGCGGTGACCTCTCGCGCAAGATCACTGTCGATGTGCGTGGCGAGATCTTGGAGTTGAAGAACACCATCAATACGATGGTGGACCAGCTCAACGGTTTCGCCGCCGAGGTGACGCGGGTGGCGCGCGAAGTCGGTACGGAAGGCAAGCTCGGCGGCCAGGCGCAGGTGCCCGGCGTCGCCGGCACGTGGAAGGACCTGACCGACAACGTAAACTCGATGGCGAACAACCTGACGGGTCAGGTGCGCAACATCGCCGAGGTGACGACGGCGGTCGCGCGCGGTGACTTGTCGCGCAAGATCACGGTCGACGTCCGCGGCGAAATTCTCGAGTTGAAGAACACCATCAACACGATGGTGGACCAGCTGAACGGTTTTGCGGCCGAGGTGACCCGCGTGGCGCGAGAAGTCGGAACGGAAGGCAAGCTCGGTGGCCAGGCCGAAGTGCCTGGCGTGGCGGGCACGTGGAAGGACCTGACGGACAACGTGAACTCGATGGCAAACAACCTGACGACCCAGGTGCGCAACATCGCCGAGGTCACGATCGCCGTCGCGAACGGCGACTTGTCGCGCAAGATCACGGTGGATGTCCGCGGCGAGATTCTGCAGCTGAAGGAGACCATCAACACGATGGTCGAGCAGTTGCGTTCGTTCGCCTCCGAGGTGACGCGCGTCGCCCGCGAGGTCGGCACGGAAGGGCGTTTGGGCGTGCAGGCCGTCGTGCCCGGAGTCGCCGGAACGTGGAAGGACTTGACCGACTCCGTGAACGCGATGGGCGCCAACCTGACGGCTCAGGTGCGCAACATCGCCGAGGTGACGACGGCCGTCGCCCGTGGTGACTTGTCGCGCAAAATCACCGTCGACGTGAAGGGCGAGATCCTGGAGTTGAAGAACACCATCAACACGATGGTGGACCAGCTGAACGCCTTCGCCGCCGAAGTGACGCGCGTGGCGCGTGAAGTCGGCACCGAGGGCAAACTCGGTGGCCAGGCGCAGGTGCCCGGTGTCGCGGGCACGTGGAAGGACCTGACGGACAATGTGAACCTGATGGCCGCCAACCTGACGGACCAGGTTTCCGGTATTGTAAGAGTGGTGACGGCGGTCGCCAACGGCAACCTGCGTCAGAAACTGACAGTCGAAGCGAAGGGCGAGGTGGCGGCGCTCGCGGAGACGATCAACAACATGACGGACACGCTCGCGACGTTTGCCGAGCAGGTGACCAATGTGGCGCGCGAGGTCGGTGTGGAAGGCCGTCTGGGCGGCCAGGCGCACGTGCCCGGCGCGGCGGGCACGTGGAAGGACCTCACCGGCAACGTGAATCTGCTGGCGGCCAACTTGACGACCCAAGTGCGCGCGATCGCCGAGGTGGCGACGGCGGTAACCAAAGGAGACCTCACGCGCTCCATTCAGGTGGAAGCGCGCGGTGAGGTCGCGGAGTTGAAGGACAACATCAACACGATGATCTTCAACCTGCGCGTCACGACCGAGCGGAACCAGGAGCAGGACTGGCTGAAGACCAACCTCGCGAAGTTCACCAGCATGCTCCAAGGCCAGCGCGAGCTGTTCACGGTTGGGACGATGCTGCTGTCAGAACTCGTGCCGCTGGTGGACGCGCAGCAGGGCACGATCTACCAGATGGACAACAGCCCTTCTGGCCGCCGCTACCTTCGACTGCTGGCTGCGTACGCGCAGCATCCCGGGCAGCCGGAGAAGATTGCGCTGGGCCATGGCTTGGTCGGCCAGTGTGCGGTCGAGCAGCAGCGCATCCTGCTCAACGATGTGCCGAGTGGATACACACGCGTCACCTCGAGCCTCATTGAAGGGCCGCCGGTCAGCGTGGTCGTCCTGCCCGTTTTGTTCGAAGGCCAGACCAAGGCGGTGATCGAGCTGGCGTCGCTGCGGCCGTTCAGCGTCACGCACGTGACATTCCTCGAGCAACTGACGCAGTCGATCGGCGTCGTGCTCAATACGATCGAAGCGACGATGAGAACGGAGAATCTGCTGCAGCAGTCGCAGCAGCTGACCGTGGAACTGCAATCGCAGCAGCGCGAGCTCCAGCAGACGAACGAAGAACTCGCCCAGAAGGCGCGGCAGCTGGCCGAGCAGAACGTCGAAGTGGAGCGCAAGAACCGCGAGGTGGAGCAGGCTCGGCGGGCGTTGGAGGAAAAGGCCGCCGAGCTCGCGCTGACGTCGAAGTACAAGTCCGAGTTCCTCGCGAACATGTCGCACGAACTGCGCACGCCGCTGAACTCGATCCTGATCCTCGGGCAGCAGCTCGCGGAGAACAGCGGCGGCAACCTGACGACCAAGCAGGTTGAGTTTGCCCGCAATATCCACTCGTCGGGCTCCGATTTGCTCAACCTGATCACGGACATCCTCGACCTATCGAAGATCGAGTCCGGCACCGTCACCGTCGAAGCCGAGGAGATCAGTTTCGCGTCGCTACGGGACGCGGTGGAGCGCAACTTCCGGCACGTTGCTGACGCGAAGAGCCTGCCGTTCTCGGTTGAGTTCGCATCGAGCCTGCCGCGCGCGATCACGACGGATCCGAAGCGGCTGCAGCAGATCCTGAAGAACCTGCTGTCAAATGCGTTCAAGTTCACGGCGCAGGGCCGTGTATCCGTGCAGGTGCGACCGGCGGAGGAGGGCTGGACAAACGGACATCCCGTGCTTGATCGCGCGCCGCAGGTGATCGCGTTCAGCATCAGCGACACCGGTATTGGCATCGCGCCGGAGAAACAGAAGCTGATCTTCGAGGCGTTCCAGCAGGCGGACGCGGGCACGAGCCGCAAGTACGGTGGGACAGGTTTGGGGCTCTCGATCTCACGTGAACTGGCGATGCTGCTCGGCGGAGAAATCCGGCTGGCCAGCAGTCCGGGACAGGGCAGCACCTTCACGCTGTATCTGCCGTTGTTCTTCATGGAGGCGACGACACAGAAGGCCGTCGCCGCCGCCATTCAGGCGCCGACGTCGCTGCCCGCCTTGCGCGAGTAAAATATGTTGGACGACCGCGACGAGATCTCCACGGGCGACCAGACGCTGCTGATCGTCGAGGACGATCCGCACTACGCGCGGCTGCTGCTGGGATTGGCTCGTGAAAAGGGGTTCAAGGGGATTGTCGCCATGCGAGGCAGCGTGGCGCTGGCGCTCGCTCGCCGTTACCAGCCCACCGCCATCACCCTCGATGTGCACCTTCCGGACATGCTCGGGTGGACCGTGTTGAACAACCTGAAGCTGGATCCATCCACGCGTCACATTCCGGTGCAGATCATCTCGGTGGAGGAGGAGCGTTCGCACGCCCTCGCGCGAGGCGCGTTCTCCTACACCGTTAAACCGGCGACAACCGAGGGACTTGAGCAGTGTTTCGATCGAATCCGCCGCTTCATCGAACCGCACGTGAAACGTCTGCTGCTGGTTGAGGACAACGAGATCGAGGCCGCGAGCGTCGTCGAGTTGCTCTCCCATGATGACGTCGAGATCTGCACGGCCAGCACGGGCGCGGAAGCGTTGACGCAGTTGTTGGACCGACCGTTCGACTGCTGCGTGCTGGACCTCCGTCTGCCGGACATGAGTGGATTCGACCTCCTCGCGAAGGTGCAGGCGGAACAGGCGTTGCGCGACGTGCCGATCGTGGTGTTCACCGGCAAGGAACTGACGCGCGAAGAAGAGCAGCAGTTGCGCACGGTCGCCAAAACAGTGCTGGTGAAGGGTGTGCAGTCCCCCGAGCGCCTCTTCGACGAGACCTCGCTGTTCCTGCACCGGGTGGTGGCCAACCTGCCCGAGGCGAAACGCAAGTTGCTCGACCGGCTGCATTCGTCGAACGATGTCCTCCGCGGGCGCAAGGTTCTCGTGGTCGATGATGATGCGCGAAACATCTTCGCACTCACGACGATGCTGGAAAACCAGGAGATGGATGTCGTCAGCGCCACCAATGGTCGCCAGGCGATCGAGATGATCCGCCAGCAGCCGGACATCAGCGTTGTGTTAATGGACATCATGATGCCGGAGATGGACGGCTACGAGACGATGCGGGAAATCCGCAAGGACCCGCAGCTCGGCGGGCTGCCGATCCTCGCGCTCACGGCCAAAGCGATGAAAGGGGACCGCGACAAGTGTCTGGCCGCCGGCGCGTCCGACTACATCGCGAAGCCTGTCAATACAAACGAGCTTCTCTCGCTCCTCCGGGTCTGGTTGTATCGCTGAGCCATGCGTGACGGTCCGCCCTCCCTCCGCCGTGGTTTCACCGGACGCCCACTTGGTGTGACGTCGCAACTTCTCCGCGTGCGCCCCTCAACCCTGCGTCCGGTTCGACCGGGGAAAGCGGACTGCTGATGGATCCCTTGGTCTCGCTCCCTCCGGTGCTCGAATCGCCGCCCCGCCCGCGCATCCTCCTGGTCGATGACGAGGTGAGAAACCTCGAGGTGCTGGAGGCGATCCTGTATTCACATGATTACGACTTGGTGTCGGCGCCGACGGCGGAGCGGGCGCTGATGCTCCTGCTGGATGGCGATTTCGCCGTCATCGTCCTCGACGTGCAGATGCCGGGCATGAGCGGCATCGAGCTCGCGAGCCTGATCAAGCAGCGCAAACGCACGCAGCACATCCCGATCATCTTCCTCACGGCTTATTTTCAGGAGGACAAGGATGTGCTCGAGGGGTATGGCAGCGGCGCCGTCGATTACCTGACGAAGCCCTTCAACCCGCAGATTCTTCGGTCGAAGATTGGTGTATTCGTGGACCTGTTTCAGAAAACCCGGGCACTGGCGGCGGCGAACCGGGCGCTCGAGCAGGAGGTGGCGCAGCGGCAGCTGGCGGAAGAGGCGCTGCGGGAGGCGAACAACGAACTGGAGTCACGCGTCCAGGCGCGCACGGCGGACCTGTCGCGGGCCAACAATGAACTGCTCACCCGCGAACGCGCGCTCAGCGAAAGCGAATCGCGGGTGCAGCGGGAGCTTGCGGAACAGAAACGTATCGAGGCGGCGCTGCGGGCGAGCGAGACGCAACTGCGGCTGGTGACGGACCATGCACCGGTGTTCCTCGCGCAGTGCGACCGGCAGCACCGGTTCAAGTTCGTCAACCGCCCGTATGCGCAGCATTTTGGCTTGCGGCCGGAAGACCTGCTCGGGCGCACCCTGCGGGAGGTGTTGGGCAGCATCGCCTACGAGGCCCTGCGGCCGTATGTCGAAGCCGCACTGCGGGGCGAACGCATCGAATTTGAAATCGAACTGCCCTTCTCTGTGCGCGGATCGCGCTGGATCTATGGCGTGCATGAGCCGGAGCATTCGGTGGAAGGCGACATCGTCGGATTTGTGGCGGTGATCACCGACATCACCGAACGCAAGCTGGCGGAGCAGGAGATGGCTTTGGCGCGGGATCGCGCGCTCGCGGCTTCGCGGGCCAAGGACGACTTCCTCGCGCGCCTTTCGCACGAACTCCGCACCCCGTTGAATCCGGTGCTGTTGCTGGCGAGTGATGCCGCGAACAACCCCGATCTGCCGCCCTCGGTCCGCGCGGATTTTGAGATGATAGCCGCCAACGTCACGCTGGAGGCTCGATTGATCGACGACTTGCTGGACCTCACGCGGATTGCACGGGGCAAGATGGTGTTGGAGACACGCCCATCCGATGTGCACGCGGCGGTGCGCGGCGCGGCCCAGATGATCCAGGCCGACGCCACGCAGAAACAGCTCGAGATCGAGCTTCAGCTCGATGCGCAGCCGTCGTTGATCCTCGGGGACGATGTGCGGCTCAAACAGGTGTTCTGGAACCTGCTGCAAAACGCGGTGAAGTTCACCCCGGCTGGCGGGCGCATTCGTGTCGAGTCGACGGCGGAGCCCGAGGCCGCGATGTTGTGCATCCGAATTCAGGATACGGGCATTGGCATGACTCCCGCGGAACTCGAGCGGGTTTTCCGACCGTTCGAGCAGGGGGATCACGCGGCGCAGTGGAGTTCCCAACGCTTCGGGGGCCTTGGCCTCGGCCTGGCGATCGCACGCATGTTGGTCGAACTGCATTCCGGCGAGATCCGCGCGGCGAGCGATGGACCGGACACAGGCACGGCGTTCACGATCCGTTTGCCGCTGCTGATGACGCCCACCGAAACGGTGCGTCCAGCCCCGGTGACTCCAAGCAGCGCCGTCAGCGCCAAGGCTCCGCCATCCGCGGCGGAAACCCGCGCGCGCATCCTGCTGGTCGAGGATCACACGCCGACGCGGCTGGCCTTGGCCAATCTGCTGATCCGTCGTCAGTGTGAGGTCGTCACGGCGAGTGATGCCGCCGCGGCGCGGACGCTGATCACCGGCGGTGTTTTCGATCTCCTCATTTCCGACATCGGATTGCCGGACGGGAACGGCTGCGACCTCATGATGGAGTTTGGTTCCCGTTATGGAGTGCGCGGCATCGCTCTGACCGGATATGGCAGTCAGGAAGACATTTTGAGAAGCGAACGGGCCGGATTTGCCACGCACCTCACCAAACCTGTCAGCATGCAGGCGCTGGATTCGGCCTTGGTTACCGTGTTGGCCACGCGCGAGGCAGGGGCGGAGGCGGCCGCGAATGGTTCTTCGTTGCCCAGGATCATCGAGCCGAACGGATTGGCAGCGACGACGCCACGTGTTCCCAATGGTGCCGCGCCAGGTGATCCGTCTCCTGTCTAGACGGGGCTACACCGGCCGGGTTTGGGTGCGGGCGATCCGCCGCGCTAGGCCAGCGTGATGCCAAGCGTGTGCGTCTTGGGCCAGCGCCAGACCTCATGCTGGCGTGAGGGTGCAGGATTGGCGCCGGTCTGCGTTTGCTTTCGGCCGCTGGACACCTAAAACCCCGCGTTTCCGCCGCATGTTGTCCCCTGCTCAATCCGCGTCCGCGCCGAGCCTCCGGCCGGTCAAGAAACTGATGGCTGCCAATCGCAGCGAGATTGCTGTGCGCATCTTCCGCGCCGGCACCGAACTCGGCCTCCGCACGGTGGCCGTGTATGCGCAGGAGGATCGGTTGAGCATCCATCGCTACAAGGCGGACGAGGCGTATCAGGTCGGGCAGGGCAAGGGTCCGGTCGCCGCCTACCTGGACATCGAGAGCATCGTTGGCGTGGCGAAGGAAAAAGGCGTGGATGCGATCCATCCGGGCTACGGATTCCTGTCGGAGAATGCGGAGTTCGCCCGCGCCTGCCAGCGGGAGGGACTGATCTTTGTCGGCCCGCGGCCGGAGTTGTTGGAGATGATGGGCGACAAAACCGCCGCCCGTGCGCTCGCCAAGCGCATCAACGTTCCGGTGCTGCCAGGCACGGAGGAGCCCGTGACCGATCGTGCCGAGGCGCTCCGCATTGCGAAGTCGATTGGCTTCCCGCTGATCATCAAGGCGGCTTTTGGCGGTGGCGGCCGCGGTATGCGCGTCGTGCAGAAGGCGTCCCAGTTGTCGGCTTTGCTCGACGAAGCGCAGGGTGAAGCGGGTCGCGCGTTCGGCAATCCCGCCGTTTTTCTCGAGAAGTACATTCCGCGGGCGAAGCACATTGAGGTGCAGATCCTGGGCGACCAGCATGGCAACGTCATCCACCTGCACGAACGCGACTGCTCGGTGCAGCGCCGGCACCAAAAGGTGGTGGAGGTGGCCCCGAGCTACGGTTTGCCGGAGGGAGTGATCGCCGAACTGTGCGAAGCCGCGGCGCGGATGGCGCGCGAAATCCGGTACGACAACGCCGGCACGATCGAATTCCTCTACGATCTCGACCGTCACGAGTGGTTCTTTATCGAGATGAACCCGCGTATCCAGGTGGAGCACACGGTGACCGAAGTGATCACCGGGCTCGACCTCGTGCGCGCCCAGATCCTGATCGCGCAAGGGCACGCGCTGCACTCGCCGGCCGTGGGCATGCCGCCGCAGGACCAGGTGGCGCGGAACGGTTTCGCGATCCAGTGCCGCATCACGACGGAGGATCCCGAGAACAAGTTCATCCCGGACTACGGCCGGATTCTCGCGTACCGCTCTCCCGGCGGCTTCGGCGTGCGCCTGGACGGCGCCATGGGTTACGCGGGTGCGGTCATCACGCCATTTTATGACTCTCTGCTGGTCAAGTGCATCACCAGTGGGCCGAGCTACGAGATCGCGATGAACCGCACGCGCCGCGTGCTGAGCGAATTCCGTATCCGCGGCGTCAAGACGAACATTCCCTTCCTGGAGAATGTCATCACGCACCCGGAATTTCGCAGCGGCCAGGCGACAACGACCCTGATCGACACGAGCCCGGAGCTGTTCGAGTTCAAGCCCCGCCGGGACCGCGCGACGAAGCTGCTCAACTTCCTCGGCAACGTCATCGTCAACGGCAATCCGCATGCGAAGGGTTACCGGCCGGAGCGCAGCTTTGCGCCGGCGCTGCCGCCGGCGGCGGATCACCACGCGCCGCCTCCCGGCACGCGGCAGCGGCTGCTCGAGCTTGGACCGCGCAAGTTTGCCGAGTGGACGCTCAAGCAGAAGCGGGTGCTCGTCACCGATACCACCTTCCGCGACGCGCACCAGTCGTTGATGGCCACACGCGTGCGCAGCTACGACATGCTGGCCTGTGCCAGCGCGGTCGCGCACCACGTGCCGAACCTTTTCTCGTTGGAGATGTGGGGTGGGGCGACCTTCGACACCGCCATGCGTTTCCTGCAGGAGGATCCATGGGAGCGTTTGCGCGAACTGCGGACCCGGATTCCGAACATCTGCTTCCAGATGCTGTTCCGCGGCGCCAACGCGGTCGGTTACACGAACTATCCCGACGCGATCGTGGCCGGTTTCGTGCGCCACGCGGCGGCGGCGGGCATGGACATCTTCCGCATCTTCGACTCGCTGAACTATCTGCCCAATCTGCGCGTGGCGATGGAGGCCGTGCAGGACACCCACGCCGTGTGCGAGGCCGCGATCTGCTACACCGGCGACATCCTCGATCCGGCGCGTGACAAGTATGGGCTGCAGTACTACGTGCGTCTGGCGAAGGAGCTGGAGCGCATGGGTGCGCACTTCCTCGCGATCAAGGACATGGCCGGCCTCTGCCGTCCGTACGCCGCGCTGAAGCTGGTGAAGACGCTGCGCGAGGAGGTGGGTCTGCCGATCCACTTCCACACCCATGACACAAGTGGCATCGCCGCGGCTTCGATCCTGCGCGCGGCGGATGCCGGTGTGAACGTCGTCGATCTGGCGCTCGCGTCCATGAGCGGCAGCACGTCGCAGCCGAATCTGAATTCCATCGTAGCGTCGCTGCAGCACACGCCGCGCGACACCCAGCTCGATTTGAACCGGCTCGACGAGCTGTCGGCGTATTGGGAGCACGTGCGCGAGTTCTATCGCCCGTTCGACACGGCGCCGAAGTCCGGCTCCGCCGAAGTGTACCTGCACGAGATGCCGGGTGGTCAGTACACGAATCTGAAGGAGCAGGCGGCCGCGATGGGCGTGTCGCACCGCTGGCCCGAGATCGCCCGCACCTACGCCGAGGTGAACCAGCTGTTTGGCGACATCGTGAAGGTGACGCCTTCCTCGAAGGTGGTGGGTGACCTCGCGCTGTTCCTCTTTTCCCGCGGCATCAAACCGGCCGACGTGGTGAACCTCGAACCCGGAGCCACGCCGTTCCCGGAAAGTGTGATCGACATGCTGATGGGCGGACTCGGCTGGCCGGACGGCGGCTGGCCGGAGGCGGTGTCACGCGCGATTCTCGGCGAGCAGCGCCATCGGGAAGCCAAGACGCGGTACCAGGCCTCGCTCAAGGCCGCCAAAGGCAAGCGCCAGAAGTCAGACGACGGGGCGCTGGATGACGCTCGGCGTCAGCTGGCCGAGAAACTCCGTCGAGAGCCGAGCACGGACGAGCTGTATTCACATCTCATGTACCCGCAGGTCTTCGCCGACTTTGCCAAGCACCAGCGGGACTTCGGCGATGTGAGCGTCCTGCCCACGCCCTCCTTCTTCTATGGGCTCAAGCCGGGAGAAGAGATCTCGGTCGAGATCGAAGAGGGTAAGGTCCTCATCATCCGGCTCGTCAGCGTCGGCTCGCCGGACAAGGACGGTCGCCGGACCGTGACGTACGAGCTCAACGGCATCACGCGCGAGGCGTACATCGTCGACAAGAGCGTCGCGCCGAAAGCCAAGGCTCGTCCCAAGGCTGATCTCTCGGACCCGTTGCATGTGGCCGCGCCGATTCCGGGTTTGGTCGTGGTGCTGTCCGCATCGGTGGGCGCCAAGGTGGCCAAGGGCGACAAGCTCCTGCTGCTCGAGGCGATGAAGATGCAGACGACCGTTTACGCGCAGGCCGACGGCATCGTGGAGGAAGTGAACGCGGCGGTCGGGGACACGGTCGAGGCCAAGGACCTCGTGATCAAGCTGCGTCCGCAGCGCTGAACCGCGAACCCGGTGACCGGGGCGGTGCCGTTACTGCGCCGCCCCGATCCGCTGGCGAAGCTCGGCCAGCTGGGCGGCGAACGTCGCGTCGTTCAGCACGGGCGCGCTCGGCCGCTCGTCGAAGTCGGGGGGCAACTCGATCCACGACTTGCAGCCTCCCATTTCGGGGGTAAGTGGCAGCGTCAAACGTTCGTGCAGGCGATGGACGCGCAGGATCAACACGTGCAGCCCACGAGGTTTTGACCACTCGAAACGTTCCCGGACGGTGGCGTCGGTCCAGAGGTGATAAGGCGCCAACGCGGCGACTGTCGGCCAATCCGTGACGAAGGCGCTTTCCACCAGCTCGGCGAAGAGGGAGAGCGTCACTGCTTCGTCGGGAGAGGCTTCGTTGAAATGGACGTGCGCCGCGGGTTTGGTCTTTTCCCGCTGCGCATGAAAGCGGGTCGGGAACAGCCAGAAACGGTCCGCGCTGACGCGGAAGCCGCCGCGGCCCTCGTGAATCCCGCCTTTGCGCAGGAGCAGCGTTTGTGCGCCAGCACCGAGCACGTCGACGATCACCTGCCATTCCTTGAAGGCGGGGCGCATCGTTCGCGGACCGAGAGGCCGGAAAAAGTTACTGGGCCTGCCGGGCGACCTTGAACTCGGCGGGACGCAGACCGGGCGGCAGGGCGAGCAGATCGTAGTCCTGGTAGCCCGTGATGGTCACATCGATGAACTCGCCGACCGGCAACTCGCGCGGCACATAAACGCGGCCGTCGATATCGGGCGCATCGGCTTCACCGCGCGCGACGCCCGGCTCTTCCACCAGCACGCGCAGGGTCCGGCCGACGTAGGTGCGGCTGACCTCGGCGGCGATTTCCTTCTGCAGCGCCATGGCCCGATGCCAGCGCGCCTCCTTCACCTTCGGCGGAAGCTGGTCGGCCATCTTGGCGGCACGCGTGCCTTCCTCCTGTGAGTAGCGGAACACGCCCAGGCGTTCGAACTTGGTTTCGCGGATGAACGCGCAGAGCTCGTCCACATCGGCCTCGGTCTCGCCCGGGAAACCGACGATGAACGTCGTGCGCACGGCGATACCGGGAATGCCGGCGCGGATACGTCGGATCAGATCACGGATGTAGTCGCCGCTCGTTTCACGCTGCATCAGCCCCAACATGTGGTCGCTGATGTGCTGCAGCGGGATATCGATGTAGCGGGCCACCTTCGGGCACTCAGCGATCGTCTTGATCAGTTCGTCGCTCCAGTGCGCGGGGTGCGTGTAAAGCAGCCGGATCCAGAAATCGCCCTCAATCGCGTTCAGTTCCCGCAGCAGGGTCGTCAACGCGGTGCCGCGGCTGGAGTCCACCGGCGTGCGGGGATTCGGCCGCTGCTCCCACGTGTCCATGCCGAAGAACGTCGTGTCCTGGGAGATCAGGTTGATCTCCTTCACACCCTCGGCGACGAGCCGTCGCACCTCGGTGACGACGCTGGCGACGGTGCGGCTGCGGTGACGGCCGCGAATCTGCGGGATGATGCAGAAGGTGCACGGGTGATTGCAGCCTTCGGCGATTTTGACGTAAGCGGTGTGCCGCGGCGTCAGGCGGAAGCGCGGCGTGTCATAGTCCGGAATGTATGTCGAGCGACCCTCGATGAACGACACCGGGGCCTCTTTCGTGCCGCGCTCTTTGGCGTAAATCTCCTGGATGATCGGCACGACCTTGGTCACCTGGTCGAGACCGATGAAGGCGTCGACCTCGGGCAGGGCGCCTGGCAGGTCCTTCGAGAACCGCTGCGACATGCAGCCGGCGACGATCAGCTTCTGAGCCTTGTTCTTCTTCCGCATCCCCCGGTTCTGATGAACCTCGAGGATGTGTCCGATGGACTCTTCCTTGGACGAGTCGATGAACGAGCAGGTGTTGACGATCACCACGTCGGCCTTGTCGGCTTCCGGGATGACCTGCATCCCGGCCTGGTGGAGATGGCCGACCATGATCTCGCTATCCACGAGGTTTTTGGCGCAGCCGAGAGAAATCAGACTAACCTTGAGCATGACGGACGTTCAGCGGGCAGACGCTGAGAAGAAACGGGCGGACGGCTGGACGAGTGAGACGGAGAACGGTCGACAAAAAAACCGCGGCCTCGCGAGCCGCGGTGGAGACGCAGGCGGGCAGCGTTACTTCTTCGCCTTGGACTTGGTCTTGGTTGCCGCGGCAGCAGCCTTTTTCCGTTTGAGATAGGCCTCGCGGCGCTTCCGTTTGATGGCTTTGTTGTATTGCTTGCCCATGGGGGAGTGAAGAGAAAGGGAGCAGGTTGCCGTGACGCAGCCTCGCGAGTCAAGTGCGGGGAACGCCCACTCGCGACGAATGCTGGCGCGCTCGTCGCTCCGTGTGCTGGGATGGCCCGCGCCGCGCGACCGCGCCTCAGCGCTGATTGGGCCCGGGCTGCAGCGTGTCGTCGATCCGGATCCGGTGGCGCTGCAGGGTGTCGCCAAGCTGGCGATCGTAGGCCGCCAGCGCTTTCTGATAGTCTGCCAGCGCCCGGAAGGCCCGGATCTCCGTGTTGGCCAGGATCTCTTGTTGTTGGAGGACGAAGAACGTATTGCCCGTGCCGGAGCGCAGTTTCTTCACTTCGGCGTCAAGATTCTGCTGCTCGAGCTCGCGCGAGCGCCGTGTGGCCTCCACGCGTTGGGCGGCCGTGTTGATCTGGCCGGCGGCGTTGCCGACGGCGACGACGATCGCCTGCTCCAGTTGCTCGAGGGCGGTCATCGCCTGCTCATGCGTCAGTTTGGCGGAGCGGTAGTTGCCGCGCTCGGTGGCCATGGTCAACGGGACGCTGACCACCGCTCCGAGGCTGTAGGAGCGGATCTCGCGGTCGGTGACCTGACGGCGGCTGACCGAGAAGTGCTCGTCGAGCCCGTTATAGCCGTAGCTGCCGACCAGGTCGACGCGCGGGAGAAGTTGGTTGCGACGATAGCGACGGTTCAGGTCCGTGCGCCGGACGAGCAGCCGGGCGCGCTGGTAGTCTGGACGCTGGTCGAGGGCCCGGCGGAAATCGAGGGCTGGCTCTGGTGTGATCGGGGGAAGCGATTCCGGGGGAGCGATGCGCAAGGGGCGGTCGATCATCGTGATCGAGCGCTCGTCGGTGATCAGCTGCTTCAGAAAGTTCTCCTGGTCGCGCACGGCCCGTTGCGCCAGCAGGATGGCTTCCTCGCGGGTGGCGACACGGGCTCGAGCGGCGGTGACATCGGCCTCGGATAGCCCACCGGCCCGATACCGGCGTTCGTTCTCGACCACCAAACCGCTGGCGAGATCGCGAGAGCGCTGCGCAATTTCGAGGTTCTTCTGGTAAAAGAAGAGATCGTGGTACGCGTTGATCACGTCGGTGACGACATCCATCACCGTGGCGCGGTACTCCCATTCGGAGATGCCGCGCGAAGCCGCAGCGAGACGTACACCGACGAGATTGGCGCCAAAGCCAAACCCACGCAGCAATGGCTGGGTGATCTCGACCCCGGCGAAGGTGTAGTAGTTGTCGAGGAACCCGACGGTCGAAACCCGGCGGTTCTGCGTGCTGGCGCCGAACCGGTACGAAAGGCCCCACGGCGTGAGGCCGCGCAGGCTCAGGTCGTAGTAGTCCGATTCCACGACCGTGCCGGGCGGACGGTTGCCCGTCGGATCGGTTGGCTGAGGGTTGCCGTCTTCGCTGTAGCTGTACGTGGCGGAGAGGACCGGATCGAAGGTGCCCCAGGCGGCCAGCAGGTCCGCGCGCGCGATCGGGGTGCTGAAGCGGTCGACCTTGATCGTGTAGTTCTTCGCCAGCGCCTGCTGAATCGCGTCGCTCAGGGTCAGTTCAAGCACCGGCTCCTGAGCTTGGACCTGGGCGGTGACGAGAGGGCTGACACTGAGGGCGAGACAAACAAGGCGAAGGCGAAGACGCATGAGGGATGAAGCGGACGTTCCAATTGCTGTTGCAGCGCACGTGCCAACCGCGGCGGTCCGATGTAAGTTACTAACTTATTGCGCCTTGCGTGTGCCTTGCGTGTTCAAGGCAACGGCCTTCTGGAACCGCGTAAGCCACCGGCGGGAAGGCGCTTTCCCGATTTCGGGACACGCCACTGGCTAGCTGACGATCACGCCGTCGGCGAGACGGACGATTCGCCGCCCGTACGCTGCGTTGTCATTGGAGTGCGTCACCTGCACGATGGTCACGCCTTCCGTCTCATTGAGCTTCTTGAACAGCTCCATGATTTCACGCCCTTGGTCAGAATGAAGATTGCCGGTGGGCTCGTCGGCGAGGATCAGCTTGGGTTTTGCGATCAGCGCGCGGGCGATGCCGACGAGTTGCTGCTGGCCGCCGGAGAGCTGGCTGGGATACAGGTCCTTTTTCCCGACGATCTGGAAACGGTCGAGCATGTCGCAGACGATGCTTTCCCGCTCTTTTTTTGGCGTGTCGCGATAGGAAAGCGGTACCTCCAGGTTCTCATAGACCGTCAGGTCGTCGAGCAGATGGTAACTTTGGAAAACGAACCCGAGGTTTCGCTTTTGCAGCTCGAAGCGACGCTTCTTGTCCATCCGGTGGACGGGTTCGCCTTCGAACCAGTACTCGCCGGCCCATGCGTTGTCGTGCAGGCCGAGCACGTGAAGCAGGGTGGATTTGCCGGACCCGGACGGCCCCATGATCGAGACGAAGTCGCCGGCGGCGATTTCGAGAGTGATATTCCGGAGGGCGTAAAAGGGGCCACCCTTGAGCGGAAAAACGCGTTCGATGCCGCGAAGCGAAATCATGGCGCGCGCAGTCTGAGCAACGTTGCGCAGCGCGCGCAATGGCGAACCCGCGGAGGCTGAGCACCCTCCACGGTTGCGTGACCGGCGTTCAAAGCGGCTCGGCCTGGCGGATGGTGCCGCCTTCGCGTTGCCACTGCCAGAGCCGGGGAGCGTCCGCCCGTTCGAGTCGGCGGTACACGACGGGATCCACGCGCTTGGGCAGGGTCAGTTCCTGCACGCCTGTGACGTCACAGTTGAGGAACCGCGCGTAGGGCTTGAACTGCTCGGGGCGGCCGAGGATGCGCGAAGCGCCCGGCGGCAGCGGAGCTGTCTCCGGAGCGTTGATACGTTCCATCACGAGCACGGAGTAGGGCAGGCTGCGCAGGTCAATGCCGGCGCGCTGGCCGAACCGCACCCAATTGGAATCCGCGAAGATGCTGCTCGGTGGCGCGGCGAAATGGTGGCACCAATGCCGTTCGTTGCCCGGCATGAGCAAGCCGCACTGGCCTTGGTGGGGGCAGGGCAGGACGAAACGAAAGGTCTTGCGGTACTTCTCGCGCCACTGGACGAGATCCTTCGCCACCGTGGAGGTGCCGGGCTCCACCCAGAGGACCGTCTGCGCACGTTCGATTGCCTCCGCCAGCGCCCCGCGACCAAGTGGATCCAGTTCGTTCAACACGTGGCTGAGCACGAGCGTGCCTGGCGGTGCCTGGGCGGCATCGTCCACCGCTGTGGCAGGCAGATCGGGCCGTGCTTCGCGGGCGCGTCGGGCGGCAAACTCTCTCGCGCGCGGTGAGTGATCCCAGCAGGACAGCGCTGTCACCTGGGCCGGCCAGGCCGTCGCGACCCGGCGGCCGGCGACGCCGCTGCCGCAACCCCAGTCGAGCACGGCGCCGGCTTGCGGTTGCCAGCCGCGGCGCCGGAGTTCGCCCAGAACCGCGTCCCACTTCCACCCGATGCGCTCCGCGTAGGTGGCGTCGTAGTGCGCGAGGTCGTCGTCGCTTTGCCAATACGGCCCGGTGACGCTTCCCTGCAGAAAGCGATCGCGCAACCGGTCGAGGATGGCCCAGTCGAGTTGATCCCACGTCATGGCTGCAGCGACAGGCCGAGTCGCTGGACCAGCCGTTGCTCCGTGATGCCGTAGAAGGCGGCGAATTCGCGCAGGTTGCGCTCCGCCGCGGGATCGCGCCCGCCGCCGCTGCGAACGGCCGCCAGCATCAGGTTCTTCGCCGTGTGCTCGGTGGAGATGAACTCAAAGATCTTCGTGCGGTAACCCAGGGCTTCGAGCGCCAAGGCCCGGAGGGAGTCCGTCACAAACTCCGCCTGCCGTTCCAGCAGGATCCCGTGGCGCAGCGCCGGTGCGAGCACCGGCGGTGGTGTGAGTTGCGGCCGCAGTTCCTGATGGCAGCAGGGCGAGACGACCAGCAACGCCGCGCCCGAGGCCACCCCGTGGGCAAGGGCCTCATCGGTGGCGGTGTCACACGCGTGCAGCGCGATCAGCACGTCGAGCGCGCCGGGGGACTGGGTCTCGATCGTGCCGGCCGAGAAGGAGAGGTTGCCCAACTGGTGCTCGGTTGCGCACCGGTTGCATGTATCCACGAGTTCCTGACGACGCTCCACGCCGCGGACGGTGGCCCGCGGTCCCAGCAGCGTCGCCGTGGCGAAGGTCAGGTAGCCTTTGCCGCTGCCCATGTCGACCACCTGGAGCGGGCGATCGTCCCCGGCCAATCCGGCTTCGGCGATCAGATGCTGCAGGAGTTCGGTGAACTTCTGGATCTGGCGCAGCTTTGGCGCCATGCCGGCGCGAGGTTGGCCCTGCGGGTTGGTCACACACAGCGAGTGCAACCAGCCGCTGGTCGCTTCCAACGGGCGTTCCTTCACGCGATCGTGGGAGAGAGCCGGCTGTTCGGGCGCTTCGCTGGCCAATTTGATGGACGTGCGCACGCGACCGCTCGCCCCGGTCTCCAGGTGCGCCGTCTGGGCCGGCGTGAAGAGATGCGCATCCAGGAAGTCGCGGCCGATGAGCGTTTCGAGCAACGCCAGCGCCTCAGCCGGCGGATGGTTCTTGGTCACGTCGCGGGTGCTGTATCGCCAAACAAACGACAAGTGCGGGCCGCTTTTCAACTGCACCGGCCGGACAAAGCAGTTCTTCAACCCTTCGTCGGCGCCGCGGTACTTCGCCAGGGTCAGCTTGATGAAAGCGCCGGTCTGGACGGCCGAGCGCAGTACGTCGAGAAAACGGTCACGAGGTGAGGCGGGAGGCGGCATGAAGGGACGGGTCTGGCGGAAGCCGCCACACTCAACGGCGATCGTCCGTGTTGTCGACTGCGTTGCGGACAGCGAACCTGCTCGGCCGGCTAAACGGTGAAACTGGGATGCCGCCATAGCGCTCGCCCGTGCCGGTAAGTGGCGAGCACGTCCGCCGGCGAGACGCGGCTGACGATGCTGGCCAGCACATGACGCGAGTGCCGCAGGTGTCCGGCGCGAAAATCGAGGACGACAAAATCCGCGGGCAGCCCCTTCTCGAGATAGCCGTAGTGGTCACGGCCGAGGAGCGGACGGATATTGCGGGTGCACATGGCCAGGATTTGCGCCGGGTCGGGTCGCCGCGGGTCGCCGGCCTGGCTCCGGCAGAGCTTCAGGGTGAAATCGAGCTCCTGCAGCAGGGACGGCGGATTCAGCATCACATTATCTGTTCCCAGAAGCAGATTCACCCCGGCCTCCAACAAGGCCGCGACGGGCGGCAGCGGCAGGCCCAGCACGGCGTTGGCGCGTGGATTGATGGCGACCGTCTTGCCGGAACGGGCGAGCAGGTCGATCTCGTCCGAGGTCGCGACCGTGAGGTGCACGATGAGGTGCGGGTCGTACACGTCGAGCGCGCGGGCCAGGTCGCCACGTCCGGTGCGCCGCTGGGCGGTGTCGCGATAGGTGACGTTCTCCAGGCAGTGGATGGCGCGGAGCTTGCCGGCGGCCTGCGTCGCGGCGCGCACCTGGCGCCAAGTCGGATCGGTCAGGTCGTTGATGGTGCTCTCCGAGAAACCGTCTGCCGCCGCCAAGAGTGCGATCAACTCGTGCCGGCTCGCGTCGGGCAGCGGTTGGGCATTGGCGTCCAGTTCAGCTTCGTTGAAGGGGCTGTGGTCGAGTTGCCCGAGGATGATGGCGTCCACGTCGGATTCGCGGCTGGCAGCGCGCAGGAGTTCGGCCCCCGCGGGGCCCTGTTCGCGAAAATCGAGGTGTGCGATCGTGCCTGACTGCGCCATGTAGCGGTGATGCGCGACGAGATGAGGCAGGTGCGCCTCGGGAGTCAGTCGCGCGAGCTCGCGGTACTTGTAACCGGCGGGCCGGAAGAACGCCTCTTCGAGCGTCAGCCCCGTGGCGCCGTCGGGAAGGGCGCTGTCGCCGATGTGGGTGTGGCCATTGTAAAGGCCCGGAATGATAACGAGGCTGCCGTGGGTCAGTTGAGGTTCCGGCGGGCCGAGTTCGATGGCGGTGAGGGTGTCGCCCAGCCATGCCAACCGGGCGCAGCGATGAGGGGTCAGGTCCGGGCCATGGAGGACGAGGCAATCCCGCAGTTCGGGCATGACCCAGCGTGGCGTGGCGCCCCGCTGAACGCACGACAGAATCTCGGGCGCGCGGAGAGGCGCGTTGAACCCCCAGCTTACACTAGGGGTTTTTTCGGGAACCGGTTAATCAGCCCGCCGTCAGTGCCGCGTCCTCTGCCGTGTGCCCTCTCTCCTCCTGCTGCCTGAAACCCCTCGGTTCCTCGTCCGTTCCCCGTACGTCGGCCTTTTGGCAGGGCAGTGGTGTTTGCTGACGTTATGAAGTCCGATCTCTCCAACTCCGTCCCCCCGTCAGCGCGTACGATTGGCTCGCCGACCCCTCGACTCCAGCCCGCCGCCGCCACGGTCGCGGCCACGCAAGCCGCTGGTATCCGGATTCTTCTGGTCGAAGATCACGATGATACCCGCCGCGTGATGGAGGGTCTGTTGCGCCGCGATCGCCATGCGGTGGACGGTGTGAGCACCGCCGCGGACGCGATCCAGTTGGCGGAAGCCAAGACTTACGACTTGGTGATCAGTGACCTCGGCCTGCCGGACCAGAGTGGCGTCGAGATGATGGCGCAGCTCAGGGATCGGCATGGTCTGCGCGGAATCGCGGTGAGTGGATACGGTATGGAGGACGACGTTGCCCGCAGCCGGAAGGCCGGGTTCTCCTTTCATCTGACGAAGCCGATCCGGCTCGATCGCCTGCGGGCGATCATCCTGCAGGTGGTGGCCGACCGCGACGCGGCGGTGCCCAACTGATCCGGCCGGGAGGCGCCGTTAGCGCAGCCGCTGGCGGATCACTCTGTCTCCGGTTCGCGTTGGTGGAGGAAGATCAGGACCAGGGCGAGGCAGGCAAACATGCGGAACGCCGCCTCTTGGCCGTTCCAAGTGCGCGACTGCCACATGAGGAACCATTCTCCTCCGACCGTGAGGAAGGCCACGAACCACTGGAGCAGGCTGATCGTGAGGCCCAATGTCGCGAGTGGTTTGGCCCGCGCGAAGGTGACCCGGTCCGCCCGCCGCGCGTGCCACAACCGGACTGCGCCGAGCGTGCAGAGCGCCCCGGCGACGAGCTCCCACAGGATGATGACCCAGTAGAAGACGTGGTGCACCGCCGGGTGCGTGATGGCCCGCCACATCCCGCGATTGCCCTCAAACGTTGTATCCATCGCGAGGACGTGGGCGACGAAGCGATAGTTCGAAGGATAGTCCGTGAGGTTGTTGAAGAGGACGAGCAGCAGGTGGACTGCGACACCAGCGACCAGCGCGGTCTGGCAAAGGCGGGTGATCATCAACGGAGCAGGACGGAGTGGGGAAAGCAGGACGGCCGGCCGGACTGGAGCGGCGCCGTTACGGTAGGTATTCCGTGGTGACAACGTCCGCGACCTGGAGATTGCCCGCCGGCAGGATGTTGAGCTCCTCCAGCTGACGGAGTTGCGTCGCAAAACGCTCCGGGTTCACGCGTCCGATCTGATTCGGGCCGTCGCTCGGACCACGGCCGGTGACCAAGCGCTCATCAATGATCATCTGCCGGGAGAACATCAGGAAGTCGTCGGTATTGTTCGGATTCGCCTGCTTCATCAGCTCGTGGGCTGGTGTGGGGTCATTCTCCAGGTAATCGCGCCAGCCGCGGATGTAAGCGGCGAGGAAACGTCGCATCTCGTCCGGATGTGCCGCCGCCCAGGGTCGATTGGCCACCAGCACCGTGTAGGCATCAAAGCCGGCGTCCCAGGCGTAAAGGTACTTGGGCGTTTTGCCGCCGCCCCTCTGGATGTGGTAAGGCTCGGCGATGTAGTACCCTTGCTGGATGAAGTTCCGGTCGGCGATGAAGTTCGCCACGGAGAAATTCTGCGGGATGACCTGGAAGTCTATGCTGTATTTCTTTCTCAAATACGGCAGGAACGCCCATTCCGGCCGCGCCATGATCGTCTTGCCGTCGAGTTCCTCGAATGAGGAAACCGGATTGTCGGCGTGCAGCATCAGCACCGAGGGGTCGTTTTGAAACACCGCGCCAACCTGGATGACCGGCAGGCCTTCGTTGATCGCCAGCAGCGTGTTGGTGCTGTCGGCCTGGCCGATGTGGGCCTGGGCCGTTGCGATCTTCGGCATCACGAAGGCATTCGGGCCGCCGGGGATCAGCGTCACGTCGAGTCCAGCCTCGCGGAAAAAGCCGCGTGCCTGTGCTTGGTAAAAGCCGCCGTGCTCGGGCTCGGCCACCCAGTCGAGCTGCACGACGATCGGGAACGCCTCGCCCTTGGGTTGCTCCGCCGCGGCGGTATCACGATTCTGGCGCGAGCAACCGGTCAGCGCCACCGCGCCAACCGCGAAGCAGAACAGGAACGAGGCAACGGGATGCATCGCGCCAACCTAAGCCGTTGACGGCACGCGGTGCAACTGCGGCGGCGACCGTTCAGCGGTCAGAAACGCAACGTGACGCTGATCTTCGCGTTAAACCCGGGCGCCTTGGTGAGCAGAGTGTTGGCCGCAAAAACCGGCTCCGCGCTCCGGAAGTAGTCCTCGTCGGTGATGTTCTCGAGTGTCAACGTGGACTCCCACTTCGGGCGACGATAGGAGATCGAGCCATGCCAGACGACGCTTTCGGGGAGGCGCAGCGTGCGTTCAAAGTTGTGCCAGTAGGCCTCGCTCCAGATCGGTCCGCCGGCGATCGCCCAGCCGGAGTCGAACCGGTACACGAGGAATGCCTTCGCCTGTGCCTCCGGCGAACCCGGGTAAATCAGGTTCGGGTTGCTGGCTGGGCGGCCCTCCGGCGTGAGGAAACCAAGCACGCCGCCGTACAGCGCCCATTGCTCGGGTGTGTAGGCGCCGGGGCGGAAAGGGAGCGGTGAATTTCGCCAGACCCGCTGGTGCGTGGCGGCAAGGAGCAGCGTCAGCCGTTCCGTCAGGGCGGCGGTGAACTCCAGTTCCACGCCTTCGCCCTCCAAGGGCTCCGCGCGGTTGGTGCGTTCGTCGAAAGCCGTCTGCTCCCATTGATACGCCGCGAGGCTGGCGAAGTACCGACCGTCCATCAGTTCGGTTTTCGCTCCCACCTCCCACAACTCCCCGCGCGCAAAGTTCCCCTCGTTCACAATCGGGCCGCCCATCAGCGGATCGAGAGCCGTGCCGTGCTGCCAGGTCGCATACAGGTTCAGACCGGGCCGGACCTCGAAAACCGGACTGAGGCTGAAGGTCGTGTAGTTCTTTTCTGCAGACACGGGGTCGCGACGGGGATCGTCCGCCGGCACCAGATCGACTTCCGAAGGGTAACGCGTCCGGTACGGCGCATGGGCGACGAGCAGCGAGCCGATCAATTGCAGGCGCTGCGTCAACCGCGCCTGGGCGTGGGAGAATGCACTGAGTTGCCACAGCTTTGAGTGCGCGTTGGCTCCGCCTTGTGCCGTGGGTGACCAGAAATTGCGTCCGTCCGGCCCGCGTTGACCGCCGGCCGGAACGACCGAGTTGGGACTGATCGTGTCGCGCGTGATGTCGCGCCGACTGAAGGGCTCGGCAAAGTAATCCTGAAGGAGCTTGGCATCCGTGTAGCGGGCCGACGCGCCGTAGGTGGCGGTCACTCCTTCCCACCAGGCGAACGACTCCGTCGCGTGGACCTTCGTCTCAAGCACGACTTGCTCCGTGTCGATGCCGTATCCGTAGGTGGAAAGCTTGTTGGTCTTGATGCGGTCGAGGAGAAACTGGCCCTTAATCGTGCGATCAGGATTCCGTGTGATCTCGAGGTCCGCAAAGTAGAGCAGGTTGGAGGAGTCGGCGAAGTCCGCCTCGTCCGCCAGCACGGTGCGGCCGTCGATCCGCTCCGTGAGCACCTCACCTCCCGCGGCGAAGTACTCCGGCGTGTAGATGTACACGTCCTGAGTGGCTTTGGTCACCTGCGCCATCGCCGCCTCGGTGACGGGCTGCAGACCCGGTGACGCAAACGGAGGAATGGCGGACGCGGGCAGGACTTGATACACCCGCGCCACGGTGGCGGGATCGTTCATGTCGATCAGGTGCGCGCGCAGCTCGGCGGGAATGCGCGCGCGCGCCACGTCGCCGGGGATCGCCAGCGCCACCAGGGGTGTGGCGAAGGCGGGAGCGAGGTGTGCGGTGTGTGGATACTCGATCAACGTGCGCACGACCCGTCCGCCCCATTCCGGTGAAGTCAGTGAGACGGGTTCGCCGATGATGTATTCGCCGCGGTCGATCAGATCCTGGGTCGGGCGATTCCAGCCTGCGTTTTCATTGGACCGGTACCGGAAATACTCGCCGCCGGTGAAGAGCGTGACGCCGTCCGCCAGTTGGGATTTCACCGCGCCGTAAGCCGACAAAAAGTCGTTGCCCACGCGGTTATAGTAGTCGTCGGCGACCTGGCCTGTAAGGGAAACCCGATACGCGGACGGGCGATCGCCAATCAGAACCGGACCACCGAGGTCGAGTTGGACCCGATAGTGGTCGTACTGCCCGATTTCGACGGTGATGGATCCACGCTTCCGGTCAAAGAAGGGCGACTTCGGCAGCAGGTTGGCGTATCCACCGATCTGGCTCGCGCCGAAGTGCGCGGGGGCGGGCCCTTTGACCAGGTCCATTGCCTCGACCGAGCCGAACGACAACGGCATCTCGTTGCGCTGCCAGGCGCGCTGGACGCCGTTGAGGAAAACGCCGGCTTTCGCCCCGCGAAAACTCGGCACGCCCGGAACACCATAGTAGTTGATCTGCTGCGTGCCGGCGCCAATCCGCGCGAGATCCGAAAAATCCTGGATGTCGAGGAGCCGCAGAAGCTCAGGCGTCAGGACCGTCACGGCCCGTGGGGTGTCAACCAGCGGCAGCGGACCGAAGACGGATCCGACGGACCGCGAGGTGGGCAGAATATCACCCGAGGCGGAAAGCGCCGTTTCCTGGGCGATAAAACGTTCGAGTTCCGTTACTGCGTCGGCGGTCTGGCCCCCGACGTGAGGTGCGGCGAGCGCGAGCAGCCCCGGAAGAGAGGCGGTTAGCGTTGAGACCTTCAGTGGGAGGAGGCGCATCGGGGGGGACGTGAACTTGAGCAACGGATGTGCCACCGCGCAGGGTCGCCACGCGAGGACACACAACGGAAGGGTCCATCGTGGAAACCGCGCGTGCGAGGGCGAGCGCGGAAATCGCGGCACCTTTCGCGTCTAGTCGCGCTGCAGGCCGGGTGCGACGACCAGCTCATCCAGCTGCGGCGACGTCACCAGAATCCCCAGTTCAACCAGCATGACGGCTTGGGCAGTGAGTCGTTCCCGGCGCAGCTGTCCCGGCGCTTCGCCGCGCGCGGGATCACCCTCGAACAAACGATGCTCCCGCATGGCGCCGATTGAGTAGTCGATGAAGTCTTCCGTCATTTCCGGATTGCGCTCGCGAATGAGCGCCTTGCCGGCGGTGGCGTCACCATGGATGAACTCCTGCCAACCGCGCAGCGATGCCTGCACGAACGCCGCCACGGCGTCGGGAAACTCGTTGAGAAACCGACGCGTGGTGAAGATCGCCCGATAGGGCTCGTAACCGGCCTCGGCCAGCAGGAGCGTGCGGGCTGCCACCGCGTGTTCCCGCAAGAAATACGGCTCATTTGTGACAAAACACTGCTGGATGAGCCGGGGGTCACCGATGAACTGCGCGAGGCTGTAGCTCATCGGCACGACGTTGAACGTGATGTTGAACCGCCGTTGCAGGTAAGCGACCCACGTGGTGCCGGGCATCGCCATGATCGTGCGGCCATCAAGGTCGGCGAACTCGCGGACCGGGTCCGACGCGTGCAGCAACAGCGCCTGGGGATCGCGTTGCATGAACGCTCCGACAATCACGAACGGCAACCCCTGGCCGGCTTGCACCATCAGGTCATCGCTCCGATGAATGCCCATGTCGGCTGCACCCGCGGCGAGTCGCTGCGACGTGCGCGCGCCCGGGCCTCCCGGCAGGATCGTCACGTCGAGCCCGGCTTCCGAATAGAAGCCGCGGGCCAGCGCCTGGTAGAAGCCGCCGTGCTCAGGTTGTGGATACCAATCGGTCTGGAACCGGATCGCCACCGCCGGGGCGTCAGCGCGTGGTGGCTGCGCCGCGGGTTTCGGCTCCGAGCGTGAACATCCGGCCAATCCGAGTCCGACGATCATCAGCAGCGTGCCCAACCGAGCCGTGAGGGCGCGCTGACGGCGCCACCACGACGCGACTGCGTTCAGGCGTCGGGGCGATGGTACGCGTCGTGCCAGCGGTGAAGGAAGAGCCACGAGAGGAAGAAGACCGAGCCGACAAACACGAAGCCGAGGGCGCACCCGGTCAAGGCCGTCGCATACAGGGCGGCCATTTTGAACTGGGAGCTGTAGATGATCGTGAGGAAACCCAGACCTCCGCCGTCCCCGGCGGCGTTGCCCGCAGTGAAATCACCGACGATCGCGCCGATGGCGGCGAGCGTTGCTGCGATGCGCAGTCCGGTGAAGAAATAGGGCAGTGCCGCGGGAAGGCGCAGGAGCAGCAGTTCCTGCGCGCGACTCGCCCGGCACATGCGGAAGAACTCGACGAGGTGACGGTCGGTCGAGATCAACCCCTGCGTGTTGTTCACCACCATCGGAAAGAAGCAGATCAGAAACGTGATTACGCTGACGCTGGCGAGGCCGGGGCCCACCCACAGAACGAGGATTGGTGCGAGCACGATGACGGGCGTCATCTGCAGCATCATCAGGTAGGGATACAGGCTGGCTCGAACCAGCGGCGTGAGCGACAGCAGGACGGCGAGCCCGATGCTGCTCAACACGGCCGCGCTGAAGCCCAACAGCGCGCCCTGACTGGTGTTGAGGGCGGCCCGCCAAAGCGTGGGGCCCTGCTCTTGAAAGGCGGCCAGCACCGCATGCGGGGGCGGCAGCAGGAATCGCCGATCGGAGGAAAGACTGGCGTGGATCAAGTACCAGAGTCCGATGACCAGCAATCCGGTCGCGAGCGGCAGCAGCCACAGGCCGAGGCGGGGCCAGCGGGAGGCGCTCATGACGGACCACGCTCAACCGAGCGCAACAGGCGGGACACTTCCGCCACGAGCTGCAGGTACTCGGGCGATTGCCGTGTGTATTCAGTACGAGGGTACGGAAACGGGACCCGTACCTCCTGGTGCACATGCCCGGGATTGGCGCCGAGCACGAAGATGCGATTGGACAGGAAGACGGCCTCGCCGACCGAGTGCGTGACGAAGAACGCCGTCCAGCCTTCCTGCTGGCGCAGGCCGAGCAACTCCTCGTTGAGATGATCGCGCGTGAGTTCGTCCAACGCGCCGAACGGCTCGTCGAGCAGCAGGAGCCGCGGCGAGAGGACCAAAGCGCGCGCCAGTGACACCCGCATGCGTTGGCCGCCGGAGAGCTGCCGGGGATAGGCGTCGCCCCGGGTGCGCAATCCCACTCGTTCGAGGTGCGTGGCGGCGAGCGCGCGACGTTCGGCGCGTGGCACGCCCCGCAGCCGGAGCGGCACTTCCACATTTCGCTCCGCCGTGAGCCACGGCAGAAGCCGGGGATCCTGAAAGACAAAAGCCTGTTCCAGCGAAGGGCCACCGGCGCCTGGCCGAATCACCAGATCACCGGATGACACGGGCGTCAGCCCCGCGATCAGGCGAAGCAAGGTCGATTTCCCGCAGCCGCTCGGGCCGATGAACGTGACGAATTCGCCTTCCTCAACGGAGAAGCTTAACCGGTCCAGAACGAGCGAGCTGTCGCCGAAGCGCTTGCTGACCTCGCGAAACTCAACCAAGGGCGGCCGGTCGCTACTCACGTGGTTTTTCAGGGGGCAACCGCGCGAGATCCGTCGCGGCGCCGAGGAGGTTGGGATCGTGTTCGAGCGCGGCGCGGTAGGCGCTCCGCGCACCCTCCACGTCGCCCTCGGTCTCGCGCAACTGGCCGAGCCGCCAGTGAATGAGTGCGGGTGGAGCGTCGTGGTTTCCCTTCGACGAAGGGGTGAGGGTCAAAACCCGTTCGAGCGCGGCGATTCCACGGGCGGTGTCCTCCCGGCTATGGGCGGCGGTTTCGCCGAAGCGAAAGAGCGCCTGCGGATGGTCGGGATGTTGATCGAGGACTTGGCGAGCGAGATCGAGCGCGTCGTGAAATCGTTTCTGCTGCAGGTAGAGCGAAACCAGCAGCAGGCCGCCGGCGAGCGTGTCCTTTTGCCGGACCAGGTTCGCCTGCTCGAGCGCCTTCGCCATGCTGCCCCCAACGATGCTGGGCGCCGTGCGGTAGAACTCCACAAGGCCGATCCGGTATTTGTTTTCGTCGGGTGCAAGTTCGACGGCTTTCTCCAAAGCGGTCCGGCCCTTGCGCGCCCACGACGCGGCCCGCAGCGAGAAACCGAGTGTATTCGCGTAGAGACCACAAGCCGCACCGTACTCGTACTGAATCGCGGCGTTCTCTGGCTGAAGCTGCACCGCTTTTTCCAATTGCTCGACGGCGGTCGACCAATCCTGGCGCATGCGGGCGAGCCGCCCAAGCTGGAAGAAGATTTCGCCGTTGGAGGGATCCGTGGCGGCGGCCTTCTCAAACGCCTGCTGGGCCTCCGCATACCTTCGTTGTTCGAGCAGTGCGCGGCCTTCGGTCAGGTCATCCGCGCCTCGCGCAGAGACCACGATCCAGCCGCACAGCAGGCACCAACTCGTCCAACGCATGCGCGGTGAGCAAACGCAGTTCCAGCGGCGGTGCCAGCGCGAAACGGCCTGTCGACCGTCGTCCGGGCAAGGTGGGTGGACGTGTACCAGCGATCGGGTTGCGGATTCATCGTCGCCGCTCGACGGTAGGCCGCGCATCTACCCCATGCTTAAACCCATCCTCTTTGCGTTCTTCGCCGTGACCTTCGTCTCCGCCAATGATTCGGGCCCGTTGTCCTCGGGTGTCTGGACTTGGGCCCAGTTGCCGGTCGAGACGACCGCGGTCGGCGAACGCCGGGCGATCAACGACCAGCCCACGCTCGATTTTCGCCGCTTCCTGGTCCACGCGACGACGCTTAACGGCGGACGGGAGGCGCACCCGCCGCACGCCCATCCCGAACTGGAGGAGTTGGTGATCGTCAAAAGCGGCCAACTCCGGGTTCGCTGGGGCGACGAGGAAAAGGTGATCGGTCCGGGGAGCTTCGCTCTGCTGACCAACGGGGTCACTCACGGGCTGGCGAATGCCGGCGCCGAGCCGGTCACGTATTATGTGATTCGCTACCAAACGGCGCCCGGGGCTGGGGCGTCGGGCGGCGAGGCATCCGCAAGCGAGTCGCTCGTGAGCGATTGGGCGGAGATTCCGCTTCAACCCTTCGCCACGGGCGGCCGGCGCCAGCTCTTCGATCGGCCGACGCCGATGCTGGAGAATTTCGAGGTGCATGTGACCACGCTCAACGCCGGCCTGCAGAACCACGCCACCCACACCCATCGGGTTGAGGAACTGGTGGTCATCCTCAAAGGTGAGGTCGAGATGCAGATCGGGGAACAGTGGCACCGCGCCGTCGCGGGTGACCTCGTTTACCTCGCTTCGCAGGTGCCCCACGCGTTGCGCAACGTCGGCGACGGGCCGACCGAGTACTACGCCATCCAGTGGCGGGTGAAGTCGGCGGCCGCGGCGGCAGAGTGAGCCGGCGCGGAACTCCGGTTGGGTCACTCCGAACGAAGTGCCACCATCGGGTTGACCTTGGTCGCACGCCGCGCCGGTAACCAGCAGGCCACGACACCGACGAGCAGCAGGACAACGAGCACGGCCACGAACGTGACGGGGTCTGTGCTCGAAACTTCGTACAGAACCGATTGCAGCAGTCGGGTGAGCAGCAGTGCTCCCAGCGCACCGATGGCGAGACCGAGACCGGCCAGCGCCAGCCCATGGCGGAGCACCAGCGACAGCACCGAGTGCGCGGTCGCGCCCAAGGCGATGCGCACACCGATCTCCCGTGTGCGTTGACCCACAATCGTGCTGAGCACCCCGTAGAGTCCCAGCGCCGCCAGCAGCAAAGCGAGCGCAGCGAAGGTGCCCAAAAGGACCACGGTCAGCCGCTGCGTGCCGATGCTTTGGGTGAACAGATCCTCCATCGTGTCCAGCCCGAAGATCGGCAGGTCGGGAGCGACCTCGCGCATGACCTGGCGAAGCGTGTCGGCCAACGCGAGCTGGCTTTGGCCGGACCGCACGAGGAACGTGACCGAGCCGGGCGCCACCTGCGTGTACGGCTGGTAGGTCTGTTCACGGGTGTCCTGACCCAGGCCGAAGTTCTGGATGTGCGGCACGAGCCCGACGATCTCCATGTACTCGTTGTCCTCGCCGCGCCCATCGCCGAAGGTAAAGCGCCGCCCGATCGGGTTCACACCAGGGCCAAAATTCTTCTCCGCAAACCGGGTATCAACAATCGCCACCTTGGGCGCCTGGGCATGATCGCGCTCGTCGAACGGACGCCCCGCAATCAGCGGCATGCCGAGGATCTGGAACGTCTCGCCCGTGACATGGAAGTACTCGGTGGTCGGCTGGCGGCCGGGCTCCCTCTCCGGTTCACCTTCGATATGATAGCTGTTCTGGCTCGCGCTGCCGGACAGGGGCAGGGGAGTGATCAAGCCGGCGGAGGACACGCCCGGGATGCGTCGCAACCGCTCCAATACACGGTCCATCGTCTGCACCCGGGCGGTGTCCTCCGGGTGAGTGGACGCCGGCATGACCACGTTGAAGGTGATCACTTGCTCGACCTCAAATCCCGGGTCGGTCGAACGCAGATTGCTGAGCGTGCGCAGCATCAATCCAGCGCCGATCAGCAGCACACAGGTGAGAGCGAACTCCGTGATGACCAGGGCCGCGCGCACGCGTCCGCTTCGCGGTGAACCGCTGCGGCCCCCTTGCGCCAGCGCGTCCCGCAAATCCTGACGCGCGGCGTGCCAGGCCGGCACGAGGCCGAACAGGACGCTGGTGATCACACCGGCCACGATGGCGAACAACAGGACGCGTCCATCGAGTGCCACCTCCGCGACGCGCGGCACGTTGGCCGGCAGGAATGCCTTCAATGCGTCGAGCGCCCACGCCCCGATGCCAATGCCCACCGCCGCACCGACCAGGCCGAGGGCCAGGCTCTCAACGAGGAGTTGCCGCACCACTCGGGCCCGGCCGGCTCCCAGCGCGGCGCGAACCGCAAATTCCCGTTCACGTGCGTGTGCGCGGGCAAGTTGAAGATTTGCCACGTTGGCGCACGCGATCAACAGCACGCAGCCCGCCGCCCCCATCAGCACGAACAACGCCGGGCGCACTCGTCCGAACGCGCGATCCGTCAGCAGTTGCATCGACACGGATTGACGCGCGTTGGTGTCCGGATACTCGGCTGCCAGCTGTTCCGCGATGCCCACCATTTCGGTCTGCGCGGACTCGAACGTGACCCCGGGCCGGAGGCGACCGACGCAGTAGATTCCGGGGTGGCTGGCCCGGTGCGCATAACCCTCCGCAAACAGACCGATCGGCACCCAGAGCTCCGTCTGGTTTGACGGATACTGGAACGAGTCCGGCATGATGCCGATGATTGTGTAGAGGTTGCCGGAAAGGTTGATTTGCCGGCCCAGCACGTCTGGTTGTCCGCCAAAAAGACGGCGCCACAACGTTTCACGGATCAGCACGGTCCGTTCGGCGCCCGGGCGGTCTTCGTCGACTGAATACAACCGGCCGCGCAGGGGCGGAACGCGGAGCGCGGAGAACAGCTCAGCCGAGGCCATCGCCCCGGAAAGACGTTCGTTCTCCGAGGGCCCGACGTAGTTGAATCCCTGCGACCGGGCGGCGCCAACGGCCTCGAAGCTCCGCTGGCGATCCCGGAAGTCGATGAAGTTGGGATAACTCACCGACATGTTCGGCACCTGCTCGGACCACTCGCCGAAGAAAACCAGACGCTCCTGTTCCGGGAAGGGCAGTGGTCGCAGCAGGATCGCGTGAACGATGGAGAAGATGGCGGTGTTGGCGCCGATCCCGAGCGCGAGGGCAAGCACCGCCACGAACGTGAACCCCGGTGCTTTCAGTAACTGGCGGTAGGCAAAGCGGAGGTCGTTCATGGCGGACGTGGGTTGAGGTGGAGATTGCGGTCGGCGGCCGTGATTCAGTTAAGGTTGCGCTGACGCCGGAGGCGGCCGGGGTGTTCTCGAGAGTACGAGCGCAAACGGGTGAAGTTCGGCGGTCATGACCCCACGTTGGACAGCGGGATCGCTCATCATGAACGTGTGCGCGGCAGCTTCGTCCTCCGCTTCAAAAATCACCAAGCCGAAAGTGCGATCGGATGACTCCATCGTCCGGCCGGCGAAGATGACCTGACCGCGTTTGGTGGCTTCCTGCAGATGGGCGAAATGCGTGCCGACGACACGTTTATCGTCATCGGTCCACGCCTGGTCATCGTGCAAGCGAGGGATCAAGCGGAGCACGTAGATCCATTGACTCGGTGCGGCCGAGCCCAGCATCGGCAGAGCAAGAACGCACAACAGCAGCAGGAGGCGGGAGCGAAGCGAAGGCATGGGGACGGTAAGTGACTTATTCGGCGCGCAGGGCGGACAGCGGGTCGGCGAGCGTGGCACGACGTGCCGGAAACCAGCAGGCCAGCAGGGCGGTGAGGAACAACAAGGTGGCCACACCGCCGAGCGTCAGGAGTTCAGGCGCGGCAATCCGGGGCAGCAAAGACGCCAGGACCCGGCCCAACGCGTACGCGCCCGCGAGGCCGAGCACGGTCCCCACCAGCGTGAGCATCAGACCGTGCCGAAGGACAAGTTGCAGCACGTCACCGGGCTGCGCTCCAAGGGCGAGACGAATGCCAAACTCCCCGGTGCGTTGCACGACCAGGTGGGAGATCACACCGTACAAGCCCAATGCGGCAAGGATCAGACCGAGGATGGCGAAGCCGGTGAGCGTGCGCGCGGCGAGCACCAGGTTGTGCTGCTGGCGTTCGACCGTTTGTTCGACCGTGGCCACGAACGCGAGGGCCAGGTCCGGATCGACCTCGGCCACTGCGCGGCGAACCGCCTCGGGTACGCCGGCGAGGCGCGAACTGCGCAAAACAAGCTGAACGTACGACCACGCCTCCTGCGCCAAGGGCTTGTAGATCTGAAACGGCGTCGCCGGATCGTGGGTGCTCGCAGCTGTATCCACATCGCGGACCACGCCGATGACTTCAGCCCAATATGGCTGGCCACTATCCATGCTGCCGATTCGCCGTCCGAGGGCGCTTTGTCCCGGCCAGAGCCGGCGGGCCAAAGCCTCGTTGATGATGATCACGGGCGGATCGTTGCCCCGTACTTCTTCGGCGAAGAGCCGGCCTTCGAGCAATGGAATCCCGAGCGCGGCAAAATACCGCGACGTGATCATGACGTGAAACGCCGTCGGCAGCGCGGGGTCGCCGGCATTTTGCCCGTCGATCAGGATCCGACGATCGCCGGTGTAGCTGACGACGGGCAACGAGGTGGCGATGGCGGCTTCATCAACGCCAGGCAGTTCCTGCAGGCGCAATTCGAGGCGGCGATAAAGAGCCACGCGTTCCTCATTTCCCGATATCCGTCGTTCCGATACCGGCAGGCCGGCGGTGAGGACCTGCTTGGTGTCCCAGCCCGTTTCGCGCGTCAGGGTGCGGGCAAAACCGCGCTGGAGCATGGCCGCACCGCCGAGCAGCACGAGGGCTAACGCCACTTCGGCGACGATCAACGCCTGCCTCACGCGATGTTGTCCACGACCGGCGCTGCCACCGCGCGTCTGCAGCTTGAGGACCGAGTGCACGTCTGCGCGGGAGGCGAGCCAGGCCGGCGCGAGCCCGAACAGAATACCGGTGAGGAGCGAGACGACGAGCGTCAGAGCCAGCACGCCACCATCGAGCTCGATGCGGACCACGCCGCCGATGCCGCCGACTCGGAACTCGCGTTCCACGATCCGGTTGATCGCGAAAGCAAGCAGCACGCCCAGGCAGCCGCCGCCGACGGCAAGCAGAATGGATTCCTGGATCTGCTGGCGCATCAGCCGCCACCGGGACGCACCGAGGGCGGCGCGGATGGCGATTTCCCGAACGTGGGCGGTGGCTCGTGCGAGCTGGAGATTTGCGAGGTTCGCGCAGGCGATGAGCAGTACAAACCCAGCGAGGCCGAGCAGCATCCACGAGATCTTGCGTCCGAGATCATCCATTAGCGCCTCGTGCAGGGGCAGGGCGCGGTAGCGCACTCCGGCGTAACTCTCCGGATGACGTTGCTCCTGCTCGGTCGCAATCGGCGCCAGTTCTGCCGCCACCTGCGCCAAAGTCGCGTCGCTCTGCAGCCGGCCGAGCAGCGTGAACGCGCGATAGTCGCGCCACTCCTGCTGATCGCGCGTGTAGTTCAACGGGCGCCAGAGTGCGGATCCTCGCCACAGTTGGGCGTAGTCGAACCAGGCTGGCATGACGCCGACAATGGTGACGTTTTCGCCGTCCAGGCGAAGGGTGCGGCCGAGCACGTCCGGTGCTCCGGCGTAACGCTGCTGCCAATACGCGTGGCTCAGCACGACGACCTGGTTCCGACCAGGCAGGTACTCCTC
The DNA here is from genome assembly GCA_023386835.1 of Verrucomicrobiota bacterium. Lineage (GTDB taxonomy): Bacteria > Verrucomicrobiota > Verrucomicrobiia > Opitutales > Opitutaceae > Actomonas. The sequence continues at coordinate 36,096 of JAEWIY010000226.1, forward strand.
CGGAGTGAAGAGGCGGCCCAGGATGGGTGCAGCGCGAAAGGTTTCGGGAAAATCCTCCGACACGAGCGTGCCACCGATCCGCTCCGCCGGCTGGCCAGGTTCAGCTAGCGAAAAGAAGGTCTGCCCCAGCGTGGTCAGGGCGGCAAACGCACCGGCGTTTCGCCTGATCTCCTCAATCTCCACCGCGGAGTACACGCTCCGTTCACCGGAGCGCGTCTGCGCTGCCAGCTGCACGAGCCGCTCGGATTCCGGGAACGGAGTTGATCGAAACAGCAGTGCGTCGAGGACGCTGAACATCGACGTGTTGACGCCGATTCCCAGCGCCAGCGTTAGCACGGCGATCGCCGTGTAGCCGGGCGAGTGGAGCAGCGCGCGAAGGGCGAGTCGCATGACGATTACAAAACGCGCATTATGAGCTGATGCGATTGCGATCCGCGACGGTGGCGCGGGCCCGGATTGGTTTCAGGTGGCGCGCCGAGGTCATGGTGCAGGAAACGCGAACTCAGTCGGTTCGCAGGGCGACAAGAGGATCGATGCGCGAAGCGCGCAGGGATGGGATCAAACACGCGAAAACCGCGATGAGGGCAAAAAGCAGCGTGACTCCGCCGTAGACGAGCGGGTCCAGCGTGTGGACCTCATACAACTGGGCCTCGATCAGCCGGGCCGTGCCAGCTGCGACGATCAGACCAACAGCGAGGCCGATTGCGACCAGGGTCATGCCATTGCGCATGATCAGGGCGATCACTTGCCCTCGTTGCGCACCGAGGGCCATGCGCAGGCCGATTTCACCCGTGCGCTGGGTCACGGCGTAAGCGAGGACAGAATACAAGCCGATGGCCGAAAGCACCAAGGCGAGGGCGGCGAACACCGTGGTGAGCGAGGCCACGATGCGTTGCACGCCGAGGCTTTGTTCCACCGCCGCCTCCATCGTTTGAAAGAACGAAATGGGCTGCTCCCGATCGACCGTCGCGACCGCAGTGCGGATAATGGCCTGCAGCGCCGTCGGATCACCGTCCGTCCGGGCGACCACGGCCATGCCGGGGCGGCCCAGCTGGCGCATGGAGTAGTAGATTTCGTCGGGTGCAGGCGCGTTGAGACCGTTGGCCTTCACGTCGCCCACGACACCGACGATCTCCATCGGGATGTCCGCTTCGGGGCCTCTTAACAGGACCTGGCCCAACGGGGAGCCCTCCCGGAAAAGATGTCGCGCAAACGACTCGTTGATCAGGCACACCCCCGGTGGGCCCGCCCGATCCTGGGCGGTGAAGGTGCGGCCTTCGCGCAACGGAATGCCGAGCAGGCTGAAGTAGTCCTCGCTCACAATCCGCAGTCCGGCCAACGGCCGTTGCGCGAGCGGCAGTATTGGCCGTCCGGAGACACTGTACGGCGAGATCGGCGCGAACCCGGAGAGCGGCAGGCCGATCGCCGCGGCCGCGCCTTTGACGTGAGGCACCACCTTGAGCTGTTCGATCACGTCGGCAAAGAACTGCGCGCGCTCCGTTTCGGTCTTGTACCGGTTGGGTGAGATGCCCACGAACGCGGCCGCGATGCCCTGCGACTGGAAACCCGGCGGCGTGTGCTGCAAGCGCAGGAAGCTCAACAGCAACAAACTGGAACCGATGAGCAGCACCACGGATAACGCCACCTCCACGACCACCAGAATGGCGCGGAACTCCTTGCCCTTGGTGCCGCCCGGCGTGCCGCGTCCCACGTCCTTCAACGTTTCCACGATCTCCGTCTTCGACGCCTGCAGCGATGGGACCAGTCCCACCAGCAGCGCGCTCAGAACCGTTACGGCAAGGGTGAACAGCAGCGCGCTGGGCTCGAGAGAGAGTGACGTGTTGGGCGGCAGTTGCGGTGCTACGAGGGCTTCCACGGCCGAGAGAGCCCAGAGCGCCAGCAGGACCCCCGCGGTGCCGGCGATGGTGGAGAAGATCAGGCTCTCGAGCAGGAACTGACGGATAATGGTGCCGCGCGTCGCGCCGAGCGACTGGCGCACCGCAATCTCCCGATGCCGCGCGGACAGCCGGGCGAGGAACAAGCTGGCGACGTTGGCGCAGGCGATCAGCAGAACGAATCCCACCGCCCCGAGCAGAAGGTAAAACGTCGGACGCAGATTCCCGACAAGCGCCTCTGTGAACGAGCGCGGTTCGCTCAGGTTTTCGGCGTCGAGGCGCGTGCTGAATTCCTCCCGGTAGGCGCGGCTCAGAGCGGCCAGTTCCTCGGTCGCCTGTGACCGGGAGACGCCGGCTTTCAGGCGCGCGATGGGTTGGGTATAGCCGGCTCCACTCTGCACCTGTTGGGACGTGAGTCCGTTCACCTCGAACACCCGGGGCACAAAAATCTGGGTGTTTGCGAACGGGTTGGTGAGCCGCGGCGGCATGATCCCGACCACCGCGTAGGCTTGTCCGTCCAACTGGATCGTTCGACCGATCAGATCGGTCTGTCCACCGAACTGCGTTTGCCAGAGCTCGTGGGCCAGAATCACCACCGCCGGCCCGTTCGGCAGATCCTCTTCGGCTGAGAAGGCGCGGCCCTGGGCGGGCAACACGCCAAGCGTGGCGAAGAAATCGGGCGTGACGCGCAGCGCGGTCAGTTGGAGCGGCTCTCCGTTGCCGGTCAGCGCCAGGCTGTCGAACGCGCTGGTAGCAAAGGATGAAAAGCTCGATGAGCGGTCCCGCAGGAACTCATAACGCGTCCACGAGACAGCCGGTGCGTTGAAGTTCAGGTTCTGGTTGACGGTCCAGATCGCGACCAGCGAGGACGGCTGGGGCAGGGTGACCGGATTGAGGACGAGCCGACTGAAGATGCTGTAGAGCGCGGTGTTCGCGCCGATGCCGACTGCAATCGTGAGGACCGCAACCAGGCTGAAACCGGGAGCCTTGAGCAGGGAGCGTAACGCGATCTTCAGGTCGAACATGTCGTGCGGCGCTATTCGCTGCGGAGGGCGGTCATGGGATCGACTTGGGTGGCGCGACGAGCCGGCACGAGACAGGCAATGGCGCCGACAAGGGCAAAGCCCGTGGCGACGGCCAGGAAGACCACCGGGTCAAAGGGCTTCACTTCGTAAAGCGCCTTTTGCAGCAGACGGCTCGAGGCCACCGCGCCACCGAGACCGAGCACCAGACCCGTGCCAAGCTGGATGGCGCCAGTTCGCAGAACCAGTCGGAGGATGTTGCCGGTCGTCGCGCCCAACGCCATGCGCACACCGATTTCGCCGGTGCGCTGCGTGACGGTGTAAGCCATGACTGAATACACGCCGACCGCCGCCAACAGCGCAGCAATCGAGGCGAACGTCAGCAGCAGGGCCATCGTGACCCGCTGAACACCGATCGACTGTTCCACCGCCGCGTCCAACGTTTGCGGCGTGGCCAGGGCGAGGGTCGGGTCGAGCTCAGAGAGCAGGCGCCGCAGGACCGGGATGACCGCGGCCGAGGAAAATCCCGGTTGCGCCTGCCCGACCACGGTCATGTACGCGTTCCCGCGCTGATCGCGGGCGTAGTAAATCTCGTCCGGTGGAGGCGCGGCGAGGCCGTTGGCCTTCACGTCTCCGATGACACCAACGATGCGCACGACCTGGTCGGTGTTGGGCCCAATCAGGAACGCCTGACCAACCGCCGATTCACCCGGGAACAGCTTGCGGGCAAACGATTCGTTGATGACGGCGACGACCTCATGGCCGAACCGATCACCGGCCTCAATGAACCGGCCTTCCTTGAGCCGGATGCCCATGGTGCGGAAGTAGCCCGGTGTCACGAAGCGAATCGACGCGAGCGGACGTTCGTGCAACGGCAGGATCGGACGACCGCGCACGGAGTAGGGTGAAAAGGTGCCCAAGCCGCTCAGCGGCAGGCCGAAGATTGCCCCGCCGTGGGCCAGCTCCGGGGTCTGATCGAGCTTTTCCTGCAAGCGACGGAAGAACTCACGTGAAGCTTCCTGGTCGCTGTACCGCGCATTCGGCAAGGTGATCAGCCCGGTGGCGCGCCCTGCGGACTTGAACCCGATGTCGGCAGATTGCAGGCGGTGGAAACTCAGCACCAGCAGGCCCGCACCAATCAGCAACGTGAGGGAGAGGGCGACTTGCGTCACCAAGAGGGCATGACGAAAGGCTTTCGCGGCCGCGCTTCCGCCAGCTCCTCGTGAGGTTTCCTTGAGCACCGCATGCACGTCCGTGCGCGACGCCTGCAACGCTGGGTAAAAGCCGATGAACAGCCCGGAGATCACGGCGATTCCCACCGCGAACAAGAGCACGAAGGGATCGAGGTGGATCTCCTCTCCGCGCGGCAGCTGGGGACCTGCCAGGACGGCGATTCCCTGCAGGCTCCACCAAGCCATGAGGATGCCCAACACAGCAGCGACTCCGGTGAAGAGCAGGCTTTCGGTCAGGAACTGCCGGACGACCGTGCTGCGGCCGGCGCCCAGTGACATCCGGACGGCGATTTCTTTCTGGCGGGCGCTGACTCGGGCGAGGAAGAGGTTGGCCACATTGGCGCTGGCAATCAGCAGCACCGCGGCCACGGCTCCGGCGAGAGTCCAGAACGGTTGTCGCAGGTCGCCGAATACCTGCTGCTCGATCGTTCGCACCTCGTTGTCATTTTGGCTGTCGATGTGGCCCGGGTTGTCCGTGCGAAACTGCTGCACCATTTCGGCAATCCGGCGGTTCGCCTGCTCGAGCGTCACACCGGGCGCGAGCCGCGCGTAAGGCGCGTGAACGATGGCATGGTCACGCTGCCGCGCCGAAAGAAACGGGACTTCGAGCGGGCGTGGAACCAGCACGAGGATGGTGTTGAACGGCACCGGCATCCGCTCCGGGAGAATGCCCACGATTTCCCGCGGCACTCCATCGAACTGCACGACGCGCCCGATGATGTTGGGATCTCCACCAAAACGGTTACGCCAAAGCTGCGGACCGATCATCGCCACCGCGGGCGCGCCTTCCTGATCCTCATCGGCGGTGAAGTTGCGACCGACGCTGGGGGACAGCCCCAGCAGCGGCAGGAAGTTGGCCGACACGTGCAGGCCGAACACCTGTTCCGGGTCGCCGGTGCCCTCCGTGAGGGTGAAGCCGTTGGCGACCGACATCGCGATGTCCTGGAAGACGTCTTTCCGCTCGCGGAACTGCTCGTACTTGGCCCAGGAAAGTCCCTGCGCCTCGAAGTCCCGCTCCTGGTTGAGTCCCCAGATGGAAACAAGGCGTTCAGGCTCCGGGTAAGGCAGGGGCCGAAGGATGACCGCCTGCAGCACGCTGAACAGAGCCGTGCACGCACCGATGGCCACCGCCATGGTGAGCACGGCGACCAGCGTGAAACCGGGATTCTTCAGCAGGGAGCGAAGCGCATATCGCATGGGGGAGATGGGAAGATCGGAAACCGCCGGGCTTGATGGCTACTCGGCGCGCAGCGCAATCATCGGACTCACCCGCGTCGCGCGCAGCGCCGGGACGAGCGTCGCGAACACCGCCACCGCCGTCACGAGCAGGCCGACGAACGTGTAGGTCAGCGGATCCCGCGGGCTGATCTGGAAGATCAACTGTTGGATCGCTTCAGCTCCAAAGGTCGCGATCAGCAGCGCCGCGCCCAACCCGACGACAAGGCCGATGACGAGTTGCACCAGCCCCTGACGCAGGACCATGCGCAGAATCCGGCTCGCATCCGCTCCGAGAGCCATCCGCACGCCGAACTCCTGGGTGCGTTGGTTGACGGAGAAGCTCATGACGCCGTAAAGACCGACCGCGGCGAGAAGGACTGCCATCGCACCGAACACACCGAACATGACGGCGACCGTGCGCAGGGGGGCCAGCGCACCGCTGATGGCGACCTGCGGGGTGCTCGTGAAATACACCGGCAGGTTCGGATCCACCTTCTTCACCACATTCTGCAGCACTTGGGCGAGGGCCTCCGGACGCTGTCCCGGCTGCGGACGCACGATCGCCGTGCCAAACTGGGTGGCGACCGGCTCATCGGCGATCGGACCATAAACCGAGGAGAAGAACGGCACGTAGAACCCGGTTCCGTCCGATTCGTTGTCGAACGGATTTTGCATCCGGACGTTGGATACGACGCCCACGATGGTGCGCCAGGGGCCGGGATTGGTGCCGTTCTGCTGGATCGTGCGGAAGCGGCGGCCGAGGGCGCTCTCCTGGCCGAAGTGTTTGCGGGCGAATTGAGCATTCACGATCGCCACCGGCTCCCGCTGGTCCGAATCGAGGTCGGTGAAGTCGCGGCCTTCCACGACGCGAATGCCCAAGGTCTCAAAGTAACCCGCGGAGACATTCTCGAATTCTGCAGACGTGCGATCCGAGTCGGCGAGGTAAGCCCGGCCTTCAATCTCCACCGGCGCGTCACCGGAGAAAATCATGCGGAGACGATTGCTGAACGCGACCGAAGCAAACTGTGGCGTGGCGCGAAGCTCGCGCAGCAGGCGTTCGTAGAAGAGCTGGCGCTCGGCGGAGGTGGGATAATCGCCCTCCATCAATCCCATGCGGGTGGCGAGCACGCCGCCGGTGTCATAACCGTAATCGACCGTCTGCCGTCGGATGACTTCCTGGATCTGCAGCAATGCGCCGATCAGGAGGATTGAGGTCACGACGATCTGAAACACCACCAGGCTGCGCGTGAGCACCATGACGGAGCGGCTCGTATTGCCCCGTCCGCCTTCCTTCATGATCTCAACGGTGTTCGCTCGCGAGGACATGACGGCGGGGATGAGCCCGGAAGCCACTGCCGCCACCATGGTGCACACGACCACCACGAGCAGCACACGGCCGTCGATGGTGAACATCATCCAGTACGGCAGCTGATTCTGGTCGGGAACGTGGAAGGTCGCGTTGAGGTAATCGGTGCACCACAGAGCCAGGGCAATGCCCAGCGCCGCACCGATGCTGGCGAGGAGCAGGCTTTCGGTCAGCATCTGCCGAATCAGGCGCACGCGCGTCGCGCCGAGTGAGGAGCGGATGGCGAGTTCCTTGGCCCGCAACGTGGCCCGCGCGAACTGCATGTTCATCACATTGACGCAGGCGATGAGCAGCACGCCGACGCAGAAAGCCAACATCGTGTAGAGCAGCCCGGCCGTTGGCCCGCCAGTGAACGCCGCGATCAGCGGCCGGACGTAACCGAGGGTGAACTGCCCGTTGGTGTCCGGGTATTGTTCGGCAAAGGTGCGGGCGATGCTTGTGAGCTCCGCCTCCGCCTGGTGCATGGTCACGCCGGGCTTTAGCCGGGCGAGCACTGCGATGAAGTTGACGCCGCGATCGTTACGCGGGCGTACGGGAAACTCGGCCGTGACCGGGATCCACAGGTCTTCGTTGCCCGGAAATGCAAAACGCGGCGGCATCACGCCGACGATCGTGCCTGAGCGGCCGTTCACGCGGACGGCGCGGCCAACGACGCTGGGATCCGCTCCAAACTCGCGCCGCCAGAGCGCGTCGCTCAGCAATACCGCCTTGTCGACGCCGTAACGATCCTCTTCCGGCAGGAAGTCGCGGCCGAGGGCGGGAGCCACGCCCAACGCTCGGAAGAAATCGTGAGTGACGTATCCACCCTGAAGCCGGATCGGATGCCCTTTGAAGGTCAGGTTGACAGTGGAGCCGTTCAGATAGCCGACGAACTCGGAAAACGAGGTCTGCTGCTCTCGGATGTCGGCGAAATCCGCCATCGACATTCGCGACTTGAAGTTGGTCGGACTGAAGTCCGTCGGGTCGACAAGCTGCACGTCCACGAGCCGGTCCGAGTCGCGGAAGTTGAAGGCATGGAGCAGCACGCCGTTGACGACGGCGAACTGTGTCGTGACTGCGCAAATACCAAGCGCCAGCACGCCAACGGCGAGCGCGCAGAACGACTTTTCCTTGAGCAGGACGCGCAGGCCAACGCGCAGGTCCTGGGCAAACGATTCAACGAACATGAGCGTTTTGGGGTAAGGGCTTCAGCCGAGAGGGGTGGTGCAGTGGCTTGGCACACCGCCGTTCTCGCCGGTCGTCAGGAAACGACAGGAGAGAGGCGGGAGGAAACAACGCATTGGGCTGTCATTGCATGCTTCGTGCCACGGTCCAGCCTCGAACGTAACCGAACGCATAACTGGAGTTTATGTGATCCATAAAGCGGAGCGCGTGGGGCGTTCAGCACCGGTCACGAGAATGTGGCGTCCCGCTTTTGGGACGCTTCTGGTCGCTTCAGCTGCACAAAAAACGGCCGCGCCCAAGCAGGCGCGGCCGTGAAGACCCGAGGAAAACGAAGCGGGCAGGATCAGTGAGCGGTTGGATCCGTCTCCACCTGCTCCTGGACGACGCGTCCGTCGAAGACGTGGATCGTTCGCTCCGCGTTGCGTGCGAACCGGGCGTCGTGGGTGACCATGACAATTGTCGCGCCGCCTTTGTGGAGTTCGGAGAGCAGCTCCATCACGGCTTCACCGTTCTTCGAGTCGAGGTTACCCGTGGGCTCGTCCGCCAGCAGGACTGCCGGGTGACCGGCGAGTGCACGGGCGACGGCGACGCGCTGTTGTTGACCACCTGAGAGCTGGGAGGGCAGGTGCTTGGAGCGGTGGCCCATGCCGACCTTCTCGAGCGCTTCGAGGACGCGCTCCTTGCGCTCGCCCGCGGGCATGCCGCGGTAGGTGAGCGGGAGTTCGACGTTCTCGTAGACGGTGAGGTCGCCGATCAGGTTAAACGACTGGAAGATGAAGCCGATCTCGCGGTTGCGAATCCGGGCACGCTCCGGAAGCGAGAGTCCCTGCACCGGGCGGCCATTCAGCAGGTAAGTGCCGTCGGTCGGTGTATCGAGCAGTCCGAGAATCGACAAGAGGGTCGACTTGCCGCAGCCGGAGGGGCCGGCGATCGACACGTATTCACCCTGGTTGATCTCCATGTGGATGCCGGAGAGGGCGTGGGTCTCAACCTCGTCAGTGAGGAAGACCTTGGTCACGCCTTCGAGTTTGATGAGCGGAGCGGAGGACATAAGTGGACCGGTGGGTCAGTCAGATTTCGGTTTCAACGGCGACGAGCAGGGCCAGGGCGGCAATGATCAGGACGGCGGTCAGCATGGCGGGACGGGTGGGGCAGTCGCATCGCGAGGAGTTCTGGAGGTGTTGGTGAGGTGTCAGACAAACCCGGCGAACCGGGGGAAAGTTACAAAAGATCAGTTGAGACGGATACGATCAGCGCCGTCCCACTGCGACATGTCGGAGAGGATGACCCGGTCGCCGGGCTGCAGCCCGCGGACGATTTCGATGGTGTTGACCGAACTACGGCCAAGTTCGACCTGGGTCCGGGCGGCATAGGAACCATTGGGTTCGAGCCGGAAGATTTGGATGGTGCTGCGCTCCTGGCCGAAAGCTGGGCGACCTACAAACACGACGTCTTCCAGACGCTCGAGCTGGATCGTGCCGTCGACCGACAGATCGGGTCGGGCGCCGCGTGGCAGTTCATCGTCGATCGTCACGTCGACGAGTACGGTGCCGTTCTGCACCGCGGGATCGACGCGGGAGACGCGCCCCTCGACCACGCCGTTGCGGGTGTCAATGAAGGCGGTTTGCCCAATCTGGATGTCCTTGGCCTGGGTCTCGGCGATTCGGACCTCCGCCTTCAACCGCTTCGGGTCAGCCACTCGCGCGAGGTTTGCGCCGGGTTGTACCTGCTGGCCGATCTCAAGCGGAAGCTGCTGGAGCACACCCGCCACTCCGGCGCGAACGTGGAGGGCGTCCAGTTCAGCCTTCCGGAGGCGCGCGGTGGCGCGGGCGCGGTTGACCTCCGCTTCTTTCACCGCGAGTTGCGGCGCGATCGAGTCCTTGGCGAAGGCAAAACGCTTTTGCTCGATCTGGTGACGTGTGGCGGCCTCCTCCGCCGTTACCTTCGACAACTGGAGTTCGAGCGGGGAAACCAGTCCGTCGCGGAACAGCTCCTCGTTCACCTCGGCGCGGAGGCGGGACTGTTCGAAGTCGGCTTTCGCGCGGGCCGCGCTCGCTTCGGCCTCAAGAAGCTGGCGCTCCAGTTGCACCTTCAAATTGACCAATTCGGCTTCGGCCGCGGTGAGCTGGGACAGTGCCGCCTCCGCTGCCTGTTCCACCTCCGGATTCGTCAGTTCCACGATGACGCTGTCTGGCTCAACAACCGCGCCGGGGCGGAGGATGATGCGATCGACCCGGCCCTGGGTGCGCGCGGCGATCCATCGCACGTCTTCCGGGACCAGCACGCCCAGACCGCGGACCTGGCGATCAATTCGGCCTCGTTTTACGGTGTCCACCCAAACCAAGTTCCGATCTACGGTTGGGGCGGCGGGTTTGAGCGTGGACAGTCCGAAGGTGATGGCGGCCAGGACAACCACGACAGCAACTCCCAGGAGAATCCGTTTGCGACGTTTGGCTTTGGCTTGGGAGGGGCGCGGAATGTCCATGGAGATACTGATTAAATGCACGCGCTGTGCCATGTGACACAGTGCGAATTAAATGACTTAACGATAACTGTTTATATGCGGAGCGACCAGCGTTGAATCATAGCCAGGCATCGTTGGCGGGATATGGGCGTCCCATTCCTGGGACCGGACGAGCGCGGACATTTTGTTTGAGCGGGACGGACCCCAAGCGCTGACTGCGCGCATGGGAAAGTGGCTATTGGTGGACGGCTTCAACCTCGCGTATCGGAGCTTTTTTGCGATCCCTGAACTCACGCGCTCGGATGGTTTCCCCACGAATGCCCTGCATGGCTGGGTGAAGTCGATGTGGAAGCTGGACGATTTGGAGAAGCCGGACGGCTTCCTGGCCTTCTTCGATCTTGGCGGCGCGCGGGACCGGCTCGCGTTGCTGCCCGGCTATAAAGCTCAGCGAGAGGAGATGCCGGACGCTTTGGAAAAGCAGTTGCCGGTGATCAAGCAGCTGACCCGGGCCATGGGGCTCGTCGGCATCGAGCAGGATGGAGTTGAAAGTGACGACCTCCTGGCGTCGCAGGCCGTCGCTTTGGCGCGCGAGGGGCACGAGGTGCGTGTGGTCAGCTCGGACAAGGATTTTGCCCAGATTGTGGGTGACCGGATTTCGATGATGCTGCCGCCGCCGACGGCAAACCCCAAGCTGGGCTGGCGAACGTTGGATGAAGCGGGCGTGAAGGAGAAATTTGGCGTTCCACCCAAGCTGATCGCTGACTATCTCGCGTTGGTGGGGGATACCTCGGACAACATTGAAGGTGTGGCGGGCGTTGGTCCGAAGACGGCTGCGAAATGGCTGCTGGAGTTGGGCAGCCTGGAGGCGGTGATCGAGCGGGCCGCGGAGCTCAAACCGGAGCGTTTCCGGGCGGCGGTGGCTGCCGATGCCGATCGACTGCGAGTGAACCTGCGCTGCACCACACTCAACCTCGGCTTGCCCGTCCGACCGGCGACGCGCGGAGAAGCGGAGCCCGACGTGTTGCTGCGCCTGCTTACTGAATTGGAGATGAAATCGACGTTAACCGAGGCGCAAAGA
>JAEWIY010000081.1 GCA_023386835.1 Verrucomicrobiota bacterium
GCATTGTGGTCCTCCCCGGAAAAAAGACGCGCAAATCCCGGCGCCTGGGTGAGATCGAGGCCGAGCTGAAGCAATTTAACGAAATCCAGGTCGCCCGTTACAACGCGCTCAACCGCGAGAAAGCCGCAATCCAAGCCGAGGTCCACCGCGTGGCCGAGGCGGCACTCGCCAACACGCGCCACCGCACGCTGGCAGCGCTGCTGCGTGAGTTTGAGGAGAACGTCCAGGTGCAGCACCGCTGGGGTTTGTATCGGGATTATCAGGACGCGACGCTCCTGCCCGGGCTCTCTCCGTCCCAACGACGACTGCTCTTCTCGGCCGGCGTCAACCGGCTGATGCTCCCCCTGCTCAACGCGCAGCGTTGACATGCGCGCAGCCCGAAATCGCACCTTCTGGCTCGCGCTGGTCACCGGCGGCCTGCTGGTGACCACGTTTGTGGTGCTGGCCGTTCGGTTGCGCTCGCAGCTGCAGCACGAAATCCACCAGACGCTGATCCAGCGCGACGGCGCCGTGCTCCACCCGCTGGTGCTGCAGTTGCTCGCCAGCGCGCCCGGCCCGAGTCCCGACGACCGGCTCAACGCGCTGCTGCGCGGCGCCGGTGAACGTGGCGTCTTGTCGGTCGCACTCTTCGACGCAGAAGGGCGGCCGAAGCGGGCGGTGCCAGCGGATCAACTATTCGTCGATCTGCCGATCGAGGATTTTCTGCAGCTCACTTCAACGTCGCAGCCGCTCAGTCGTTTTCACGCACACTTTCTCTTCGATACCCACTTCCCCGGGCTCGCTCCTCCGGATGCCGAGGCTCCGGTACTGGAAGTTCTGCTACCTTTGGCCACGGACCCGGCGGCCAGTCTGTTGGGCATCGCGCGCTACCACCTCGATGCGCGCAACCTCGCAGACGAACTCGCCGCGCTCGACGAACAGTTCGAACGTCAAACCACCCTCACCGTGCTCACGGGTGTGGGATTGATCGTGGTGGTGGTCGTGATTGCGGCGACGGGCCTCGCGCGGGCGGAGCAGGCGCTGGCGGAGCGCAACCAACGCCTTCTTCGCACCAATTTTGAGCTCACCTTGGCAACCAAGGCCTCCGCCCTCGGACAGATCACCGCCCATCTCCTGCACGGGTTGCAGGGCCCCGTCGCCGGATTGCGCGCAGCCATGGCGGGTCCATGCGGACCGGAGGGAACGTCAGACTGGGAGGCCGCGCGCACGTACACCGACCGCCTGCAACGCATCGTTGAGGAGAACGTGCGCATGTTGGCAGACCTGACCGAGCACAACACGTATGAACTGACCGGAGACGAGCTGGCGGAGACCCTGGCCGCCCGCAACCGTCCGCTGGCCCACGAATGCGGCGTGGTCCTGACCGTGCGCAACACCTTCCATGGCCGGCTCGACAACCACCGGGGCAGCTTGCTGTGCCTCATTGCACACAACCTCGTCGACAATGCCGTGCGCGCGACGAGCGCGGGACGCACGGTGGCGGTTCGGCTGGCGGAAGCGGATGGTGAACTCTGCCTGGTCGTACAGGACGAGGGCACCGGCATTCCTGAATCCGTGCAGGCCAGTCTCTTTGAGCCGGGCCGGACGACGCGACGAGATGGAACGGGTTTGGGGCTCGCCATCAGTCGACTGTTGGCGCGGCAACTGCGGGCTGAGCTGCACCTGCAGAAAACGGGGCCGGAAGGCTCGGCGTTTGAGTTGCGGTTCCCGCTGACGGCGGCTCCCCTCTAGATCCCCATGAGCAGGCTCGGTTTCCGCGCTTGCCTCATCGGCTGCGTTGCCGATTCAATCGCCCTCCTTTTGTCCCTGTTCATCACATGAAAACGTCCACCACCACCACTACGTTTCCCCAGCCAGAAATCGGCCGCGAAATGAAGGGTGCCGACGTCGTCGTCGAGTGCCTCGTTCGTGAAGGGGTGGACGTCATCTTCGCGTATCCCGGTGGGGCATCGCAGGAATTGCATCAGGCGCTCGCCCGGACCGACCGGATTCGCACGATCCTGCCGCGCCACGAACAGGGTGGCTCCTTCGCCGCTGAAGGGTACGCCCGCGCCACCGGAAAAGTGGGCGTTTGTATGGCCACCAGCGGCCCGGGCGCGACCAACCTGATTTCCGCGATCGCCGACGCCTACATGGATTCGGTCCCGCTCGTCGCCATCACCGGCCAGGTCTACTCGAAGTACATCGGCAAGATGGCCTTCCAGGAGACCGACTTCTACGGGATGACGCTGCCGATCGTGAAGCACTCCTACCTCGTGATGAATGCGGCGGACCTGCCGCGCATCTTCAAGGAGGCCTTCCACATCGCCCGCAGCGGTCGGCCAGGACCGGTCGTCATCGACATTCCGAAGGACGTTCAGCAGGCGAAGGTGCAGCCGGTCTTCCCGGCGACAATCGAGTTTGCCAATACGCAGCTGAGCGAAGCGCCCAAGGCTTCCGATGAGCAGCTGAAGCAGGTGCTCACGCTGATCGCGAGCGCCAAGAAGCCGATGCTCTACGTGGGCGGCGGCGTGATCTCGGCCAGCGCGGAAGCTGAACTGCGCGCCTTCGCGGAGAAAACCAATATCCAGGTGGCCACCACCCTCATGGGAGTGGGCGCCTTCCCGGAGACCCATCCGCTTTCGCTGCAGTGGTTCGGCATGCACGGCGCCGCCTACGGCAACTGGGCGGTCGACCAGTGCGACCTGCTGATCTGTGCCGGCGCCCGTTTCGACGACCGCATCACCGGCGACACGTCCAAGTTCGCCGGAGGCGCGCGGATCGTGCACATCGACGTCGATGCTTCGGAGCACAACAAGAACAAGCGCGCGCACCTGCCGGTGGTCAGCGACGTGAAGTACGCTCTTGGCCGCCTGGTCAGCATCATCGACGCGCTGAAATTCTCCCCGCCGGACACCAAGGCGTGGCATGAGCAGGTCGCGCAATGGAAGCGTGAGTATCCGTTCGATACGCACGCCGGGTTCGGCAACAGCCCGCACATCCTGCCGCAGGAAGCGGTTGCCACCTTGTACGAACTCACCAAGGGCGAGGCGATCATCACGACGGGTGTCGGTCAGCACCAGATGTGGGCGGCGCAGTTCTATCGCTTCAACGAGCCGCGGCGCTACATCAGCTCGCTGGGTTTGGGCGCGATGGGCTTCGGTTATCCGGCCGCGATGGGAGCCAAGGTCGCCCATCCGGACAAGCAGGTGATCGATATCGACGGCGACGGTTCGTTCGTGATGAACGTGCAGGAGCTCGCCACCTGCCATATCGAGAAGATCGCGGCGAAGGCCATGATCCTGAACAACCAGCACCTCGGCATGGTGGTGCAGTGGGAAGATCGCTTCTACGGGAGCGTCCGCGGCAACACCATCCTCGGTGACGAGAGCAACGTGGGTGGTCCCGAGAATCTCGCCGGCCTGTACCCGGATTTCGTCAAGATCGCCGAAGGCTTCGGCGTGAAGGGGCGCCGGGTGCACAAGAAGAGCGAACTGCGCGAGGCCATTCAGGAGATGCTCGACCACGACGGTCCATTCGTCCTCGACGTGATTGTCCCCTACACCGAACACGTGCTGCCGATGATACCGGCGGGCAAGACGGTGAAGGAAATGATCCTCAAGTAACCCGGTCGTCCGTCTCGCGGCGCCGTGAACATTACGGACGCAGCGCTAACCCCTTAAAAGAAAAGCGCCACCCAGCCGGGTGGCGCTTTTTGTTGTCCAAAACCGAACCGAGCTCAGCTCGTCGGCACGGTCTTGATCGTGCGGATAATGCGCGCGGCGATCGCGTAGGGATCTCCCTGCGAGTTCGGGCGACGATCCTCGAGGTATCCCTTGTAGCCGCTGTTGATGAAGCTGTGCGGAATGCGGATCGACGAACCGCGGTCGGCCAAACCATAGCTGAAGCGGTCGATCGACTGCGTCTCGTGCAGGCCGGTCAAACGGAGGTGGTTGTCCGGTCCGTACACGGCGATGTGTTCGTCGTGGTGCTTGCGGAAGGCTTCCATCAGCTTCTCGAAGTACGCCTTGCCGCCGACCGTGCGCATGTACTCGGTCGAGAAATTGCAGTGCATGCCCGAGCCATTCCAGTCGCCGCGGATCGGCTTGCAGTGGAACTCGACGTCGATGCCGTACTTTTCGCAAAGGCGCAGCAACATGTACCGAGCCACCCACATCTGGTCAGCCGCCGTGCGCGAGCCTTTGCCGAAAATCTGAAACTCCCACTGGCCCTTCGCGACTTCGGCGTTGATGCCCTCGTGGTTGATGCCCGCCGCGAGACAGAGGTCGAGGTGCTCTTCGACGATCTGGCGCGCCACATCACCGACGTTCTTGTAGCCGACGCCGGTGTAGTACGGGCCCTGCGGACCTGGATACCCGGTTTCCGGGAAACCGAGCGGTCGGCCGTCCTGGAATAGAAAGTACTCCTGCTCGAACCCAAACCAAGTGCCGTCGTCGTCATCGACCGTAGCCCGGCTGTTGGTCGGGTGCGGCGTGCCATCCGGCATCAGCACTTCCGACATCACCAGAAAACCGTTGGTGCGCGAAGCGTCCGGGAAGAGGGCCACCGGCTTGAGCAGGCAGTCCGAGCTACGCCCTTCGGCCTGTTTCGTGGAACTGCCGTCGAAGCTCCACACGGGCACGTCTTCGAGCGTCAGCTTCGCGGGATCCCCTTCGAGGATCTTGGTCTTGCTGCGCAGGTTCGGCACCGGCGTGTAACCGTCGAGCCAGATATACTCCAGTTTCAGTTTGGCTTTGGCCATAGTAAGCTTGGGATACGTAACAAGGTTGTTTGCGAGACCGGTTCCGGAAGCGATAGGAAAACCGCTGATGAGCAGTTCTTCCGGGCGCCGACGCGCGAATCCGTCCTGAGCAACTGATATGCCACATAGAAATAAAATTCATTCATCGGCGGGAACCGGCCCGACCGATTCATCGGTCAGCGGTCCGATGGCCGACGTGCGGGCTCAACTCATTCCGGCGCACCGCCGCGGTTGAATGCCCATGCATAACATCAAGGACACGGCACGCGCCACGGTGCGAATCGGTTACGACGGGCGGGTCTACAAGACCTTTCGAGGCCATCAGGCTCGCGAGCGTTTTAGCCACGAGGTGCGGGTGCTCCAATATCTCGAGGAACGTGGCTGCCCTTTTGTGCCCCGGCTGATCGAAATTGACCCGGAGAACCTGAAAATAGTGACCACCAACTGCGGTGCACGCGTCCAACACCTCAACCCGGAGCGGTTGAAGGAACTGTTCGCCGAGTTGGAGCAGTACGGCGTCCGGCACGAGGACGCCTTTCTGCGCAACGTCACCTACCGCGCGAGCGACGGACGCTTCTGCCTGATCGACTTCGAGTTTGCCACCTTGCTCGACGACCCGTCCTGCTCGCTCAAACCCCCGTCCGACCACAATGCCTCCTGAACCTGCCACGTCACCGGCTCCGCTGACGCTGCACTGGTCCGGCCTGACCGATCGCGGTCGCTTCCGGAAGAACAACGAGGACGCGTTTCTCGCGCTCGCGTTCAACGGTCACGAAGTGACCTACCTCGGAAAGACGGGCGACGCTTCGCTGGGGCCGCAGGATTTCGTTTTCGCCGTGAGCGACGGCATGGGTGGGGCCGCCGCCGGTGAGTTCGCGAGCAAGATCGCGGTGGAGAAAATCACCCGCTTGCTGCCCCGCAGCTTCCGCACCTCCGCTGCCGGCATCTCCACGGGCTTTGCGGACATCCTGGAGGAACTCTTCGGCAACATTCACAAGGCGCTCATCTTTCTCGGCAGCAGTTACGAGGAGTGTGCCGGCATGGGAGCGACCCTCAGCCTCGCCTGGTTCACCCCAGGCTGGATGTATTTCGGGCACGTTGGGGACAGCCGGATCTATTATCTTCCCAAAGCCGGAGCCATGACCCAGATCACGCACGATCACAGCCATGTCGGCTGGTTGCGGCGGAACGGCCGGATCAACGAACGCGAGCACCGCATGCACCCCGGCCGCAACTCTCTCCAGCAGGCGTTGGGCGCCGGACATCAGTCGGTTGATCCACAAGTCGGCGCGGTGGGCTGCGAACCTGGCGACCGCTTCCTGCTCTGCACCGACGGGTTGATCGAGGGGCTCTGGGACCGACGGCTGGAGGAGATGATTCGCACACATCCGGTGAGTGAGGTGGCGCGCCTGCTCGTCCAGGAGTCGGTCGCCGCCTGCGGTCGCG
>JAEWIY010000160.1 GCA_023386835.1 Verrucomicrobiota bacterium
GCGCTGAGGGGCGGGCGCAGAAAGCGCCTGCCGTTCTTTGTTGCAGCCGCCGCTGGTCAGCGGGGCGTCGGCAGCGAGACCTGAAGCAGGGCGCCGTTGCGACCGTCGTCGCCACTTTCGTGATACCCGAAATACATGCGGCCCTGGTCGTCGATGACCCCGGCGCCGGTGATCCGGCCATTGCGGTCTTCACCACCCACGGTGCCGCTGCTGCCATTGATCTCGGCGGTGAAATCGGCGACCTGGCGGCGCTTGCCGGACGCCACCTCGTATTCATAGACGCGCAGAGCCGGCGCGACGCTCAGGCGGCTGGGGAACGTGTAGAGGCGAGACTCGTCCGACGAGAGGGCCATCGCGTAGCAGGTCCGGACGGTGATGCCGGCCTCGATCTGGTCCGGCGGCAGCAACGAGCCGAGTTGCTCCAGCCGTTCGTCGGCCGTGTGAAAAACATAAAGCGTGCCGAACGTATCCACCAAGTAGATGCGCTGCCCGTCCTTCGTCCGCAGCGCCCCGTAGATCATGCCGAAGTTGTAACGGTACGGCGTCTCCGTGATCTTCTCCGTCGCCAGGTCGAACACGTACATGGGGGCGGGGCGTGAGTCATAGTAGGAGAAGTACACCTTGCCGGAATCGGTGCTGAAGATCTGCCGGGACGGCTTCCCGCGTTTGCGATGACGGTCCACGCCTTGGTAGAACCGCGTCGTGCCCGATTTGAGGTCGTGGATCACGATGTCACCAAACGGAAACGTGATGCCCGCCAGCTTGTTCTGCTTGGGCATGACGCTGAGGCCGATGATGCCCTGTTGCGCCACCGAAATGCCACCGGCGTCACCCTTGCTGAGATCGGAAAACGTGCCGGTGGTCAGGTCGTACGAGTAGATGTGCCCGCCGCGGCGCTTCGCCAGGTCGATCGCGCCCTCGTATTGATGGTAGTCGTGCGAGGAGAAGTAGAACTTGCCGTCGTGCTCATGAAACCCGACGTGCGTCTTGGCGATGGTTTCGCCCGGAAGGAGATTGCCATCGTTCCGGCTGATCTCGCGCAACGTCGCCAGACGCTCACGACCACCCGTGCGGGTGTCGTAGCGGAAGATGATCGTGTCAAACGGGTGCTTGTCGCTCTGGTCGCTCAGCGCGATGTAGACGCGCTGTTCGCCGTCGATTCCCACGCCATCCCAGCAGGTCGTCAGTCGTGCGTCGTCCGGTTTCAGGTCTTCAAACCGGATGACCTTCACCGACGGTTTCGCGATCGTCTCCGTGGAGGTCGCGGCCGGAGCGGCTGCGAGAGAATTCCAGCCGAGCGCGCCGGCGAGGAGGAAAACAAACGGGTGAGGAAGGGAGCGTCGCAAGATCATCGGGGGGCTTGGGCCAGTCGGGAAACGGCGCCAGTGAGGGCCGCGGTCCGGTCGGTGACAAGCGTAATCCAACGCGCATGTGAACCCACCGGCCTTTTCGTGCCGGCCTCGGGCCAGGAGACGACGACAAGTTGGCCGATACGAGGCCCTCCAATGCGCATCGGGGCTGTGGACCCTAAGCGCCCATCCGCCGGCAGCACAGGCGAGGGCGGAACTTAAGCGCAGGCGGACCTTGCGCGCTCGTGTCCCGGGGCTCCCGAGGAGTTACGGCGCCGGTGTGCCCGTCGGTTTCGCCAGCAGGAGATCCGGGAGCCGATTGTTGTTCAGGGTGCCGGAGGCGAAGAAAGCCGCTCGGACACTGAACTCGGCTGGAGCATCATCCTTGAAACGGAACCACAGAATGTACCGCTCGCCGGGACTCAGCGCGCGGCTGTCGAGCCGCTGAAAGGTGACATCGCCAGTGCTCTCCGGCAGCAGGCTTTGGGCTTGGGGCAGCCGCGCCTTGGGGCGACGGACGAAATCGCGAAACCCGTTCATGTCGCCGCGCTCGCGGAGAATGTACCAGCTGGCCAGATTGGCGGGTGCAACCAACGCCCAGCCAAAACTCGTCTTGGCCGACGGCGCGGTGATGACCACGCCGTCGAAACGCTGGCCTTCGATCACGACGGGATCACGGTTCAGCGAGAGGGTCTGTTCGAGGACTTCGCCGATCGGGTGGTCGGCCGGCACGAGTACCGGCAGCTTCTCGATGCGTCCGCGCAATTCCGCCGACATCAGACCGATGATGCGGAGCTGCTCCGCTTCGCCGGCCGCCGGGGCGGCCCCGGACGCAAACACGAGCGAAAGCAGAAACAGGGCAACGAGGCTACGGTGACGCAGGGGCATGGGATATGCGTGAGAGACGGAAGTGCGCGGGGTAGGGAGAGAGCGGCACCGGGCTGAAACCGCGTCAACGATGAAGACGCGTGCGCGGTGCCGGTGCGGCACTCTTCGGGGCGTGCCGAGTCCAAGCAGCGCGTGGCGCCCAAGACTGCTCGACCCGAGCCCCTGACGAATCATGCCATCGCGCGCCAACTTCTCACGCTGGCACAGGCGCTCCAAGCCTCCGGGGACAATCCATTCAAGGTGCGCGCGTATCGACGGGCCGCGGAAACGGTGGCCGGCAGCGCGGAAAGTGTGGCGGATTGGGCGGCGGCCGGCCGGGACCTCACGCGGTTGCCGGGCGTGGGCAAGGGAATTGCGGCCACGTTGCAAGAGATCGTTTCCCGGGGAGGTCAGCTCGCGCAGCTCGACCATCTGATGGCCTCGGCTCCACCCGAGGTGGTCGCCACTCACGCCTATCCTCGGCTGGATCCACAAAAAGTCGCTCGCGCCTTCCAGAAGCTCGGACTGAAAACAGCTGACGAACTGGCGGAGGCTTTGGCGACAGGACGTCTGAGCCCGCTCGGACGCGATCTGGAGGATCACGTGCGTCGCGCGCTGTCGGATACAAATCCCCTTCTGCTGATCGACGCCGATGCGCTCGCCCGGCAGCTGGTGCAGCACCTCACCGCCTCGCGCGAGGTCCCGCGGGTCGAGGTGGTGGGCGCCGTGCGTCGGCGGGTCGAGGTGATTGAGGAGATCGAACTTCTCGTTGATCGAGCCGAATGGGAAACTGCCGTCGCACGGCTCGCCCGGTTCGGCGGAGGTCTGCCACCGGTGGCCGTGCAGCCCGATCGAGCCACCTTTCAGTTGCCGGAATCGGTGTTGGTCACGCTGCACGGGGGCGCCTCGGAGAAATGGGGATTGGCGCTGATCCTCACCACGGGAGCCCCGGCGCATCTGGACAAGCTCGAGTCGCACACAGGACCGCTGAGCCGCTGGACTCGGAAGGGACGTCCCTTAAAAACAGAGGAGGAAGCGTATGCGCAGCACGGACTGGCTTGGATCCCGCCCGAACTGCGCGAGGGTCGGGAAGAGGTGGAACTCGCCGCCCGGGGAAAGCTCCCGCAGTTGGTGGAGCGATCGGAGATTCGCGGTGAATTGCACGCGCACACCGTCGCGAGTGACGGCGGGAATACGATCGAGCAGATGGTCGCAGCGGCGAAGGCGCTCGGTTACAGGTATCTCGGCGTCACCGATCATTCGGAGAGCCTGAAGATCGCCGGCGGCCTGACCGTCCGCCGGCTGCGCTCCCAGCTGGAAAAGATCGACCGGCTGAATCAGACGTTATCCGGTTTCCGAATACTGAAGAGCGCGGAGGTCGACATCCTTGCGGACGGACGCCTGGACTATCCGGACGAGGTGCTGCGGGAGCTCGACTATACCATCTGTTCCATCCATTCGCGCTTTCGGCTCAGCGGGCAGGAGCAAACCGAGCGGCTGCTCCGCGCGATGGACCATCCGGCGTTCACCATCCTGGGGCATGCCACCGGTCGAAAGCTGCTGCGCCGACCGGGCTACACGTTTGATTTTGAGCGCGTTCTGGCTCACGCCCGCAGCCGCGGTTGTTTTTTCGAGATCAACGCCAGCCCGGAGCGGCTCGATCTGGGCGTGGAACAGGTGAGGGCCGCCGCCGCGTCAGGCGTAAAAATAGCAGTCTGCACGGACGCCCATCACGTGCGCGAACTCGATTGGATGGCGGGCGGAGTCGAGGTGGCCCGCCGAGCCGGGTTAAGCCGCGCCGATGTGTTGAACACGCTGCCGTGGTCCCGACTGCAGAAGCTTCTTCGGCGCGGCCGCTGAGGTGGGATCGCGGCAGACTCACTACGCCCGTGGGGGCGCCCGGGGCGCCTGAAAGCCAAGAGAAGGATTTCGGTTTCGAGTGTCCGCCCGGCGCGCGGTCGTTCGTCTGGCTCTTGACGACTGATCGATTCCCACGACTTCCATGAGCACTACAACCATCCCGCATCCCCAAGTCGTTTCGCGTGCCCAATGGCGCGCGGAGCGGCTCGAACTCCTGCAGAAAGAAAAGACCGCGACGCGTGAACGTGATCGGGTCAGCGCCATCCGCCGCCGCCTGCCGATGGTGCGGCTCGAAACCCACTATCAGTTCGAAGGGCCTGATGGTCCACGAGACTTGGCGCAACTCTTCGAAGGCCGCCGGCAGCTGATCATTTATCATTTTATGTTCGATCCAGCCTGGGAGAAGGGCTGCCCCGGTTGCACGGGTTTCGTCGACTCGTTGGGCGACCTTTCCCTTTTGGCGGAGCGCGAAACGAGCTTCGCGCTGATCTCACGGGCGCCGTACGAGAAGCTGGCGCGTTACCGGGAGGAACGTGGCTGGCGGCTCCCGTGGTACTCGTCGTTCGGAAGCCCGTTCAACTATGACTTCCACGTCACCTTGGACGAGGCGGTGGGGCCGGTGGAGTACAACTATCGCTCCAAGGCCGAACTTTTGGAAAAGGATCCGCAGCAGCAGCCGTCCGGCGAAGCCCACGGGTTAAGCGTCTTCTTCCGGATGGGCGACGAGCTGTTTCACACCTACTCCAGCTATGCGCGCGGCGTGGAGAATCTGACGGACTCCTACAGCCTGCTCGACGTCACGCCGTATGGCCGGCAGGAGGATTGGGAAGACTCGCCGGATGGCTGGCCGCAACGACCCACCTACGGCTAAACGCCGGTGCCAACCGCGCTCGGGGTGTACGCACACGCGCGGCCGTTTCGATCATCGCGCCGACGATCCGACTGGCAGATGCTTTGCCCAACCGTCCGGATCGGCGCCCGGATCGGTCGCGGCGCCGCTGAGCGCGCGGTTCTTCGATACGTTGCTGGGTTGTACCGTGGGGCTGGCCGGCGGCATTGCCCTGCACAGCCCACGGTTTCGCACTTGATTCGGGCAAGGGTTGCGTCGCGCGCTCACACCGCTGACACCGATGCGGCGCGCGACCACCGGAGGGGCCTCCCGGTTCGACGGGTGGCCGATGAGCCGCTCAGGCTTCCGGAATGATGTCGAGGGGAAGCACGAAACGCTTGCGCTGGAAATCGGTGCCGAGCCCGGCGACTTCAAAGCGCCACTCCTTGAAAACCCGCGCGACCTGCGTCTTCACGTCATCGTCGACGGTGGAGCGCACCTTGACGTCCTTTGGCTGGCCTTGCTCATCAAGCGAGAACTCAACCTTCACGACACGGCGGTGGAAATCGCGCGGCAGCATCGACGGGTTGACGATCTTCGTCGCCACCGGCGTCAGCGCGTCGGTCTTGGGCGCGTGGGGAGAGGAGACGCGGGAGGCGAAAGCCGAGCTGGCCAGGCCGAGGGAGATCAGTGCAACAAGGAGGGAGCGGGAGTGGTGCATGGTATTCTTGGGGCTCGCGGAGCCAGATTGGGTTTGGGAGGCCGGACCGGGTGCTGGGTTCTCCAACACGCTAAAACGGTGGCCGAAAGACGTATTGCACGCTTCGTGCCAACTGGCTTGCGGAATCTTAAGCTACTTATCATTAGCTAGTTAAGTAAATCCGTATCAATTGAGCAATGACACTCGCGCCCGTGGCCGAATCGGATCCGAAACCCGGCTTTCCCACATCTGGGACGCCACCGTGGTGGCCCCGAAAAGTGGGCAACGATGGCGAGAGCGGTTGGCCTTTTCCGGTCCGCGCAGGCGCTTTCGTGGCCGTTCAAAGTGTATTCGGTTCAGCAGGACGGTCCCATGCACGCGGATCGTTCTCAGGGCGACGGCATCAGGGATGGGCCGTGGAATGGCCGACCTGACCGTCAGCCCGCGTTGAACTTGTTCTTCTCGCAAAGCATCGTTTGTTGACGCCTCGCCCCGCAAGAACGTCCGTCCAAGCGACCCGCTTCACCCTCCCTGGATCCTTGCCCCATGACTTTGCTGAACCAGCTGCCTCTTCGCGCCTCGCTGCTCCGTTTACACGCCGTTTGTTGCCGGTGGTCGGCCCTGTTGCTCCTGGCTTCCGTCGTGTGGCTTGCGGACCTGCCCGGCCAAGGCACCCCCGCGCCGGGGACCCACCGTCCGTCCAATCGCAATACTTTCCGGACGGACGTGAAGCTGGCGGACGAACGGATGCGGGACTCCTGCATCTGGGTCGACGAGGCAGCGCAACAGTACTATCTTGTCACAGCGTCGGGATACCGCGGCCCAAACGGCCGCGCGGCGGTGGTCGCATTCACGAGCCGGAATTTGCTATCATGGGAAGGCCCACGCGTGATCTTTGAAGTGCCGGCCGGTTTCTGGGCGCAGCGCGGAATCTGGGCGCCTGAACTGCACGCGTATCGGGGAAGGCACTACCTATTCCTGACTTTTAATACCGACGACAAGCTGCCCGAACAGTGGAGAGACTGGCTTCCCCGGGTGAAGCGAGGATCGCAGGTCCTCGTCGCGGACTCACCACTCGGACCCTTTCAGCCCTTCGCCAACGAAGCGACCCTGCCGATGGACATGATGACGCTCGACGGCACGCTGTGGGAAGAGGACGGAATTCCGTACATGGTCTTCGCGCACGAGTGGGTCCAGATCAAGGACGGCACCATGGAGTATGTTCCCCTGACCGCTGACTTGTCGGCGACTGCGGGTGAGCCGAAGCGGCTCTTTCACGCCACCGACGCGCCTTGGGTGCGGAAGAACCGGGAGTTTGGCAGCGCGGTCACTGACGCGCCATGGTTGTATCGGACCAAGACAGGCCGGCTGCTGATGTTGTGGTCCAGCTTTGGCGAAGGAAACTACACCGTCGGAATTGCCCGCTCGCAATCGGATCGGTTGGCGGGCCCGTGGGAACAGGTGCCGGAACCGTTGTATGCCAGAGACGGCGGGCACCCCATGCTTTTC
The DNA here is from genome assembly GCA_023386835.1 of Verrucomicrobiota bacterium. Taxonomy (GTDB): domain Bacteria; phylum Verrucomicrobiota; class Verrucomicrobiia; order Opitutales; family Opitutaceae; genus Actomonas. The sequence goes on from JAEWIY010000160.1 coordinate 7,115, forward strand.
CATCGCCTGGACGGGCAGCTGATGATGATCCTGCACAGCCCGAACAAGGACGTGGAGCGTTCCGTTCTCTTCGAAATGGAAGACCTCGGGGACACGCTGCGCGTTCGAGGGCGCTGGCCAGCCCCGGAAGCCCCCGACGGGAGCCGTTAGTGGCGGCAGGGCGTCGTATCCCGATTCTAGCTACGTGACCGCCCGTGAAGCGGTCAGAGCGGCTACCGGAGCGGGCGCATCGGGTCTCTGAAGGCAAAGCGGGGGGCGAACTCGACGACGCACCCCAGGAAAACGAAACGGGGCGCGATCCCAGCGCTCCCGGTGTCGGAAGGTGAGCTGTGGCGCGTCACGGGCAAATGGCAGCGCCTCCATCTATCCGTCGCCACCGGTTGACGCGGCGCGCGTGGGCGACACTCAGGACGAATCCTTCGGGATGATCGTAATCGCGCCGCCTTTCTCCAGTACCGCGTACTGGATTTGATCCAGACGCTCGAGTCCCTGTAGTTCCCGGGCCGCCGCAAGGATGTCAGACTCATCCACGCGCGAACGGCGCATGCGGTCGGGCAGGGGTTTTCCGTCTTTCAGGATCACCAGCGGCACACTCTCGGTGATGCGTTCGAACCAGGGCGACCGATCCTTCAGCCACGTCATCAAAGTGTCACAAACGAAGAGCGTGGCGATGAGCAGGAAAGAGTTGGTGACGGAAAAGTCATCGCCCAGCAGCGCCTGCTGCGTCGTTTCGGCCACGATCAGCAGCATGACGAAGTCGAATGTGGTGATCTGAGCGAGCGAGCGTTTGCCGAACGCGCGAAACATCAGCAGCAGAAAACCGTAGACGAGCAGACCGCGGATAACAGCGTCCATGGCTAGGGGTAAATGAAGGAGCTCACGTCGACGTGCTCGCCGTCGGTCAGGCCGAGTTGCCCGCGTTCGCGCCCGATCGCATCGGCCGTGGCATGGACCGTGATCGGGGCGAGGGACTCGTCTGGCGAAGCGCGAAAACGCAGGTGCAGGCGACCCGATCCCAACCGCGTCGCCTCAGGCGTGGGGCTGATGCTGTTGATCGTGAGCGCGCGTGCGAGCGCCTCGTCGATCCAGAGCTCCAGGGAGCCGTCCCGCACGGCGGTTGGCGCCACCTGGATCACCAGCTTGTAAGCGGACTGGTTACGCGTGAAACGGGGATGCTCGACGATGAGGCTGCCGGACGGACTCACTGCGCGCGCGGTGCTGAGTGGGCCGCCGCCAAAAAGCCCGGCCAGAGCCGCCAGGATCAAGATCATGACGACGGTCTGGCCCAGTCGCTCCCAGAACCACGAACGTTTCTCGAACTCGATGTCTTCGCTGACCTCGAGCGAGCCGTGCAACGGTGGATCACGACGAGGTTTCATCCCGCAGCTCCGGACCGGGCAGGTGAGCTGCGGTTCCTTCGCCCGAAGACCGGCAAGCTGCCGAGCCAGCGTGGCTTGGGCGTCCACACGCCGTGATAGGTGGAGCGGCGACGGAGGCGCGCCATCGCCAAGTTCAGTGCAGCGGCTGTGTCGCCGTCGTTTTGGGTGTTGCGCGGTGTACGCTGCTGATCGCGGCGAAGATGAGCGGGTTAGGTAACCTTCGAAAAAGAGCGTCGCCTCCCCACAACACTGCCGCAGAAAGAGGGTGGGTCCGCCGTTGTCCCACCGGGTAGGGTAAAGTGGCGCACCGTGATCTTCGTTATGCCGCGTAACCTCGTCAGCCTGTCGTGGGATGAACCGCTCCTGCCGCAATTGGTGCGGCGGCTGACGGTGTCGTGCCACGGCGCGCCGTGGGATTTGCGGCGAAAGCTGGTGGTGGTCCCCACCCAGGAGTCGGGTCGGCGACTGCGCCAAGGGCTCGCCGTGGCGGCTGCCCGAGCCGGGACGGGAGTGCTCGCCCCGCAGATCCTGACGCCGGAGCAGTTGATACGAACCTTCGGGGTGACCGACGAAACCGCCTCGGACCTGGCCGCTCTGGCGGCATGGGGTGAAGTGTTGACGCAGGCAGATCTGAACGCCTTCCGGGCCGTGTTCCCGTCGGATCCGCCGCGGCGTGATTCCACGTGGAGTGTCGGCTTTGCGCAGCAGTTGCTCACGGTGCAACGTGAACTGGCCGAGCATGGATTGACGTTTGCCGACGTCGCGACGCGCGTCGAAGGCACGTCCGCGGAACCGGAGCGTTGGACGCAGCTGGCGGTGCTGGAACGGGCCTGGAACGAGGTGCTGCGCGCCCACGCACTCGCGGGTCAGCCCGCCGCGGTCCTGGCGTGGGCGCACGCTGAAACGGGCCTCACGGACGTGGATGAGGTCACCCTCGCCGCCGTCACGGATCCGACACCGCTGCTCCTGCAACGGGTGGAGCGCTGGTCAAACCAATGCCGGGTGGAGGTGCTGGTTCATGGACCGGCCGACGTATTCGATGAGTGGGGACGGCCACAGCCCGCGGCCTTTGAGCACCGCGCGCTGCCGATCGGCGAGCGGACCCGGTTGCGGGTGATGCGTGATCATGCGGCCGCGGCATCTTTCGCCAGCGAGGTGGCGGAGGGATATCGGGCTCAACGACAGACGGTCGCCTTCGGGCTGATCAATTCCGAGGCCGGGGCCGCCGTGCAACTCGCCTTCAGCCGGGAGGCGCTGCCGGTGCACGATCCGGCCGGCACATCGCTTGGCTCCCGCGGGCTTGGCCTGCTCGCGATGCAGCTCCTGCGACTCGCCAGCGACGCCCGGGTTAACGTCGCGGCGCAGGCACTACGTCATCCACTGCTGGCGCGCTACGCGGTGCATGGGCCCCGCTGGTGCGCGGACGGCGCCGAGTTGCTGCGCTGGTTGGATGAGCTGACGGAGAAGCATCTGCCCAGCGATCTGACCGCCGCCCTGACCTTTGCCCGTCGCGAAAAGCGGTACGCGGGACTGGCCGCGGCCTTGGAGTGGTTGGAAGACCTCCGCCTGCGTTTGCATCGTCCTGGGGTCGCCGGCGCGCTGGCCTCAGCCCTGTCGGAAGTCAGTGCGGCCGCCGGTGAGGACGGCGGAGTTTCGGATGAGGAGGTCGACGCGTTGCGCGATCTCGTGATGGAGGCGACGGAGGTGGAGCAGCGCTTCCGCAGTTTCGCGCCGCAATCCGTGGTAGCTGCACTGCAACAGGCCCTGCAGCGGAGCCGCGCGTTTCGGCGCGCGGAAGCAGGCGCATGGGATCTGCAGGGCTGGCTGGAGCTGGTCTACGAGGAGGCGCCGCACCTGGTGCTGATCGGTTTTAACGAAGGGCACGTGCCGGAGACGATTCAAGGAGACCTCTTTCTCCCGAACGGCCTGCGCGAGCAGCTTGGCCTGCGGAGCAACCGTGATCGGCTGGCGCGGGATCATCACCTGCTCGAGGCCCTGCTGCGATCGCGGGCGTCGTCCGGCCGCGTCGACGTGCTCGTGCCACGGCTCGGCGAAGATGGTGATCCCCTGCAGCCGTCGCGACTGCTCTTCCGTTGCACCGACGATGAACTCGTTGACCGTGCCCGGACGTTGTTCGCCGAACCGGCGCCGCCGCCGCCGTTGTCGCCCCGACGTCCTGCCTGGCGGCTCAAGCCCTTGCCAGTTGTTCGGCAGCCGCCGCACTTTACGCCCAGTGCGCTCAAGTCGTACCTCGCGTGTCCGTTCCGCTACTACCTGACCGCGCTGCTCAAGATGGAGCCGGTCGAAGTCGGCACACGGGAGATCAGCCCGCAGGTCTTCGGCGACCTGTGCCACACGGCCTTGCAGCGCCTCGGTGAGAACGAGGCACTGCAGGACGTGATGGAGGAGCCCGTCCTGGCGGACTTCCTCTGCACGACCCTCGAGGCCCAGGCGCACGAACGTTTTGGCGTAGCCGACTCGTTTGCCCTCCGTGTGCAACTGGCCTCCGCACAGGCCCGGCTGCGTGCCGCGGCCGAAGTGGAGGCGGAGGAGCGCAGCCGCGGGTGGCGCATCGTGCGCTGTGAAGCGCCGTGGGAAATGAAAGTGCAGGATGTGGTGTTCAGAGGCCGGATCGACCGGATCGACCGGAACCAGGAGACCGGCCAGTATCGGTTGATTGACTACAAAACCTTCGACCGCGCCAAGACTCCCGATCGCACGCATTGGGCGCGGCATCGAGCGCACGAGGCGCACGTGCTGGCCGAGTCGTGTTTCGACCACGAGGGTGCGACGTGGCGATGGACCGACCTGCAACTTCCCTTGTACCTGCTCGCGCTGCGGCCGGACATCGGAGAACACGTGGCCGCGGGTTACTTTATCCTGCCGAAAACCAAGGAAGAGACCGGGCTGCGCCTGTGGACGGATCTGTCGGCGGAACACCTGCTGCACGCTGAAAGCTGCGCGCTGGCCATCGCGCGGGCGGTGCGCGCGGGTCGCTTCTGGCCGCCGGCGGAGAAACTCAGTTACGAGCATCCCACGGACGTGCTTTTCCCCGATGGCATCCCAGAAGACGTTGACGACGCGCTGATGCTGGCGCTGGCCACCCCATGAACGCGACCATGCCATTGTCCCACGAGTTGCTCGGCGCCAGCGCGGGCACGGGCAAAACCTATCAGCTGACCAACCGATACCTGCGGCTGTTGTTCCTGACCGGCGAACCAGAGCGGATCATCGCGCTGACCTTCACCCGCAAGGCCGCGGGCGAGTTTTTCGGCAAGATCTTCCAGCGGCTCGCGGACGGAGCGGCGACGTCGGAAGGCGCGCAGAAACTGAGCCGCGAAATCGACGTGCGGGTGGACATGCCCGCGTGCCGCGCGCAACTGCGGCGGCTGCTGGACCGGCTTCATCGGCTGCAGCTGTCGACCTACGACAGCTTCTTCAGCCGGATCGTGCAGACCTTTCCCTTTGAGCTTGGTCTGGCCGGTCCGCCCAAATTGCTGGATGGCGCGGAGCAGGTGCTGGCGATTCAGCGCGCCCAGGATGCGCTTTCCCGGCGCACTCAGATCGACGAGGCGTTTTTCAAGGAGTTTTGGTACGCCTGCCGCCGCGCGACGATGGGCGCGGAGACGAAAACGATCTCCGAGGTGCTCTCCGGGTTCGTGCAGCGCAATCACGCGCTCTACTTCGAAGCACCGGAAGCCCACCAATGGGGCGATTGCACAACGCTCTGGGGCGGTTGCTGCCCATGGGAGTGCGAAACCGTCGACCTCGCGGCCGCTGCGCGGGACCTGCAGGAGTCGTTGCCCTGGGCCTCGCTGCTGCCGCGGCAGCAGGAGTTCTGGCGGGAATATCTCGCCGTATTGCCGGAGTGGAGACCGCCGGCGGAACTGCCGACGCGGCTCAAGTACTTCCTCGAAGCCTTTTTGTCCGCCTACAACCAGCTCGAAACCGGAGCGGCGGTCATTACCGTGGGCGGAAAGCCGCAGACGCTTTCGCACGAAGTCGGCGCGATTGCGAAGCGCCTGACCCGCTACTGCTGCTGGAGCTTTTTCCAGCCGCGGCTCGAGGCGACGCGCGGTGTCTACGATCTGGTGCGGCTGTTCGAGGAAGTTTACTCGACCGAGGTCCGGCAGGCCGGGCGGATCACGCTGGCCGATGCGACGCGTCTACTGGCGAGCGGCCCGCATGGCCACGGCTTGGCCGATCCGGAGTTGCGGGCGCTGCTCGGCTATCGACTCGACGGATGGTACGACCATTGGCTCCTGGACGAATTTCAGGATACCAGTCACACGCAATGGGCCGCCATCGCGGACTTGATCGACGAGATCATCCAGGATGGGGAAGGGCGGCGCAGCTTCTTCGCCGTCGGCGACATCAAGCAGTCGATCTACCGCTGGCGGGGCAGCGACGACCGGCTGTTCGGACGTGTGGCGGCACGATACGCCTCGGCCCTCGAATTGCGCTCCATGGCGCAGTCCTATCGTTCGGCGCCGGCGGTGCTCGAGATGGTCAACGCCGTGCTCGGCGATTCCGCGGCGATCGAGGGCGTGGCGGGGACGGCCGTGGCCCAGCGGTGGGCTTCGATTTGGCAGGAGCATGAAAGCGCGCCGCCGCGGCAGGTGGAGTCAGGGTGCGGCTGCCTCGTGCACGCATCCAAAACGGACGAACTTTGTTTTGAAACCGTGCTGGCGCTCCTGCGCGCCGTACGTCCGCTCGAACGTGGCTTGAGCGCGGCCGTGCTGACGCGGGAGAATGCGACGGCGGAGGCGGTGGTGGACTATCTACGCGCCCATGGCGGACCGACGTGCAGCCTGGCGGCGAACGTGAAGGCCGGCCGCGACAGCGTAGTGGCCGCTGGACTACGCTCCCTGGCCGCGGTCGCCGCGCATCCCGCCGATGACCAGGCGTGGGCGCACTTGCAGATGAGCCCGATGGGGCCGGAGATTGGGGAGCGCCTGGGCACGCCCGCGATGTTGTCAGCCCACCTGCGGGATATCTGGGCCGGCTCGGGACTGACGGGCCTCGTCGACGAATGGATTCGGCTTTGCTCCGAGCATCTCGACGTGACGGATACGTTCAACGTACGCCGGCTCGAGGCCTGCCGCCGGGTGGCGCTCGAACTCGACCAGACCGGCGAGTCGGACATCGATGCGTTCGTCGACGCGCTCGACCGGCTCGAGGTGCGGGAGCACGACGTGCCCGGGCAGGTGGCCGTGATGACGATTCACAAGGCGAAGGGTCTCGATTGGGACTTGGTCATTCTCACCGATCTCGCGGGCAAGACGTTGTCGGAACGCCCGAAGGGCCAGTTCGAAGTGCAGCGCGACGAGAACGGCCAGATTGAATGGATTTGTGACCTCCCGCCTTCGACACTCGCCCAACACGACTCGGTGTTGGGTGCGCGCTTGGAGGAGTCGCGACAGGACGCCGCGTTTGAGCGGCTCTGTGCGCTTTACGTGGGACTCACGCGGGCGAAACGCGGATTGTTTGTGGTGACGCATCCGATGAGCGGTCACTCGCCCAACTATCACCGGTTGTTGGATACCGCCCTCGGGGCGGAACCAAAGGAACGTCGGATCGGCGGCGAGACGTTTGTATGCGCGTGGTCCAGCGGTGATGTGGAGTGGTTTCAGCATGAGGCGCCGCGCGCGGAACGCACGGGGGTGGCTGAAGAGCCGCAATTGCTCGAGCCGGAAGAGCGGCGCACCGGCGAGAGCCCGCAACCGGTCCGTCCGTCCGGTGGCAAACCCGAACTCGGCCGGAAACTGTTCGCCGAAACGTCAGGCGGAGGTCGGACGTTCGGCTCCCGGGTGCACGAAATCCTCGCGCAGGTGGAATGGCTGACCGGGCTTGAACTCGCCGACGCCGCCGTGATCGACGCATGGGTGGACGGACAACCACCGGAGGTGGCGGCCGCGGTCCGCGCGGTTCTGACCAGCCCGTCGACCCAGCCGTTCTTCGTGGAAAGCCGCCCCAGGATGGAAGTGTGGCGCGAGATGCCGTTCGAGTGCATCCAGGGCGACGCCTGGATCACCGGGCGGTTTGACCGCGTCCTGCTGGAACGCGAAGCCGACGGTCGGCCCGCCGCCGCCCTGCTCGTGGATTTCAAGACGACCGGACCGACCGGGCGGCTGGACCCCACCAGTTACGAGCCTCAGTTGGCGCGCTACCGCGACGTTCTGTCGACACTCTGTCGTCTTCCGATCGAGCGGGTGAGCGCGTCGGTCGTCATCATACCGGGCGCCGGCTCCGGCCGTGAAATCGAGGTGCGGCGGGTCCTCGGCGGGAACTTTGAAACGCGGGCAACCTCACCCAAGAAGCCACGCCGTGTGCGGCCGTGAGGCCTCGGAACAGGGCCGGGCTCCCGCAGGTGATTTGCGCGACTTGATGCCTGTGATAAGCTGATGGTCGTCAGGCTCGGTCGAATAACGCGAGGGGCGCGCGGCCGGTGCGAGGTGTCCAGCTTTTGCCAATTTTGAACGCATTGGACACGTCGTGCTTCCAATCGGTGCGCGTCCCCGCGATCGTCGAAATCGGGCCGCGCTTTGTTTTTGTACATGGAAACGACCGCCAGCGCCCCGCAGATCGTGGGAACAATCGAAAACTACTCTCGTCACACTTCGGTCGAACGTATGTCGACAAAAGCGCAGGAAGTGGCCTTGGATCGGTTGCTGGTGGACCGCTTCAAGAACGGGGATCAGTCTGCCTTCGAGGAGATGGTGACCCGTTATTGGGACCGCATTTACGCGATGGTCCACCAACTCCTGCGCAACCAGCAAGACGCCGAGGAAGTCACGCAGGACGCCTTTATCCGGGCGCACCGTGGATTGGTGAACTTCCGGGGTGACGCCGCGTTTTCGACGTGGCTGTACCAAATCGCCACCAACCTGGCGCGCAACCGCTACTGGTACTGGTGGCGCCGCAAGCGGGATCAGACGATTTCCTTTGATCAACCGGTCGGCGAGGACGGCAGCAGCTCGCTGGCGGACGTGTTCGCGGCGGAGATGGAGACGCCGGAAGACGCGACCGTGACCCAAGAACTGGTCGATCGGATCGGCGTCGGCATGGGCAAGCTCTCGCCGAAACATCGGGAGATCTTGATCCTGCGGAACGTGAAAAACTTGTCCTACGAAGAGATTGCCGCCGTGCTGGGAATCTCCGTCGGGACGGTCAAAAGCCGGATCGCACGGGCGCGGGAAGCACTACGGGCCCGGTTGGGAGATGAATTCAAATGAACGATCGCCGTTTTATTGAACTGCTGAACCTCTACGTCGACCAAGAGTTGTCCGACGCTGAGGCTCGTGAGCTGGAGCAGGAGATCGCTCAGCGGCCGGACCGTCGGCGAGTCTACAGCCAGTATTGCCGGATGCAGCGCGCCTGTGTGCGTCTGCTCGAGCAGCAAGCTGCGCCGGCTCCTCGGTTGGCCGAAATTCGGGAGGCGGGATCCATGGTCGAGCGGGTCGAGCCCGCCACGGTCATCAATCTCACCGAATTGCCTGCACCGCGTCGTCGCGGCATGGGCTGGGCCGCGTGGAGCGGTGGACTCGCGGCTGCGGCCGCCTGTGTCGCCGTTGGCTTGGTGGCCTTGCGGCCACCTTCCGGGGTTCCTGGCTCGACGGGGCCGAGTTCGATCGCCGCCGCGCCGCAACCCGCCGCCGCTGTGGCGGTGGCCGCGAACGAGACACAACCCGCTGCGACCAGTCCGACCTCAGAGAAGGCCGATGCGGAAAGCACACGCGAGTACCGGCCGGTGCTCACGTTCACCGGTTTGGCGCGCTCTTCGGACAATCCGTTTGGGCAGAACCCGAATCCCGCAAGCCTGCAACCGCGGCTCGACTGGCTGCAGGAGTACCGCTTGACGCCGATCCGGCAGCTCTCGCTCGACCCGATGCCGTACCAGCCGGTGAACAGCTTGCAGGCCGCTGAGGCTGGTCAGAATCAGGACCGTATGGACCACTCCATGCCGGCACACCTGATCACCTTTGAGTTCCGCCGTTGAGGTTTAGCTGCGGGTGAGGGAACTCACCCGCGTAGGTAAGAGGTTCGCCGCCGATGCGGGGGCGTTCGCGAGGGCGTGTCGCGATCAGTTTGCGAGCGCTTTCTTGATCAGCTGCTCGGTGGTCGCACTGGGGCCGAGGGCGAGCAAAGCGCGCCGCACTGATTGGTCCGCGTCCGCCGCCTTGTAGCCAAGGGCAGTCAACGCCAGGACAGCGTCACGCACGCGGCTTTCGCCCGGTGCACCGGCCGCGCCCGCGCCGCCTGCTGAGTCTGCTCCCGCCGTGATGGCCGTACCGTCGCCGATCGCGCCGACCTTGCTGCGCAACTCGATCACCAGGCGTTCGGCTGTCTTTTTGCCAATGCCCGGGCATTTCGCCAAGGTCGCCACGTCACCCAGCCGGATCGCGCTCTCCAGCAACGGCAGTGACAGCTTGCTCATGATGCTGAGTGCCATCTTCGGGCCCACGCCGGTGACATGTTCGATCAGCAGGCGGAAAAAATCGCGTTCCTCGATGGTCGCGAAGCCGTACATCGTCTGCGCGTCCTCGCGGTAGACGACGAGCGTGTGCAGTTTCACCGTCGCGCCCGGCGGCGGAAGCTTCTCCGCGCTCGTCACGGGCATGTTCACCTCGTATCCGAGCCCGTTCACTTCGATCACCGCCCGGAGCGGAGTCGAAGCCGTGAGCAGCCCTTGTATTGACGTGATCATGACGACGCGCGTTTAGCGCAGCCCCAGCACGTCCTGCATGTCGTAGACACCGGCAGGGCGGGTGACGATCCAGCGCGCCGCGCGCAGGGCCCCGCGGGCAAAGATGCCGCGATCGGTAGCCTTGTGCGTCAGCTCCAGGCGCTCCCCCAAAGCCGCAAACATCACGGTGTGCTCGCCGACCACGTCGCCGCCGCGCAGTGCATGAATGCCGACCTCGGTCGGCCTGCGTTCGCCGGTGATGCCTTGGCGGCCGTGACGCAGCGCGTCGGCGTCGAGCTTTCGTTCCTCGAGAATGATCTCGAGCAGCCGCGCCGCCGTGCCGCTGGGCGCATCCTTTTTGAAACGATGATGCATCTCAACGACCTCGGCATCGTAGTCGCTGCCGAGTGTCGCGGCTGCGCGACGCGTGAGGGCGTAGAGCAGATTGACGCCAACGGAGTAGTTGCCGGCCCAAACGGTCGGTACGGCCGCCGCCTCCTGGAGCAGAACCGCCTTTTCTTCTGCGGAATGGCCCGTGGTGCCGATCACCAGCGGCTTCCGAAATTGAGCGGCCAGACGCACGACTTCGAGGGTCACGCCGTGCCAGCTGAAATCGATTACGACATCCGCCCCGTTCACGCCGGCACCAAGGTCGTCGCCCTTGTCCATCGCCGCGGAAATGACCGCACCGTCCGCTTCGGCGGCGGACCGGATCGCCTGGCCCATGCGGCCCGCAGCCCCAATCAGCGCAATTCTGAGGCTCATCGTGCCCCCTTCAGCCCTTCCAGTGCGGCGTTCAAGGCGGCTTCGGCGGCGGATGAAAGTCCGGCGAGCGGGGCCCGCACTTCGGGCGACGAGATGAGATCGGCGCGCGCCATGGCGGCCTTCACCGGCACCGGATTGGGATCGACGAACAACGCCTTGAAAACGGGATACAACTTCTGGTGCAACTTGCGGGCCTTGGCCAATTCCTCGGCGGCGGCGTGGCGCACGAGCGCCGACACCTGCTTTGGAAGCAGATTCGAAGCGACGCTGATGACCCCTTCGGCGCCCACTGCCATGAAGGGAAGCGTGAGCGCGTCATCACCACAGAGCACGGTCAGGTCGTTGCCCAAGGCCGTCTTCAATTGGTCCACGCGATCCAACGAACCACCGGCTTCCTTGATCCAGGCGACGTGACGGTACTTCGCGCGGAGCCGCTCGACCGTGCCGACGGCGATCTCGATGCCACAACGGCCCGGGATGGAGTAGAGGATGACGGGCTTGTCCGTTGCCTCGGCGATGGCGCAGTAATGCTGAAAGACGCCTTCCTGGCTCGGCTTGTTGTAGTATGGCGCGACGACCAACATCGCGTCCGCGCCTGCTTCGTGTGACAGGCGCGTGAGCTCGACTGCCTCGCGTGTCGAGTTGGACCCCGTACCCGCGATCACCGGCACCTGCCCCTTGGCCGCGGCAATCGTCGCGCGGATCACGTCCATGTGCTCTTCGTGTGACAAGGTCGGCGACTCGCCCGTGGTGCCCACCGGCACCAGACCATCGACGCCTTGGCGGATCTGCCATTTGACCAAACGCGCCAGGTCGTCGAAAGCGACCTCACCGTTCTGGAACGGTGTGACGAGCGCGGTGATGGTGCCAGTAAGCGGGCGCAACTTCATAGGTTTTTGCCGGTGATGGAGATTGCCGAGGACAGCACCTCTCTTTACCGAATGCGCAACCTTTTTTCGGCTGTACTGACGCATGACCGCCCACACTGAAATCTTTGAAGACCTGCTGAAGCTGGCTGTGGACAGCGGCGCCAGTGATATCGTGATCAAGTCGAACAAACCCGGATACGTCCGTTTGGCCGGACGATTGAAGCCGGTCGACATGGATCCGATCACGGGTTCGGAAGCCCGGGCCTGGGTCGACGACCACGTGCCGAAGATCTTCCGGGCCAAGTGGGATTCCGAGGGGCAGGTCGACTTCGCCTACGCTTCCGAGGGCATTGGCCGCTTCCGCGTCAACGCCTTCCATCAGCGCGGCACCGTGAGCATCGTTTTCCGTCACATCAAGAGCCGCGTGCCGGAGTTCGAAGAGCTCAACCTGAATGGCGATCCGCTGCTCAGGCTTGCGCAGGCGAAGGACGGCATCCTGCTGGTCTGCGGCGCGACCGGTTCTGGCAAGAGCTCGACGATGGCGGCGATGCTGAACTGGATTAATCGCAACCTCGACCGGCACATCGTCACGATTGAGGACCCGATTGAGTACACCTTCATCGACGACAAATCCGTCTTCCAGCAGCGTGAGATCGGCCTGGACGTGCCGAATTTCGAGTTGGCGATCAAGGCGGTGCTGCGCCAGAACCCGGACATCATTCTGATCGGTGAAATGCGTGATCGCGAGACGTTCGAAACGGCGATCTCGGCGGCGGAAACCGGTCACTTGGTGTTCTCCACGATGCACGCGGCCACCGTCGCTCAGTCGTTGACCCGGCTCTTTGAGTTTTTCCCGCCCGAGCAGCTGGCGCAGGCGCGCCGGCAGATCGCCGGGTCGATTCGCGGCTTTATCTGCCAGAAGCTTATCCCGAGCCTGGAGAATAATGGCCGGGTGCCGGCGAACGAGATCCTCAACGCCGATTCGGTGGTGAAGAACCTCATCCTGGAGGGGCAGAACGAGAAGATCCAGACGCTGCTCGAGAGCGGTACGGATTCACACAGCTATTCCTTTAACCGCGACATCCTCCGCCTGATCAAGGCCGGCAAGATCAGCAAGGCCGACGGCCTCCGCTTCTCGCCGAACCCGCAGGCGTTGGAAATGAACCTGAAGGGAATTTTCTTCAAGTAAGCGGCGCGCCGAACGCGCCGTTTAGAGAAGGGAGAGAAGGGAGCAGGGAGAAAGAAAAGTCCGGCAGCGGCCGGTCGCGGCTCTTCCGCTCAATTCTGGACTGCTGTTTCGCCGCGCCTCATCGGCGAGGGGAACGCAGCCTCGTCCTCATCAGGTCCTTCTCCCTTCTCCCTTCCCCTTTCTCCAACCGCCCGTGGAGCGGGCGGTTTTCAAGCTTGGTTTCGCCTCGGCCGGTCCTTACGCCTTGGCGTTTACACCATGGCCATCGCTCTCCTCTTTGCCGGTCAAGGCGCCCAAAAAGTGGGCATGGGGCAATCCTTGTACGAGGGTTTTGCCTCTGCTCGCGCCCTGTACGATGAGGCGAATTCCGTCCTCGGTTGGGACCTCAAGGCGGTGTCGTTCAACGGGCCGGATGAGCAACTGACGCAAACCAAGGTCTGCCAGCCGGCCTTGTTCGTGCACGGACTCGCGCTGCACTCGGTATTGAAGGAGCAGGGGCGCCTTTCCGACGTGCGATTCGCGCTGGGGCTGAGTTTGGGCGAGATCACCGCGCTGACGGCCGCCGGCGTGTTTGATTTTGCCACGGGACTGCGGGTGGTCGCGGAGCGCGGCCGGCTGATGCAGTTGGCGTGTGAACAGACGGTGGGCGGCATGGCAGCCGTAATCGGCGAAACCCGTGAAGCCGTTGCCAGTCTCTGCGCCGAGTTCGACATTGAGGCGGCGAACTTCAACGCGCCGGGCCAGATCATCGTTTCCGGCGAGAAGTCGAAGGTCGGCGCTGCCGTCGCCGCGGCCAAGGAGCGGGGGATGAAAAAAGTCATTCCGCTTAATGTCGCCGGTGCGTACCACAGCCGCTTGATGGAGCCCGCTCGCGAGCAGTTCGCCGCGTATTTGGATCAAGTGGAGTTTCGGACCCCCGCCTTCACCGTCTTCACGAACACCACCGGCCAGGCGGTGCGCGAACCGGCGGAAATCAAGCAGGCCCTCGTTCGCCAAGTCGTCTCGTCGGTCCTGTGGGAAGACTGCCTGCGCAGCGCCGCCGCGGCGGGGACCACCGAATTCTGGGAACTCGGGCCGGGCGCCGTATTGGCCGGATTGGCCCGGCGCACGGAAAAAAGCTGGGCCGTTCGCAGTTTCGCCGAAGCCGCGGATCTCGCTGGCTGAGACGCCTCACGAGTCGCGTCAGGCCGATGAACGCCGCGACCGCCGCTCGCTTTTCGCTGATTCACCACGCAACTTCTCTTTTTGCCCGCCTTTTCCGACGCCGCTCCCCGGGACGGCCGTCACACTGACCTTACCTGAGGAATGGACGTTTCGCTCACCCGCAATTTCTGCATCATCGCCCACGTCGACCACGGCAAGACCACCTTGTCGGATCGATTGCTCGAATACACCAATACGGTCGAGCAGCGGGTGCTCACCGACCAGCATCTTGACGCGATGGACCTCGAGAAGGAGCGAGGCATCACGATCAAGAGCCATCCCGTCACGATGCGTTACCACGCGAAGGACGGGCATGCTTATAAGCTCAACCTGATGGATACGCCCGGGCACGTGGACTTCTCGTACGAGGTTTCACGCAGCCTCGCGGCCTGCGAAGGTGCGGTCCTGTTGATTGATGCGGCACAGGGCGTCGAGGCCCAGACGGTCGCGAACGCCCACCTGGCATCGAGCCAGGGCCTGAAGATCATCCCGGTCATCAACAAGATCGACCTGCCGAGCGCCAACCTCGAGTTGTGCACCAAGCAGCTCGAAGACATCCTCATGATCCCGGCCGAGGAGGCGATCCTCGCCAGCGGCAAATCGGGTATCGGCATCGTGGATATCCTGGAGGCGGTCGTGCAACGCATCCCGCCGCCGCGCTGGCACCATTACCCAACGACACGGGCGCTCGTCTTTGATTCGCTCTACGACACGTATCGCGGAGTGATCGCTTACGCCCGCGTCTTCTCGGGCGGCCTCAAGCCGGGCGAGCAGATGCTGCTGATGAGCACCGGCCAGCGTTCGGAGGTGAAGGAAGTCGGCGTCTTCACGCCGAAGATGCAGAAGGTCGAGCAACTGCAGGCGGGCGACGTCGGCTACATCGTGTCGACGATCAAGGACACGGCGGACATCAAGACCGGCGACACCGTCACCCTGGCCAGCAAACCGGCCGAGGAGATGCTGCCCGGTTACAAGGAAGTGCGTCCGATGGTGTTCTGCGGACTGTATCCGCTCGAGTCGAACGACTACGAGAAGCTCAAGGCGGCGCTGGGGCGCTTGCGCCTCAACGACGCGGCGTTCGTTTATCAGTCAGAGAGCTCGGTGGCGCTCGGTTTCGGTTTCCGCTGCGGCTTCCTCGGCCTGCTGCACATGGAGATCATCCAGGAGCGGATTCGCCGCGAGCACGACGTGGAGATCATTTCGACCTACCCGAGCGTGGTGTATCATGTGCTCAAGCACGGCGGGGAGTTGATTGAAGTCGACAACCCCGTCATGCTGCCCGATCCCGGCGCGATCGAGGAAATCCGCGAGCCGACGATCAAGGCCGCCATCCACATCCCCAATGACTCGATGGGCGACATCCTGTCGTTGATCATGGAGAAGCGCGGCACGATCGATCATACGGACACGCTCGATGCCACGCGGGTCATGCTGACGTGCACGCTGCCGCTCAATGAGATCCTGGTGGATTTCAACGATCGGTTGAAGAGCATTACCCACGGCTACGGCTCGATGGATTACGAACTGGGCGAGTACCGGGCTTCGGATCTTGTGAAGATGGACATCATGGTGAATGGCGACCCGATCGACGCGTTCGCCAGCATTGTGCACCGCGACAAGGCAGAAGGGAAGGGACGCGAGCTCTGCGAAAAACTCGCGGAGATCATCCCGCCGCAGATGTTCAAGGTCGCCATCCAAGCCGCGATCGGCGGCAAGATCATTGCCCGCGACAACGTGCGTGAGATGCGCAAGGATGTGACCGCAAAATGCTACGGCGGCGACATCAGCCGAAAGCGGAAGCTGCTCGACAAGCAGAAGGAGGGCAAAAAGAAGATGAAGCAGATTGGCCGTGTCTCCATTCCGCCGGACGCGTTCATTCAGGTCCTGAAGAACTAACGAAAGCACACCTGTGATCGGCCCTTTTGCGTCGGTGCAACGGAAGATGCGGCACACCGCCGCCCATTGGCTCGAACTTGCGTCGAAGGTGGTGCACTACCGGCGCGACGTGTTGCTGCCCAATGAGCTGGCCGAGCTGCAGCAGTCGATGGGGCAGGTCCGCACCCTTCTCGCCGAAAAAGCGGATGCGAGCCGGCTGAAGCTGGGCATCGAGTCGCTTGAAGGGGTGCTCCGGAAGCACGGGGGCGCGATCTATCCCAAGAGCACGTTTGTCGAATACGTGGAGTTCTTCCTCGTTGCGGCGATCGTGATCCTCGGCATCCGCGCGTACTTCGTGCAGCCGTTCAAGATCCCGACGAACTCGATGTGGCCGAGTTACTACGGCATGACGGGGCAGGTCTATCACAGCAAGGACGAGGAGCCGGGTCCGGCCGGGCAGGCCTTCCGCTTCGTCACGCAGCTGGCGATTCCGAAGCGGATCGATGCACCCGTGGACGGGGAGGTCCAGATCCTCGTGGCGCCGCATAATCCGGACAAAAGCACCGCGATTTGGCGCAGCGTGCCTGGCCGCAAGTGGGGCGTCATTCCCACGCAACTACGCGAGTTCCAACTCGCGGTCGGGCAGACCCACGTCCCGGTCCGCGTGCCGGCCGACTTTGATCTCGATCGCGTCCTGCTCCAGGCCTTTTTCAACGGCGCCGACAACTACCCCGTGCAGACCAGCGACTTCGGCCGTCCGGTGTGGGTGCGGACGCGCCATCGCGTGAAACAGGGCGAGCGGCTGCTGTCTTTCGATATCCTCACCGGCGATCAGCTCTTCGTTGATCGGATGAGTTATCATTTTGTGCAGCCGAAGGTCGGCCAGGGGTTTGTTTTCCGGACGGGCAACCTGCCGCGGCTGCATGAGCTGATCGCAGGCCCGGATGATCAGTATTACATCAAACGCCTGGTCGGAACGCCGGGTGATGTTCTGGAGATCGATCGGCCAGTGTTGCTGCGTAATGGCGCACCCATTACTGGTTCGGCGGCTTTCGAGAAGAACGAGAAACTGGAGGACCATTATCCCGGTTATCGAAACGAGGGTGAGATGGAGCCCGGCACGAAGATCACCGTGCCGGACAACGCGTATTACGCGATGGGCGACAACTCCGCCAGCAGCCTGGATAGCCGTTGGTGGGGTGCCGTCCCGGCGAAGGACGTGGTCGGCCGTCCGCTCTTCATCTACTATCCCTTTTCCCGGCGCTGGGGCCCGGCGCGGTAGGCGACAGGAGTGAAGCTTTAGGCTTTAGGCGATAGGCTGTAAGCTTAAAGCAGTGGCCGCTGAGATCGAGCCGCTAAAGGGCTCGAAGAGCGCAGATGGTTTTGGGTCGCAGGGTGGGGATGCGACGGGGTCGCACGGGCTTACACTCTACGCCCTGGGGGCCGCTTTTGAGGGTTAACTGGCGCACCCATCCGCGGTCATCCGCGTGATTCGCGGGCAACATCTCCTTCCGAGTATTCCGTGTCTTCCGTGGGTGCCATTGCGATTCCCATTCCGTAGACGTCCACCAGTCGCAATTCCGTGGTGACAGGGTCGCCGTTTCGCGACATCACCTCAGCCGGCGAGGCCCCCAACGATTGCTGCTCGCCGCCCTATGCCCCTGATCCGAGCGGACGAACTGAAGGAGGAATACGACGTCATCATTGTTGGCTCCGGCGCCGGAGGCGGCCAGGCCGCGTACACGCTTACGCTGGAAGGCGCACGCGTGCTGATGCTGGAGGCGGGTCGGGACTACGACCCGGCACAGGAAACGCCCATGATGCAGACGAACGGGCAGGCTCCGCTTCGTGGCGCCGGCACACCAGACAAACCCTTCGGGTTCTACGACGCGACAGTCGACGGGGGGTGGCAGGTGCCTGGTGAACCGTACACACAGGGATCGACCGATCCAAAAAAACAGTTCGCGTGGTGGCGCGCCCGCATGTTGGGCGGACGCACCAATCACTGGGGCCGCATCTCGCTCCGGAATGGACCATATGACTTCAAGCCGCGCAGCCGGGACGGGCTGGGCTTTGATTGGCCACTCAACTACGAGGATCTGGCGCCTTACTACGACAGGGTCGAGTTGTTGATCGGTGTCTACGGCACCGCGGAAGGGTTGGAGAACACACCCGATTCTCCGCCCGGGGTGCTGCATCCGGCGCCCGCGCTCCGGGCGTGCGAGCAGTACGCGCGCAAACACGGACGGACCCTCGGCCTCCCGATTGTGCCAATTCACCGTGCCGTGCTGACAGAGAAGCGGGACGGCGCGGCGATTGCCCGTCGTCTGCACCCGAACAATCCGAGGGCGCAGCGGATTGTGGCCAACGAGATCGACGGACGGGCGCCGTGTTTCTGGGCCACGCCGTGCGGACGTGGGTGTTCGATTCGCGCGAACTACCAATCAACGACGGTCCATCTGCCGCCGGCGCACGCCACCGGCAACCTCGACTTGCTGACCAACGCAATGGTTCGTGAGGTGGTGGTGGACGATGCCGGCAAGGCGACCGGCGTCTCATTCGTCGACCGTCTGACCAAGAGCGAGCGCACCGTGCGCGGGCGTGCGGTGGTGCTCGCGGCGAGCGCAGCCGAGTCCGTTCGCATCCTGCTCAACTCACGGTCCACGCGATTCCCCCAAGGGCTGGCCAACTCGAGCGGCTTGGTGGGTAAGTACCTCATGGATACGGTGGGGGCGAACCTCGCCGGTCAGATCCCCGCGCTGGAAAACCTGCCGCCGCACAACGAGGACGGTGCCGGTGGTGGGCACGCTTACGTGCCGTGGTGGCTGTACCAGGAACAGCTCGCCGGGAAGCTTGATTTCGCCCGAGGTTACCACATCGAGTTCGGCGGCGGCCGCGAGATGCCGTCCTACGGAACATTCGGGTCGCTGGCGAAGATCAACGGCGGCACCTATGGACGTCGACTAAAGGAGGACGCCCGGCGCTACTACGGTTCGTTTATGTACTTTGCGGGGCGTGGTGAGATGATTCCCAACGAGAACTCGTACTGCGAACTCGATCCCGAGGTGAAGGACCGCTGGGGCATTCCCGTGCTGCGGTTCCACTGGCAGTGGTCGGATCACGAGCTGCGCCAGGCCGCCCACATGCAGCGCACGTTTGCCGAACTGATCGAGGCGATGGGAGGACGCGTGCTGGAGCCGCCGCGACCGAATCCCGCGGATGCCATCAAGCCCGGCGGCTTCATCATCCATGAGGTCGGCGGCGCCATCATGGGGAATGATGCACGCACCTCGGTGACCAACCAGTGGTGCCAGACATGGGACGTGAAAAACCTGTTCCTGACCGACGGGGCGCCGTTCCCCTCCAACGCGGACAAGAATCCGACGCTCACGATCATGGCGCTCGCCTGGCGTGCCGCCGACTACCTCGCGTCCGAACTGAAGAAAGGCAACCTATGAAGACCTCCCCGGATGGCTCGACGCGCCCGGCAATCAGCCGACGCACTGCCTTGCTTTGGGTCGCGCGAGCATCGTCGGCGTTGATGCTGACCCACGGGCGTGGTTTCGCGCAGCAGAACCCGCCTGCCACCAATGTCCCGCCCAACCAATTGGGCTTCTCGACCCCGGTGGAGCCGCTTCCGTCGCGCCCGGGCTACGGTACCGATCCGGACCTGATGCGTGCGTATCAACAGGGCGACTACTGGCCGCTGACGTTGGCGCCGGAGCAGCGGGAGGCCGTTGCCGCCTTGGCTGACGTAATTTTGCCGGGTGATGAACGTTCTCCCAGTGCGACCTCCGTCGGTGTGGTCGACTTCATCGACGAATGGGTGAGCGCGCCGTACCCCAGCCAGCAGGGGGACCGGCGGCTCATTCTGCAGGGTTTGCCCTGGCTCGACGCGGAGGCGCGGGAGCGGTTCTCCGCGCCCTTTGCGCAACTGCACGAAACCCAGCAGAACGAGATCTGCGACGCCATCTGTTCGGTCGAGCGGGCGGCGCCGGAATACCGAGACCCCGCGCGTTTCTTCCACACCTTCCGTGACCTGGTCATGGCCGGATTCTATACGACCCCAGAAGGTAGCCGAGACATCGGCTACGTGGGTAATCTGCCGTCCCAGACGTTTGCCGGACCGCCGCCCGAGGTGCTGGCGCGCTTGGGCTTGAGCTAAGGACATCGGACCCGGGCGCGCTGATGACGTAGGTTGCGGAACCGTTTCCGTCCGGAGCGACCATCGGGCCGGGCGCGGGAGTACCGGGGTTTTTGGAGTGTAGGCGCGGGTGCCGACAAACGCCAAAACGGCGACACAAACGAGAGCGGGAAGAAGAGAAGCTTCCACAGCGGAACAGGAGTTGGAGTTGAGTGAACGCCGCCGATCGTAATTCATCGCCCCGCTCCCGGGAATTGGCCGAGTGGCTGCTACCGGGCCGGCCCCTCCCGTGAGGCGCTCCTCCAACGGTGAACAACCGGCGTGTGAAGGCGGGTTTCACGGCGAAGTCTTTTCAGCGCATCATCCTAAGATTGTGGACGAGGCGGAACTGGACTCAGCTCGTGGCGCTTATGACGATCAGTTACCTCCGAACCTTCAGCTTAGTCTTTCTTACGGCCTTATCCGGCGTGGCGAATGTGGTCGCCCGACCCGACGTTCCGGTGCCGGCACCCGCGAACACCCGAATCGCCGCCACCAAAATCCACGTGCGGCCAGATCGGCCGGACTGGACCTATCGTATCGGCGAAAAGGTGACGTTTACGGTCGAGGTGCGTTGGGATGAGCAACCCCTTGAGGGCGTCACTGTCCGCTATACCGTCGGCCCCGACATGCTGCCCGGCGAGTCGCACACGGCCGTCGTGCCGCGCGATGGACTGCGAATCGACGGAGGCACGATGCAGCAACCCGGTTTCCTTCGCTGCGTCGTGAACGCCGAAGTCGGCGGCAAGAACTACCGCGCCTTGGCCACGGCGGGATTTGCACCGGAAGAGATCAAGCCAACCCAAGTTCAGCCCGAGGACTTCGATGCGTTCTGGAAGCAGGGGCTCGAGGAACTGGCTGAGGTTCCGCTGGAGCCGCGGCTCGAACTGATTCCGGAGGCGAGCAGGGGCAGCATCAACGTGTACCACGTCAGCTTCCGGAACTGGAGCGTCACCCGCGGATCGTATCAAGGCCGTCTCTACGGCATCCTGTGCGAACCGAAGGCGCCGGGGAAATATCCAGCCATCCTTTCCGTACCCGGCGCGGGCGTGCGGGCGTACGCCGGTGACCGTGGGATGGCTGAGCAGGGCGCGATCACGCTGCAGATCGGGATTCATGGCATTCCCGTGACGCACCCTTCCGAACTCTACGACCAGATGCGGACTGGCGCGTTGGACGGCTATTGGGCCTACAACCTGGAAAACCGGGACCGCTACTACTATCGCCGCGTGTATCTCGGCTGCGTCCGCGCGAACGACTTTCTGACTTCACGCGAGAATTGGGATGGCAAGAACCTGCTGGTGATGGGCGGTAGTCAGGGCGGCCAGCTGACGATCGTGACGGCCGCGCTCGATCCGCGCGTGACCGGTGCCGCGGCGCTGTATCCGGCGTACTCCGACGTCACCGGCTACCTCCACGGGCGCGCCGGTGGCTGGCCGCACATGTTCCGTCGGGAAGAGGACGGGCATCGCACCCAAGACAAGATTGCGACGACGGGCTACTATGACACGGTCAACTTCGCGCGCCGTCTCCGGGTGCCGATCTACGTCGCGTTCGGTTACAATGACGAGACCTGCCCACCAACGTCATTGTACGCGGCCTACAATGTGATCCCGTCCCGCAAGGAGCTGTTGCTCGCGCTCGAGATGACCCATGCGTCCATTCCCGAAGTGAGCGACCGTGTGCGGGACTGGGCGGCCCAGCAGGTCGGTATTGCCGGCCCGAACTGACGGGCGAGTTCCGGGCGGCGAAGCGTGCGCTTCGCCGCCATGGATTCCGTTTGGCGTGTTCGTATGGGCGGGCACGCTCAAGTCAGATGCAGAATGCCTCGTGGCAGCGCGGCAGTGACCGCTTGGGCACGGACGTCAACCTGGAGTTTGCTGAGGATGCTGCGCACTGGAGCTTCCCCGTGACTTCCGTGATCGAGAGCGAGGCCGCCGTTTTTCTTCATCAAGCGGGTAGGGCGTTAGCCGTGAGTTTCAGGCGGCGCACGGCGTCATTCCCGGACGAATACAGTGACAGGCTCTGAGACGAACTCTTCCACTCCCGTCGCGAGGGTGACGACGAATCCGGTGCCCGCGCCGGGTTCGCCCTGGAGGACAAAACGTGCGCCGATTTTGTCCGCCCACTCCCGTCTATCGAGCAGCCCGAAGTGACCGCCGCTGACGGAGAGCGAGGTATCCATCGAGAAACCGCGGCCGTCGTCCCGGATGCGAAAAGGAGGGGGTTTACACCGGGGGACTCCGGTGATTTGGGTGAAATCTCCGTGTGAGCCGCCCGCGCGATGCGGGCCGTGGATCCGGCCCTTAGGATTGGCGGGCCCGCTTTGAGCAGTCCGGAGAAGCAGGTCAATTTGATGGAGTTTCTCGAGGTCGCGCAGCCCCGAACTCGATTTCATCTCGTATCACCAATACCCGAGCCCAGCTTTGAGCGACTCGCACGTGGAACAACTTTGTCAGCCTGGAGGTGGTGCTGCAGACTCCCGAGTTATTCCGGCTCGCCGTCATGATTAATAATCTCCGCGGCTTGTACGGGACGGATTATGGTCTGCTCATGTCCGGTACCGTTCTTTCCATCGCTCCGCTCATGCTCCTGTTACTTCTCCTGCAAAAGGAGTGCATCCAGGGCTGACCAGTGGCGCGGTGAAAGGCTAGCTCTCTGTCTTCAACCATGAAACATCTGCGAACTCTGCTCCTCGCACTCTTCACCGCTGTCGCCCTTGAGGCAGCTCCCGCATTGTACTTGGATCCTGGACCCATGTTGGGTCACGTCGGTCCGGACGAGGCCAACTTCTGGGTGCGCGGCTCGTCGGCCTCCAAGGTGGCCGTGGTGATCGGTACACAGCCCGACCTCAGCGACGCCCGGCGCGTGGAAGGGCCCTTGCTCACGGCGGAAACCGACCTCACCGGAATCGTGCGAGTGACAGGCCTAAAACCCGCAACGACGTACTCCTATCGTATCGAACTTGACGGTACGCCGGTGCTTTTGCCGCCGTATCCCCGTTTCACGACCGCACCGTTGAAAGGTGAATCCGGCCGCCTGCGCTTCGCGTTTTCGTCGTGCGTGGGCAACGAAGGACTGCTGACGGCCGGAATCTGGGCGGAGATGGCCGCCCGCACATCCTTCGACCTTCTCCTCATGCTCGGAGACAATCACTACGCCGATACCACGCAGGCCGATGTGCAGCGGGCGGCCTACTACGATCATCGGCGTCCGCTGGGCTATGCGGACATCATGCGGCGCGTGGCGAGTTACGGGATCTGGGACGACCACGATTTTGGTCCCAATGACAGCGACGCCATGGCGACGGGGAAGGAGATCGCGCTTCGCACCTTCAAGCAGTTCTGGCCAAACCCGGCCTTTGGCGAACCGGAGAACCCGGGGATCTACTTCCGCTTCTCGCGAGGCGATGTGGATTTCTTCATGCTCGATGTCCGCTATCACCGTTCGTCCAACCGCGCGCAGGACGATGGGACCAAGACAATGCTCGGAGCGGCCCAGGTCGCCTGGCTGAAGCGCGAGCTCAAGGCATCGCGGGCGAAAGTGAAGTTCATCGCGAGTGGGAGTGAGTGGCAGCCCAACGGCCACCTGGATTCGTGGACGAGTTTTGCCCGGGAGCGCGAGGAACTGTTCTCGTTTATCCGCGACGAGCAGATCGGTGGCGTCGTGCTCCTATCTGGTGACCGCCATTTCAGCGCGGGGTATCAGATCGGCGGACGACTGATGGAGATCACGGCTGGTCCGCTGGGCAGCCGCAATTTCCCCTCGAAGAACCTGCCCGACATGTTCTTCAACTTTCCATACGGCACGATGTGCGCGGTTTTTGACGTGGATACAACCACGCCGGAGCCGCGGCTGGCGCTCGAGGTTTATCGCGCGGGATACGGCCGGATCTACGAACGGGTTTTCACGTGGGACGAAGTGGAAGGCCGCACTCGGATTGAACCGCTTCCGGTGGGCGTGTTGCCCACGCAGCAGCCCTGATCGCCGGCCCAAGGCCCTCCCGGGCGGACAACGCCAGCGCGTTGCACTCGGGCGGGCCATTGTGCGCCGCCCGAAGGTGTTCCGGTTTGATGAACCACTGTCGAGTGTCGACGCGCACATGTGGATGACGATGCCCCGTCGTCTGACGGCGCGCCTTCGGCAGCGGCCGTCGTGGAGCGAGCGCGCGCGCGTGACGGTCAATCCCGAATGTCTGCACTTGTATGATGCCGAAGCGGGCTGGACGATTTGAATCTCACTATGAGTTCCCCGCGTTTCTCGGTTCCTTATACCTTCACTCTTGCCGCTCTAGCCTTTACGCCGGCGCTGTCCGCGCAGGTCCCTCACCCGGAGGATAGCTCGCTGCGCTTGGAAAGCGCCATGTTGTGGACGCAATCTGCCGGCGAATGGCGCGCCCTGTGTTATCAGGGCTGGAACATTGCCCGGGTGCGGTTGGACGCCTTGCTCAACGAGCCGCGGAGCCTTCCACCGGCGGTGATCGTGGATATCGACGAGACGGTCCTCGATAACAGCCCGTTTCATGCGCAGCTCGTCCTGACGGGAGACGGGCCGATCCCGGTTTGGTCGGAGTGGATTGACGCTGCGAGCGCCGAGGCGATTCCCGGGGCGCTGGAGTTCCTGCGCTACGCGGATTCGCGTGGGGTCACGATCTTCTACGTGACCAACCGAGGAGTTCGCGAGAAACCGGCCACGCTGGCCAACCTGCGGAAGCACGGATTTCCGCGAGTGGAGTCGGAGCAGGTGTTGGAACGCACCACGGATTTGAACAAGGAGAGCCGTCGGTCGACGATTCGGAAAACCCACGACATCCTCCTCCTGTGCGGCGACAACCTGGCTGATTTCGCGGAGTTCGATGGAATGACGGTGCGCGATCGCAATGCGATGACCGACCGTCTCCGGGATGAGTTTGGCAGCCGCTTTATCGTCTTTCCGAATACGTTTGTCGGTGACTGGCAGGCCGCCCTCTATCGCGACCCGACGCAGCCGGGTGAAAGCCGCGAAACGCGGCGTCGGAAACACCTTCGCCCCTGGACGGGCCGTTGATCGAAGCGCCCGCAGAGCGGGCAGGGTGGCGTTCAAAACGGCATCTCGGCGAGGAGCGCTGGCAATTGAGCAGCCGCGGCGGTGGGCGTCTGCCAAAACTGTTGGCCGCCCGTGGCGACAAACCCTCGATAGCCAGATTTCCCGACGAGGCCGGGTTTCACTACGCGATTGGTGCCCTGAAGGGTCGCCTCCAATTCGGTGATTGAGGCGACTGTCTATCGCGAGTGCACGACTGCGACGGACAGGCAATCCGGCGCACTTTCCAACAGAAAAGCGCCAGCCGAGCCCGAGCTTACTCGACCCTGACCGCTTCGACAGCTGGCGAAGATGCGCCGAAGTGTCGGGCAGCCGGTTGGTTGAAGCGCCCGGCTGCCACTCGACTAAGGTTGCTTACTTCCGACCGCGAACCAGGCCGAACTCTTTCTTGATGTTCTGAACGCTCGGGAGGGAGATCCCCACGTCCTTCGCGATCTGCGCGCTAGTCAGTTCACCGGCTTGGGCCAGCTCCTTGACGCGCGCTTTCATTTCCGGAGTGATTGTCGCTCGGGTGCGACGCTTCTTCCCCGTTTTCGTGGTCGCTTTCTTCGCGGTCTTCCGAGCGACCTTCACGGGGCGTGCACTGCCGTCTCCTAGTTCCTGCAGGGCTTTGATCAACGAGGCGCGGTCAGCGAAACCGTACTCGGTATGGATGTTTGCGAGCTGTTCGCGGCGCGCGTTCTCGAGCTCACGTTCGAGCTTGGCGATCTCGTTTTGCAGCGACTTTAGCTTGGTGATTTTCATGCGATGGATTCTAAATCGGCTCCGATTACACGGGGAGCAGGCAGTGACAGTACCAATGCATACATTAACGCAAGGGCGCTTGAGTCAACAGGTGCGTAATCTAACCGGCTGACTATTTGGTCCGCAAACACGCCACGCAAAATTCGTAAGGCCATATAGCCCTATTAGCATAGGATAGTATCGGCCATTCCCCTACGCGAACTGCACAAATGCGCCTCGCTTACTGCAAGCGGCCTTAATTAGGCCGACTTCCGCCAGGCTTCGAACACTTCCGCTGCAGCCTTCAAAGTAGCGGGAGGCCTCCGCACGGGTAGCTCGATGTGCGGAACGGAAAAGAAAGGTGGCCCGCAACAATGCAGCTGCGCCCCAAGGCCAATACGTCAACTCAGCGTGCTGGAGCAGGGAAACCTTCGCCGCCAGCGGCACCGAGATGGCGGCGAGTTCAGGCCTCCCAATGGTTCGATGGTGTTGGGGCGCAGAACGGTTGAGCGCTGCTTCAAGACCATTTCGATGACTGCGGGGTTGCCCACGTGGTGCCGATCCGCTCGCCGTTGGGCGTGATCCCCGTCGTGACCCAAGTGTCGAGGGGAAGGAGGGCACCTCAACGGTGGGCGTAACATTTCTCGGCATCGGCGAGGCGCCTGGCTTTGTTGGGTAGGAGGGCAATGCCGATAGCCAATCGCTGGGGAATCTTGGGCGGCGTCGATTTAAGCCGGTCGGTATTGCATCACCCGTTTTGCTCCGTTGCGCTGCACGTCGTGTTCGGCCGCCACCTCAGCAACGTGTTTCAATTCTGTGCGTCTGTGCAAAACGCAGATCAAGCGGTGCGGAGGCTCCGCGTTGACCCGTCGAGCAGGCATGTCTTGCAGTCGATCTTCGACTTTGTGCCGACGAGCACGGCAGCGGCCACGTTCTGGCACATCCACGATCTCGTTTCTTCTGAGCATGAGATCGGTGACGATGCGTATGGCTGTTTCGCGGAGCGCCAGAAGAGCTATTCCGCGATGTTTTCGGCTCACTTGGAAACCATTTACGTATCCCAACGGGACGCGCTTTGGGAGGCGATCCTGGCGGTTAAACAGATCGAGCCACCTCCGCCGGCCGAAGATTGCGGAACCCTGGAGCTCAAAAGTCCGGATGGAGACGCGATCAGGCTCGCCGCTTATCGGTGGGGAGAGTGGCGCACGCCGACTGCCGTGCTGCTGTTTCGGCACATCCCGGAGCCTGACGGACGGAGTTTTTTCCACCTCCGCGACCACGTCGGCGACGCTCATCAGCCAACGTCGCTCCACTTGGTTCATGGAGAGATCGTCCGCCGTCGGCCAGAGTTCGTCGGCGCTCCCTACTGGTACTTGGGTGGGCCGTACGCGGTCGCTCATACCCAGGCTGAGGCTTGGCTGCAATTCACCGACGGCGCCCCTTGCTCCTTATACGACATCGCCCGGCAAATCGCCGCGACGTAAGAAAGGGAACGGACGAGTCGGGAGGGAGAGACAGCTGCTGACTCGCCGCTTAGGAGCGGAACGTTTCTTCGACCACCCGTGCGTGTGACGCGATCGGATCCCGCACGTCGCCTGACAAACGATCGGCGGTGTCACCGCGGGCACGCCATTTTCTGGGCGTTCAAACCGCTCTGGTGAGTAACGGGCTCCGCAGGGCAATAAAAACGACCCCGGCCTCCTATAGACGGCGCACCTCTTCAAGCCGTGGGGTGCTGATGAGTGTCTTCGTTTCTGATTCCTCACCTTCGTGATGATCTCGGCTCCTTGCTCAGGGGTGAGGTGGCGAAAGGAGAAGGTGGGGAAGAAACGTGGGACCGTCGGAGTCGGCCGCAATTTTCACTATGGAAGGACCTCGTGAACGGTGGCCGATATGATGGCGGGGTTGTCAATCCACTTGGCCGATACCTAGCGCGTGTAGGCATAGCATTCGTTGAAATCGAGACGCGAGTGAAACGCGAGGCAGAGGCCGAAGGTGTAGAACGTGGACGGCACGACCTCGGCGGCCGCTTCCATCCGCGCGCTGAACGAGCCTGTTCTCGTCGGGATCATAGCGATCGGCCACGAAGGTTGAACAGCTCGGGGCTTTCGGCCT
The DNA here is from genome assembly GCA_023386835.1 of Verrucomicrobiota bacterium. GTDB lineage: Bacteria > Verrucomicrobiota > Verrucomicrobiia > Opitutales > Opitutaceae > Actomonas. Next base: position 35,184 of record JAEWIY010000160.1, read on the forward strand.
TCTCGCGGTGGAGGCCGAGATGCAGGGCGCGCAGGTTGATCTCGGCCCTCGTGCAATCCCGATCGTAGCTTCGCACAATCATCATTATGTCTAGTTCCATTGTTCATGCGATTGCTCCCGGAATGCCCGGCCAGACGTCGGCCTTGGAAACACACTCACCCGTTCCTCAAGCGGTCTTGTCCCCTGCCTGGTTCCACCATCAACGCGGCACAGCCGCCAGCTGAAGCGCGCGGGACCCGGACGAATCCCCGTGTCCCTGCTCTCCTTGAGGCGGTCCGATTACCTCGGCGCGCTGTGGGAGCGCAGCCGGCGCAATCCGTCCGACGTATGGTGTTTTTGCAGTGGCGTTCTTCCGGCCGGCTGAACTCGGGTGTCGATGTTGGCACGCAAACCCACTGGAATGAACATCGCCCAACACGACAGACCCGCGAACACGCCTCCTTCCTTCGCGGCGATCTGGCTGGTGTGTTGACAGGCCTCACTCGCCCGAGGCTCAACCCACCGTGCAACGTCTTCTTCTTTGCCACGCCGGTCTGTTTAGGGCGTCATGCGA
>JAEWIY010000173.1 GCA_023386835.1 Verrucomicrobiota bacterium
TTTTTGCATGGTGGGTTGAATTCGGTTGGGCCGTTACCCGCCGGCGTGGGAACCGGCGGTTATCTCGCTTCCGCCTCATGCTGTAGCTTGCGAAGGGGACAGGCGGTCGGCACAGTCGCGCGTTTCGGTGAATCCTGACGCCGCCTCCTCCTTTCCGCCGCTGCCCGACTACGATCATCCGTCGGAACCGTTCTGGACGAAACATCGCGCCTGGGCGGCTCCGCTGGCGGTGTTTCTCGTCACGGTTATCCTGACGGTCGTCTCGTTTCCGCCGTGGCCCGGCGCGGAGTTTGCCTACGCCTTCGCCGCGCCCGCGATCCTGTGGGCCTATCGGCGCCCGTCGTGGCGCGTGTTTGTGCCGGTGGTTCTCGGCGCGCAGGCGGTAGCGTGGACGATCCTGTTGTCGTGGCTGCACCACGTCACCTGGGTGGGGCTGCTGCTGTTGGGACCGGTCATCGGCGTGTGGGTTGGCTCCTGGTTCCTCGTGGTGCGCTGGATCGCACCACTGCTCCCCGGCGGACCGGTGCTGACGCGTTTGCTGGCGGTGCTTGGACTCGCGGGGGCCTGGGTGATCATCGAATGGACCCGCACGTGGGTCTTGAGCGGCTTTCCGTGGCTGCCGCTGGCCGCATCGCAATGGCAGCGGCCGAGCGTGCTCCAGATCGCGGCGTTCACCGGTGCGGGCGGCGTATCCTTCGTGCTGATCACGATGAACCTCGGGTTTGCCGCGTTCGCGCACCGTTTGGTCTTCGAACGTCAGGAGGGGATCAATCGTCGCAGCCAGGAGTTCTTTCTCGGGCTCTTCCTGCTCCTCGCGTGTTTGTCGGTGCACATTTCCGAGACGACCAATCGGGTTCACTTCAACGAGCCGGTTGGCCGCGTCGGTTTTGTACAACCCTACGTGCCGCAGTCGGTGAAGTGGGATCCCTCCCGCGGTCCGGCCATTCTCGAGTCGCTCGAGCGCATCACGATGGATGCAGCGGCGCGGCGGCCACGCGTGATCCTTTGGCCGGAGGCGGTGACGCCTTGGGCCATCCGTGGTGGGCCGCAGGTGCAGGCATGGACGGAAGAATTGGTGGCGCGGTCACGCGTGCCCTTGGTCCTTGGATCGATCGCGGTTGAACCGCCCCGTGAGCCGGGCGGCGAGGAACGCTGGTTCAACGGCGCTTTCCTGGTGGATCCGCAACGCGGCCTGAACCCGGAGTACTACGCGAAGCGTCACCTGGTTCCGTTTGGTGAATACGTGCCGTTGCGGCCGTTGTTGGGCTGGATCGGCAAGTTCGTCGAAATCGGCGGTGACTTCGAAGCCGGCGAGCGTGCCACTCCGTTGCTCGTCACGATGGACGACCGGACGTTGGCGTTCGCGCCTTTGATCTGTTACGAGGACATCTTCCCGCGGCTGAGCCGTGCCAGCGCACGCTCCGGCGCGGACGTGCTCGTCGTCCTGACCAACAACGGTTGGTTCGGCGAAGGGGGCGCGGCGTATCAGCACGCCGCACACAGTGTCTTGCGGGCCGTGGAAACGCGCCGCCCGGTGCTGCGTTGTGGCAACGGTGGCTGGAGTGGATGGATTGACGAATTTGGCAGCATTCGCGCCGAACTGCGCCGGGTGCACCGACCGGGCCCGGACGGCAACCTTCAGCCGGTCGTCACCTCGCGGCCGCAGCGGCGGGATGAGGAAGACGACGAGGCCGGGACCATCTATTTTCGCGGCTCGGGCGTCGTCGACGTGACGCGCGACCGGCGTTGGGTCGACCGGTTGAGTGTGTATTCGATGTATGGCGACTGGTTCGTCCTGCTGTGCGCCGGTCTTTTTGCCACGGGCACCTTGCTGGCGCGCTCCGAGCCGGGTGGGCGCCCCGTGGCTCCGACGGAGGCCGCGGACCAGCCCGCGGCGAAGCGCTCGTTCCGCCGTCGCGGCGGCGACCGGAGCTGATTTACTCCCGAACCGCGTGAGCCGGGGAGGGGAGGGCACGCGGCTCGCGCGTCGCAGTCAACGCTTCCGGAGCAGCGCGCGTTGCAGGAGGATGAACAACAGCAGCAGGAGTCCGACGACGATGCGCATCCACCAGGAGCTCAGCCGTCCGTCGAACAGCAACGCCATCTGAATGGTGCCGAAGATCAGCAGGCCCAGCAGGGTGCCGAGCACGTGACCACGGCCGCCCGTTAGCAGGGTTCCTCCGATCACCACCACGGCGATCGCGTCGAGTTCGAGCCCGATGCCCATGCTCGGATTGCCCGACCCGGTGTAAAGCGTCGCGATGATGCCGGCGAGCGCCGCGCACAGGCCGTTGATCGCATAGGCGGCGATTTTGGTCGGTCCGATGGGCAGGCCCATCAACAGGGCCGAGTTCTCACTGCCGCCGATGGCGAGCAGATTGCGTCCGAAGCGCGTGTAGTGCCCGAGCAACCACCCGCCGGCCGTGGCTGCAATCAGCGTGAGGGCGGCGGTGGAGAGGGCAAAGCCGCCGAGTTGCAGCCGGAAACCGGAGAGTTCGTGGTAGAGGCTGTGGTTGATGCCTACGGACTCGGTGCTGATCCAAAAGCCGACGCCGCGCGCGAAAAACAGGCCCGCCAGCGTGATCAGGAACGGTGGCAACTTGAAGCTGTGGATCAGCCAACCCATCGTGGCTCCCAAGCCGGCGCCACAGGCCATCGCGAAAGCCCAGGCGAGCGCGGGCGGCCAGCCCTGGCCTACGATGAGGGTGGCGGTGAGGATGGAGGTGAATCCGATGACGGCGCCGACTGACAGGTCGATGCCGCCGGTGAAAATGACCAGCGTCATCCCGATGGCGGCGATGCCGAGAAACGCGTTATCGGAAAGAATGTTTCCGATCACTCCCCAGCTGAAGAAGCCGTCGTACATCGAGGCCGCGATCGCGAAGAGCAGGACCAGGATGACCGCGGTGACCACCAGCGGCAGCTGCCGGAAAATGAACTGGCGGAGCCGGCTCATGATCTCACCGCGCGGCGGCGCGACAGCCGGCTCGCGAACCAGCGCCGCAGGCGTTCCGATTGGAGCAACGCCACGGCGACAATCAGCAGTGCCTTGGGCACGGGCGCGACCGCCGGTGGCACTCCGAAGTTATACATGCTGATCGTGAGCGTCTGCAGCAGCAGCGCCCCGATCAGCGAACCGATCAGATAAAAACGTCCGCCGGTCAGCGCGGTGCCGCCCACAACGACGGCGAAGATCGCGTCGAGCTCCATGTTTTCGCCAGCGCGATAGGAATCGGCGGCCCGGATGTGCGACGCCGCGAGCGCCCCCGCGAGGCCCGCGCAGGCCCCGCTGAAAACGTAAGCGAGGGTCTTGATCCGGGCGGCCGCAAGTCCGGCGAAGCGGCTGGCCGTTTCGTTGTCACCAACGGCTTCGACGAAAAGACCAAGCGCGGTCCGACGAAGCACCAGCCGCGTCAGGCCATAGAGCGCCAGCACGAGCAGAGGCGCAAACGGCACCATGAAGATGAAACCGTTGGCGAGAAACTCGAAGCCGGAGTGGGCGATGATCAGCACCTGACCTTCGGTGATCAGTTGCGCCACGCCACGGCCGGCAACCATCAGGATCAGGGTGGCGACAATCGGTTGAACACCCAAACGCGCCACGAGCAGTCCGTTGATCGAGCCGGTCAAGACACCCGTGCCGACCGCGGCGAGCAGGACCAGCGGCAGGGCGACCCCTTGGTTCAGCAGCACGGCACACAAAGCTCCCGTGATCGCCATGACCGAACCGACGGACAGGTCCACGCCGCCGGTGGCGATCACAAGCGTCATGCCAAGCGCGAGCAGCATGACCCGCGAGCCCTGGTTCAGGATGTCGACGGGCGTCCCGTACAGATTTCCACCCACGATCGAGAGGCCCAGGAAACCCGGATTAAACAGGGCGTTCGCGACGAGCAGCAGCAACAGCCCACCAGCCGGCCACCAGGCGGGTGAGCGTTCGCGGGGACGCGCGAGGCTGGAGGGAGTGGCGAGCTCAGGCATGGGAGGAATCGGCTCCGTCATGGTGCCCGGCCATCGCCTGCATCAGGCGGGGCACTTCGATGCTGTCACCGGTCAGTTCACCGGCGTGCTGGCGTTCACGCAGCACGACCACACGGGCGCACCGGCGGACCACTTCTTCGATTTCGGAGGAGATGAACAACACCGCGAGCCCGTCGGCGCTGAGCTTGGCCACGAGTTGTTCGATCTCCTGCTTCGCGCCGACGTCGATGCCGCGGGTGGGCTCGTCGAGAATGATCAGGTCCGGCTGGGTCGCCAGCCAGCGGGCAAGCAGAACCTTCTGCTGGTTTCCGCCGGAGAGGGTGCGGATCGGGACTTCGGCGTCGGCGGTCTTGATCCGCAACGCCCGAATGTAGTGCTCGCACAACGACACCTGTTCCTCGCGGGAGAGGGCGCGCGCCAACCCGCGCTTGGCCTGCAGCGCGAGGATGAGGTTTTCGCGCACCGACAGGTTGGGCAGGATGCCTTCGGTTTTCCGGTCCTCGGAGGAAAACGCCAATCCCAGGCGCACCGCGTCGCGCGGCGAGGCGATCCGAACCTCGCGCCCGCCGATGCGCACACGTCCTGAATCCGGTCGATCGATACCGAACAGGAGGCGCGCCGTTTCCGTGCGGCCGGAGCCGAGAAGCCCGGCCAGACCGGTCACTTCACCGCGGCGCAAGGTGAGGTCGAACGGCTGGATCGCGTGGCGGCGGCCCAAGCCGATCGCCTCGATGACTGGTGCGGCCGAGGACGCGGTCTCGGGATGATGTTCCTTCGCCACCGCGGCGGCCAGTTCACGCCCGAGCATCTTGCTCACGAGTTCCAGCCTCGGCAGTTCGCTGGCGAGGTACTCGCCGACGAGACGGCCGTTGCGCAGCACGGTGATCCGGTCGCTCACGGCGTACACTTGGTCGAGGAAGTGCGTGACAAACACGATCCCGAGCCCCTGTTCGCGCAGTCGCCGCATGACGGCGAACAGCTCCGCGACTTCCTTTTCGTCGAGGCTCGCCGTCGGTTCATCGAGGATCAGCACGCGTGCCTGCACATCGAGGGCGCGCGCGATTGCGACCATCTGCTGCAGCGCGACGGAGAGGGTGCCGAGTTCCGCGTCGACGTCGCAGTCGATTTCGAGTCGTGCCAGCGCCTCCTTGGCGTGGCGACGGACCGCGCCCCAGTTGATAAAACCAAACCGGCCCGCCTGACGACCGAGAGCGATGTTCTCGGCCACGCTCAGCGACGGCACCAGGTTCACTTCCTGGTACACCGTGCTGATGCCCGCGCGTTCGGCTTCCTTGGGCAGGCGGGGGCGGATGGGTTGCCCGGCGAGCCGGATCTCACCCGCGTCGGCCGGATGCACACCGGTCAGAACTTTGATCAGCGTCGACTTGCCCGCGCCATTTTCGCCGAGCAGAGCGTGGATTTCGCCAGCCCGGACGGTGAAGTCGACGCCGTCGAGTGCCACCACGCCGGGGAAGCGTTTGCCGATGCCGCGGAGCTCGAGCAACGAGCCAGCGGGCGGGGCCGAGTCCGCACGCGTCATCGAGGAGTGGCCGAATCGATCTTCGTCATGAACGAAGGGAAACCACGAGAAGGAGAATCCGCTCAGTACTGCCGCTGGGGCAGGGCGGCCGCGGCGTTGGAGCGATCGAACAACTCATCCTGGTTGTACATCTCCTTCTCCACGGTTTCGCCGCGCACGATCTTCTCGATCGCATCAAACACCTTCGGTCCGAAGAGCGGATTGCACTCCACGGTGCAGTTCAACTTCCCGTCGACGACGGCCTGCACCGCCTCCTTGATGGCGTCGATCGAGACGATGAGAATGTCGGTGCCGGGCTTCAGGCCGGCCTCCTCGATCGCCTGCACGGCCCCCAGCGCCATGTCGTCGTTGTGCGAATACAGGATCTCGACGTTGCGCCCGTGCTTCTTCAGCAGCGCCTCCATGACCTGCTTGCCCTCGGCACGACGGAAATTGCCGCTCTGGGAGTCGATGATCTTGAACTGGGAATGCTTGGCGATGGCATCGCCAAAAGCCTTGCGGCGCTCGTTGGCCGCGGCGGAGCCAGGCTCACCCTGCAATTCCACGATCTTCGTGCGTTCGCCGGCATTCTTGGCCAGCCACTCGGCGGCCATGCGGCCCTCTTCGTAGAAGTCGGAGCCGATAAACGCGGTGTAGAGCGACGGGTCGTTGGTCTGGATCTTCCGGTCCATGATCACGACCGGGATGTTGGCCTGCTTGGCTTCGCGCAGGACCGGATCCCAGCCTGTCTCGACAATCGGCGCCAGCACGATGGCGTCGACCCGCTGGGCGATGAACGAGCGCAGCGCGCGGATCTGGTTCTCCTGCTTGCTCTGGCCATCGGCGAACTTGAAGTCGACGCCACGCTTCTGCGCCTCCGCGCGCATCGACTCGGTGTTGGCGGTGCGCCAAGCGCTTTCCGCGCCCGTCTGCGCGAAACCGACCTTCAGCTGCCGTTCGCCCGAAGCGCTTCTGCCATCGCCCTCCCGTTTGGAGCAGGACGTGAAAGTAAGGGCGGTCAGGCCGCAGAGAAGAACTAGGCGAAGCAGGTACATGGGTAAAACGCGGTGGAGAGCCTTCGTTTCGGGGTGGGACGTCGCACCTTCGTGATGCGCACGAGCCAGTCAACTTGACGGGCACTTTACGGTCAACTGTAGGCGTGCGAACGGGGTTCGATGTCCGTTCGTCGACGGCAGAAACTTGCGGGCAATGATCCGCGGGGCCGCTGGGTGCGGGCGCGGGGGAATCGCTCCAAATCGTGGTGAACGCTCCCTGACGCGAGCGGCGACGGAAAGCGACCCCGTCGCCGCATCGTCAGGCAATCACCGCAGCCAGAAGCTGAAATAGAGGTAGATGCCGAGCACGAGCCCGAGGACGACGAGCGTGCCGAGCACGTCGGGCCAGCCCCAGGAGGCGCGGTTCTCCGCGCGTTGTTCCGGTGTCGTCGAACGGTAGGTCAGGCCGACGATCTGCGCCGGGTTGGGCGCCGGGGCGGTCAGCGACGCCGCGACGATGAGGACGACGCTGATCAAGAGCAGCCAGCCGGAGTAGTACAGGAAGTTGTAGCTGCCGACGGCATACAGGAACGTGCCGGGGTCCAGGAGGCCACCGCCAGCCATCGCCTGCAGGCAGAGCTTCAGCATGCCGAGGATGAAGCCGCCGACGAGGCCCACCATCGCTCCACGCGAGTTGATGCGGTTGAAGAAGAGCCCGAGCAGGAACGTGGCCGTGATCGGCGGAGCAAGGTAGCCTTGGACGGACTGCAGGTACTGATAAAGGCCGCCGCCGGAGACGAACTTCATCACCGGGATCCAGACGATGCCCAGCACCACCACGATCGAGGTGGCGACCCGGCCGACGCGCACGTACTCCGCTTCGGTCCGCCCCGGCCGCAGTTTGCCGTAGATATCGACGGTGAAGAGCGTCGCGCAGGAGTTGAAAAGCGAAGCGAGCGAACTCATCAACGCGGACAACAGACCGGCCACCACGATGCCGCGCAGGCCGGTCGGCAGCAGGGACGCAACCATGGTCGGGAACACCGCGTCACCATTGAGTGAGCCGTCGGCTTTCGCCGGGATCGTCATCATGCCCTTGGTGTGCAGCGCGTAGC
>JAEWIY010000197.1 GCA_023386835.1 Verrucomicrobiota bacterium
TCGGAACGCGTCACAGGAGAAGCAGGCGCCCTTGACGCCCGCGCACCTGCTCGGCCGGAACCGGCACGCACTGCCGCCGACCTCGCCGTCCACGGCTTTAAGCTTACCGCCTATCGCTTAACGCTTACCGCCTATCGCTTAAAGCCTAAAGCCCATCGCTTAACGCCTACCGCCTTCACGGCTTCGACCAGCCGTATTCGTCGATGCGTTTGCGCAGCGTGGCGCGGGTGATGCCCAGTTTTTCGGCAGCGCGAGCCTGGTTGCCGTGGTCCGCGGTGAGTTGGCGGATCACCATCTCACGCTCCAGGCGCGACAGGATGGGTTCGCCGCCGCTGGCTAATTCCCGATGCACGTAGTCGAGCGCCTCCGTGAGCCCGCTAAACTCCAGTCCCGCGGCTGTGGAGATTCCTGTGTCAGCGGGTTGAGCGGCAGCGTCCGCCGCCATGTTGTCGTTCGCTACTCCCGCGCCGGGCGTCCCCACCCCGGTTGCGCTTGCCGAGTTGCTTGACGCTGTAGCCGCGCGGATCTCGGCCGGCAGGTCCTTCGGCAGGATGGTGTCGCCCTGCGCGATCACGGCACTGCGATAAACGACGTTCTCAAGTTCGCGCACGTTGCCGGGCCAGCGATGCTGGGAGAGGATCTGCATCGCCTCGGGCGAGACTTTGCTCACGCGGGTTTTCCGCTGCTTCAGCAACGTCTGCAGGCAGAAATCGACAATCTGCGGGATGTCGTCCGCGCGATCCCGCAGCGGCGGCATCTTGATGCGGACGACATTGAGCCGGTAGTACAGGTCTTCGCGAAACGTTTTAAGCCGGACCATCTCCTCGAGGTCCTTGTTGGTCGCCGCCAGGATGCGGACATCGACGCGAATCGTCTCGGTCCCGCCGACGCGCTGGATCTCGCCCTGCTGCAGGACGCGTAGGATCTTCGTCTGCGTTGCCAGCGCCATGTCGCCGATCTCGTCGAGGAAGATCGTGCCGCCGTCACAGAGCTCAAACTTGCCGATTCGCTGGCCAGTCGCGCCGGTGAATGAACCTTTTTCGTGACCAAACAACTCGCTCTCGATCAGGTTGTCCGGAATGGCCGCACAATTGACGGCGATGAACGGCCGGGCGGCGCGGTGGCTGTGTTTCCAGATCGAGCGGGCGACCAGCTCCTTTCCGGTGCCGCTCTCACCGGTGATCATCACCGTCACGTCGCTGGCGGTCACCTGGCCGACGACTTTAAAGACTTCCTGCATCACCGCGGAAGAACCGACGATGCCTTCCTTGTAGTCCTCGGAATTGATCGACGGCTTGTAGTCTCCCACCGCGTGCATGTCCGCGTGCGCCTGCAGGGCGTTTTCCGCCAGCGACAGCACCTTCGCCGAATCGAACGGCTTCATGATGTAGTCGAAGGCTCCGAATTTCATCGCCTCGATCGCCGTCTGAGCCGTGCCGAACGCAGTCATCAGCACGACGAGCTGCTTCGGGTTGGCGGAGCGGATGTGCTGCAGCGCTTCGATGCCGCTCATGCCGCTCATCCGGACATCGAGAAAAATCAGGTCGGGGAACGGGCCGCGTTTCACGACAGCCACGCCATCCTCCCCACTTCCCGCCTCCAAGACGCGGTACTGCCGAGAGGACAGCACTCGCCCGAGCGAGTACCGAATCTCGGCATCGTCGTCGATAATCAGGATCGTGGGCTGGTGAGCGGCGGCATCGGTCATGGGACGTGGACCGGTGTGTCGGGGGTGTCGCGCCTAACCACGACTGGCGTCACCGGCAAAAGATGCTCTGATTAGGAGACATGTTCCGGTGGTCAATCAATCTGTTCCGCGTGGCGGGCATCCGGTTGGAGTTGCACGTGAGCTTTCTGTTGCTGCTCGCGTACGCGGCCTGGACCGGTGCCTCAGAGGCGGGAACGGCCGGTTTGGTTTGGGTCACCGGATTTTTCATCCTGCTCTTCACCTGCGTCGTCGCGCATGAACTGGGTCACTGCCTCGTCGCACGCCGCTTCGGTGTGAAAGTCGGGCGGATTCTGCTTCTACCCATCGGCGGCATGGCGGAGTTCGACTCCATCCCGCGGCGTTCCGGCCAGGAGATCGCGATCGCACTGGCCGGTCCGGCGGTGAACTTCGCCCTGATAAGCCTGCTGTTTCTGGTCGGTGTGCGTTTCCCCGGTGATTGGGAGCCGATGGAACTGCCGCTCCACCTCGCCGAATTGGGACGGCACCTGGTCATCCTCAATTTGGTGATGGGCTGCTTTAACCTGATTCCGGTGTTCCCGATGGACGGAGGTCGGGTGCTGCGCGCCGTCCTGGCGTCGCGCATGCCTTACCTGCGCGCCACTTGGATCGCCGCGACCGTGGGCAAGATCTTCGCCGTGATCGGCGCCATCACGATGATCTGGCTGTTCGAGCACTGGCTCGGCGCCCTCTTGTTTCTCTTCATTTTTGTGGTTGGAGAAATGGAGTATCGCGCCGTTCGGCGCCGGGAGCAGGAGGAGGCGCGGTGGCGTCGGGTGCTTGAATATTACGCCGCTCCACCTCCGCCGGTCGTGGAGATCGGCGCCGCCCCGCCGCGTTTGGACGTCTGACGTCGCGCCTCCGGCCGCCGGTGCGATCAGCCGAGGGATTCGAGCGGTCCTCACCGTTGCGAAACCAGGGCGCGCGCATCCCTTGCTCACCATTTCACCCCTCTCTCCTTCTTGGGTTATGTCTCCCGTTCTCACCGCCCACGACGTCTGCAAGGCCTACGGCCCCGTCCCGGTCCTGCGAAACGTCTCCCTCACGCTGCAAGAGGGCGAGCGTGTCGCCCTCACCGGCCCTTCCGGCAGCGGCAAGACGACGCTGCTCAATTGCCTCGGGGGTGTTGACCGGCCGGATACAGGCGTGATCACGCTGCAGGGTGAGGATCTCCACCAAATGGATTCCGATCAGCTCGCGCAGGTCCGGCGCTCCCGGATCGGCACCATTTTCCAATTCTTCCACCTATTGCCGACGCTGACAGTGGCAGAAAACGTCGAGTTGCCGCTCCAGCTCAATCACGTGTCCTCGACGGAGCGCACGCAACGCGTGGCCCGTTTCCTCGACCGGGTGGGTTTGCAGTCGCGCGCCAACGCCCTGCCCGCGCAGCTCTCGGGTGGCGAGCAGCAGCGCGTGGCGATCGCCCGCGCACTCGTGCACGAGCCCGCCGTCGTGCTCGCCGACGAACCCACCGGCAACCTCGATTCAGCGAACGGCGCCAACATCCTCTCGCTGCTGCGCGAGATGACGGATGAATCCGGCGTGGCCTTGGTTCTGGTAACGCATAGCGAGGAAGCGGCGGCGATCTGTCATCGGCGGATTCGGTTGCGGGACGGCCAGGTGGTCGCGGACGCGCGTGTATGAACGGTTTGGCGACAGCCCTGCTCCTGTGGCGGCGAACCTCCTGCCGTCATTGGCGGCTTGCCCCAGGCCAGACTCTGCTCCTCGTCACCATCCTGGCGCTCGGCGTGGCGGTGTTTGTCGCGGTGCGCCTGGCGAACCGGGCCGCGGTCGGGAGTTTCCAGCACTTCACCGACACCCTCACGGGGCAAAGCGACTGGATCATCCGGGCTCCGGCGGGACCGCTGCCAGAGGACATCCTGTTCGAACTTCGCGAAAAACTGGGCGACGAGCCCGTGCACATTATCCCCGTCCTCGAAATCAACGCGTCTCCACCCGTTGGAGACAGGCCGGAGGAGGGCTTTGGACGGCCAAGTTACACCTTGCTCGGGGTCGACCTGGTGGCACTCGGCAATCTCGCGCTGCAACGGGCGTCCGCCCGGCCGTTTTTCCATGAGGCGCCGGCCCGCGGCCACGAGCGACAGGGCTCCAGTTTCTGGGACTCCCTCGACGGGCGCCCGCGGGTGTGGCTTTCGCCCGAGTGGCCGGAAGAACCACTTCCTGACCAGCTCGCGCTGGTGATCGATGACCAAGTCGTGTCGGTGCCCGTGGCGGGTGAAATTCCCCTGCCCGACGACGCACCTCAGCCGCCGTGGCACCTGATCGTCGGCGACCTGCCAGGCCTGCAACGGCTGAGCGGCCGGCTGGGCGAGATCGACCGCGTGGAACTTGTCGTCGAGCCGGGCCCGCGCCTGGAGGAGCGTCGTGCCGCGTTGGGTACACGCCTTGAGACAATCAGCGAGGGGCGCTGGCTCGTCACCACCCTCGCGGCGCGGGAAGAGTCGGCGGCCACCATGACGCAGGCCTTTCGGCTCAACCTGACGGTGTTGTCGCTGATCGCCTTGCTGGTGGGCCTTTACCTCGTGTTCCAAGCGCTCGATGGCGCAGTGGTGCGGCGGCGCGGTGAAATCGCGATTCTCCGCTCCCTCGGGGTGGAAGAAGGCACGATCCGCAAACTCTGGTTGGTGGAGTCAGCCGCGCTTGGCGTGTTCGGCGGAGCTCTCGGCGTGATCATCGGCTGGCTGGGGGCACAGGGCGCCGTGCAGGCCGTCGGCCGGACCGTCAACGCGCTCTACTTCGCCACCACGGTTGAGGCCGCTCACCTGGAACCGCGCGAAGCCATCGGAGGACTGCTGCTTGGCGTGGTCGCCAGCCTGATCGCCGGTTGGTATCCGGCGAGAATTGCGGCCCGCACACCGCCCGCGCAAGTCATGCAGCGCTCCGCCACCGCGCCCGCCGGCGTACGACGCGGCATTCGCGCAATCGGCGCGTTGCTGTTGCTCGCCACGGGCATGGCGGCGGCGATGGCGCCCCCCGTGTTGTCCGAAGGCGGCGCGCGTTTTCCGCTGGGGGGCTACCTCGCCGCCCTGTGCTGGATCGGTGGTGGTGGCCTTTTCGCCGGAGTGGCTCTTCCGTCCGCACGGCACGTTCTTTTCACGGGTCGAGGCCGGCCGTCGGTGACCGTCGCACTGGGGCACCTGCGGCAGCCGTCGGGCCGGCACCGGCTCGCGGTGGCGGCGCTCCACTGTGCGATCGGCATGACTGCCGGCATGGTCATTCTGGTCGCGAGTTTCGACCAGACCGTCCGCGGTTGGGTGGCGCGCAGCCTGCAGGCGGACCTCTACCTCTCAAGTGAAGCCGTGCAAAGCGCCTCCGCGCGCGGCCGGATCTCGCCCGCGACCGTGGAGCAACTCCAGCAGCACCCCGCCGTGGCCGCGCTGCACACGCAGGTCGTGTATCCAGTTTTCATCGACGGCCGGGAAACCCAGCTCCGCGGCTCAGACCTCGCTGCGATTCCGGAGCGAATCGACCTCACCTGGATCAAACGACCGGAAGACACGGCTATTTTTGATGCCAATCGCAACGCCGGGCTGGCCCTGATCAGCGAATCCTTCGCGGAACGGTTCCGCGTGACGGTTGGCGACGAGGTTACCCTGCCAACGCCTGCCGGATCAAAACGCGTTCGGGTGTCCGGGATCTTTGCCGACTATGGCAACGAGCGCGGCTCCCTGCTGGTCGACCGCACCCACCTCCGCCAGTGGTTCCAGGACGACCACGTCACTAATGTGTCCCTGTGGTTGCGGGAAGGAGCGAACGCCGACGCCGTGCGCGCCGACCTCGCCCGCGCATTCCCGGCGTTGAGCATCTACACGCATGCCCGGTTGCGGGACGAGATCCTGCGGGTTTTCCGCCAGACCTTCGCCATTACGTATGCGCTCGAAGTCATCGGCGTGGTGGTCGCGTTGGTGGGACTGGCGCTGACGCTGACAAGCGTGCTGCTCGATCGCCGCGAGGAACTCACCACGTTGCGCGCGCTCGGGTTTTCGCGAGGAGAGCTGCGCGCCGCCACCGCTTGGGAAGGCGGCGCGGTTGCTTTTGTCGCGGCGCTGGGCGGGCTTGCGCTGAGTTTTGGGCTCGGTTGGGTGCTGATTTACGTGATCAACAAGCAGTCCTTCGGCTGGACGCTCGGTTTTGCGGTTCCCTGGTCTTCGCTGCTGCTCCTGCTGGCGGGCATCACCTGTTGTGGTTTGGTCGTCGGGGCGGCCGTCGGCGGCTGGGCCGCCGCGTTACCGGCCGACCGGGAGGAGGAATGAGCATGCACCGTATTCGGCTACTCCTTACGACTTTTGTCGCCTGGCTCAGCCTGGCGGGCGCGCAGGAGCCGGGCTCGTCGGCGCCGTCCCCGGACCCAGCCGCCGGTTTTGCGGTGCCGCAACCCGGCCGAACGTTTCACTTTCCGGCGGACCACGGGTCGCATCCGGAGTTCCGCGTCGAATGGTGGTACATCACGGGCCACCTCTTCGGCCGCGGGTCGGCTTCAGGGGAACGGTACGGTTTTCAAGCGACGTTCTTCCGGCAGGCCGCGTCAGATCGCTCCACTCAGATCCACCTCGCGCATATGGCGGTGGTGGATACACGCACCGGCCGGTTTCTGCACCAGGAACGGCTCAACCGGGCGGGTTGGGACGCGGCGGCCGCCACCTCCACGCTCGATGTGCGCCAAGGCCCATGGTCGCTCCGCCTGACTGACGAGGAGGCCGAACGGATGAACTTGCGGGGCGGGGTCGCGGCGCAGGTCCGTTTTGAACTGGACCTGCAGCCCGCCAAGCCGCTGGTCGTGTTTGGGGAGAATGGCGTTTCCCGGAAGGGCGACGATCCCACAGCCGCGAGCCACTATCTCACGTTCACCCGACTGCGCGTGGAAGGCCGGCTCGAATGGCAGGGCGAGTGGCGCGACGTCGAGGGCCAGGCCTGGATGGATCACGAGTTCAGCAGCAGCCAGTTGAGCCGGGGCCAGGTGGGTTGGGATTGGGTCAGCCTGCAGCTGGAAGACGGCCGCGAGGTCATGCTCTACCGCCTGCGCCGCGCCGACGGCAGCGCCGACCCCGCGTCCCGTCTGACGTGGGTGAGCCGGTCTGGTGAAACTCGAGTCCAGTCCTTTGAATGGGCGGTGCTCACACGCTGGCGCAGCCCGCATTCAGGAGGTGAATACCCGGCGCGGACGCGGATCACCACCACCGATCCGGAGACTGGTGGAACGGTTCACCTGCTGGTCGAGCCGCTGGTGCCGGACCAGGAGCTCCCCGGCGAACTGAGCCAAATCCCGTATTGGGAAGGCGCCTGCCGCATTCGCGACGAAGCCACCGGCCAGGAGATCGGCTCCGCCTACATGGAACTCACCGGCTACGCCAAACCGCTGGCGTTCTAATCGATCCTCAGGGCACTTCGTAAATCTCCACAATGGTTTTCCCACTGGAGCGGCTCGGACCTTCGACGTGCACGGTGTACTCTCCGGGTTCGAGGTTGATCAGTAGCGCTGCATCCTTGGAATCCGGACCGATGTATCCAAACGCTCCGGCACGGTTGGCGGCCGCTTTGACCATCGGATCCCCTCCCCAATCGGTATTCTCCGCGATCACCGTTTCCCTTCGATAGAGCGTCAGACGCGGGTCTGATAGCAGATCACTCTCGGGAATGCCATGTGGCTTCAACGACGGGCCCGCGGCGCGGATAAGAACCGTCTTTGGGCCTGTCCCAAGGACGACAAAGCCAGCGATGAGGCGCGACGATTCGGGACTGATGCGGGCCAACGTCGAAAGGTTCACGAAGCGAGATCCGTTCTCTCGATCGGCATCGTAGATCTCGACCAAGGCCAAGCCCGCAGGAGAGTTCGCGGTCGTCACATGTGCCGTATACGCGGCCGGCTGAAGCGTGCTCACCAGCGCGGAATCAGGTGAGCCAGCCGCTAACGAAAAAGCCCCAACAGCGCTCATGGAAGATGAAGGAGCACTTTCTGCCGACCAATCGTCATTCCCGTGAATTCTTTCTCCAGTCGCGGAGAAAACATCGAGGCGAGGATTCTCCAAAATTGTCTGAGTCACACCATGCGGCAACAAACCAGGGCCGATGGCACGCATCAGCGTCGGCTCCGCTGCCAGGCCTCGGATCACAAAACCCGCGATCAATAAGTCATCACCTGACCCGGCCCGTTTGAGCACCGAAAGGTTGATGAAGTCCGCCTCGTTATAGAGCCGTTCGGCAGCCAGAATTGCTCCGCGCGACGTGGTGACGTACAAGCGTCCGTCCCTTCCTGCCGCAATGCCGCTCGGGACGTTGAAAGGTCTAGTGCCATCTTCCGCTTCATGGAAGAAGAATTCGGGTGCAGAAATCGTTGTCACCTGCCCATTCGGTTCGACTGCCCGAACGAAACTCCCCCTCGCCTCAGTCACGTACACTATGCCGTCTGAACCAACGGTGAGCCCATGCAAGAAGCCAAATTGCGCCTCCGCGCCGCGGCCGTCGATTGACCACCCCTCCTGACTACCTGCGAGCGTAGTGACCTCTCCTTCAGAAGTGACTTTTCGGATTCGACTCGCGTCACCAACATACAGGACGCCATCTTCGGAAATCGCGAGCAGCGTCGGATAGGCAAATTGAGCGCTGGTCCCTTTTCCATCGGACGTCCCGGGAACTCCGGCGGTGCCCACGAAAGTACTCACCTCACCTGATGGAGTAATCCGACGGATGACGCGATTTCCACGATCCGCTACAAGCAAGTCTCCCCTTGGATCAACCACCAGCCCACTTGGATAGGTGAAGGCGGCCGAGGAACCAACACCATCAGCGTAACCTTCGCGGCCGTCTCGTCCCGCGAGCACTGAGATCGTGCCATTCGGATCAATACGGCTGATGATGTGGCGGTTTGGGCGGGTGAAGAAGATCCGGCCGTCGCGATCCACGGCGATTGAAGAGGTGCTATCAATGACTGAGTTTCCGTCAGAATCGTTCACCGATCCCACAATCGTACTCACCTGTCCAGTGACAGCATCGATCTTCCTCAGACGCCGCGTATCCACAATGTACAGATCTCCGGACGGCCCGATTGCGACGGCCTGTGGATCCCTGAATCGTGCCTCAGCCGAGGCGCCGTCCGTCGCTCCTCGAATGGGATCGCCGATCAACTTCGAAACCGCCCGCGATGAACTCACGCGTGCGATGGTATGTTGCCACGCGTCGGCGACGGCGATCCGGTCGTTTCGTCCCGCCGCAAGTGCGTCGGGGCTGCTGAAAGGCCAATTTCGTGCGGCATCGAGGGGCGCACCTTGGACCAACGCGCCATCCCCGCGTACCCACCAACTGAGTACACCCGCATTTGAGATGCGGTAGATTCCACCGCCGCCCATGTCCCCCACCAAAACACTGCCATCGCCCAGCGCAGCGATAGACACAGGCCAGCTTAGTGCGTCCTGCGGCGAGGCAGCCACCCCCCATTGTTCGAATTGTCCTGGAAACCGGGAACGCCAGACCGTCCGGTAAACGGCGTCCGTGAAGTACACAATGTCGTTGGTGTCGACGTCGACCGCCCAGCTCGTCAGGGCCATGCCACCGTAGAATAGGCTGGTGATGCCATCTGTACTTATCCGCCGGATACTCGGACCATCTGCCACATAGATCACCCCCTTGGAGTCAACCGCAACATCCCACATCTCATAGAATAGCGCCTGGTGAGCAGGGGACGGCTGATAGATGCTCATACCTCCTCCACCAGCAACCGTGCTCACGATTCCATCGGTCGAAAGTTTTCGGACGCGACGATTTCCCTTATCTGCAATGTACAAATCCCCTTGAGGACCAAAGGCCAGCCCGTGCGGCTCCGAAAAGGTCGCTTGCAGTGCGGATCCGTCAGCGCGCCCTCGCGTTCCCGGCACGCCCGCTACAATGGTCATGGTCCCATCGGTGTCGACCTTACGGAGGACGTGATAGGTGGTGTCGCTGAAATAGAGGTTGCCTTGCGCGTCATACGCCACGCCGCGAGGTGCGCCCATCTGCGCAACACCGCCGGCGATCTGCGCAAAGAGCAAACGCGGGGCATCGTCTGCTCGGGCAGACACTATGCTAAGGGCGAGTAAGAAGACGAGAAAGCCCCAGCGGGCGAACCATCGGGATAGTAGCAGCATGGAGACGGTTAGGTATCGCGGCATGCTTGGTGGCGTTCGAATAGGGACAAACCTGAATCGCTGATGACCCTGGATCGGGAATGTTGTTGTCGCATCTCTCCCGCGGAGTCGCGCGACCCCGCCCAGTCAAAGCCGGTTGAGGAGAAAACGAGCGGCTAAAGAATGGCCGGGACCGTCATTGTCCGACCCCGGGGTGCAGAATGGGGCATGCAAAAAACCAAAGCTCTCGCGGAACGTCGAAGGCCGGCCGGCAAGTCGCTGCGGAGCAAGAACACTTTGCGACACGGCGGGTCGGACAGCGCGGCCGAGGGCCGGTCGAAGAAAGATCAAGCGGATGATTTGTCCTCGCGAGCCGACGTCGGACTCCGACACGGTTCCGGGTCCATGCGCTTCCTTCACACTGCTGATTGGCAACTCGGAAAACCGTTCGCCGGAGTGGAAGATCCGGCCAAGCAGGCCCTGCTGCGGCAGGAGCGCCTCGCGTGCCTGGCCCGCGTTGGCGAAGTCGCGCATGAGCATGGCGCGGAGTTCATCGTGGTCAGCGGCGACCTGTTTGATTCTCCACACGCCACCAAAGCGACGGTCGCAGCGGCCTGTGCGGCCATCGGCGCCCTGAAGCTTCCGGTGTACGCCATTCCAGGCAATCATGACCACGGTGGTCCCGGCGGGTTGTGGGAGCAGCCGTTTTTTCAACGCGAAGCGCAGCAACTCGCCCCCAACCTGCAGGTCCTGTTGCGCGCAGAACCGGTCCGACTGGAGAGCGCGGTGCTACTCCCCTGCCCGTTACTCCGGCGTCACGAACCCGAGGATACAACGCTCTGGCTCCGTGACCCGGTGTTGGTGGCCTCGCTCGACGACCGCCCGCGGATCGTGCTGGCCCACGGCAGCGTGCAGGGATTTGGCAGCTCGGCAAGCCACGGTGCTGACGACGGGGCGGTCGCGGGGACCAACTACATCGATCTCGCCCGGTTGCCCGAGGGCGCGTACGACTACGTGGCTTTAGGCGACTGGCATGGCATGAAACAGGTTGGCACCCACGCCTGGTACTCCGGCACGCCGGAACTCGACCGCTTTCCCAAGGGCGGCGATCACGATCCAGGCCAGGTACTGCTCGTCACGGTGCACCGCGGCGCCGCGCCGGAGGTGAAGCCGATCCGGACGGCCCGGCTCGCGTGGCACGGGCTCTCGTTCCACTGCGCCGATGACGCCGGAGTGGCCCAGCTCCACGCCGAGCTCGCCGCGCTCATCGCACAACGCGTTGACCAAGACCTCCTGCAACTTGAGCTGACGGGAACCCTGAGCCTTTCAGCGACCACTCAACTCGAACAATCGCTCGAGTCACTCCAAGCCCGGCTGCTGCGGTTGAAACTTAACAATCGCGTCGTGCTGGCGCCGTCACCCGCCGAGATCGATGCCCTGACCACGCGGAGCGGCGATCCGCTCATCGCCCGCGTCGCGACTCGCCTCGCCCAAGCCAAAGAGGGCGCCGGCGAGGAGGCTGAACTGGCGCGTCTGGCGCTCCGGCTCCTGCACTCGACCTGCGTCGCGGCCGACGTATGAAACTCCACCGCGCGTTCACCCCTCTTTCCTCTCGCCTACGATGCGCCTGATTTCGGCCACGCTCCGCCACTACCGCGTTCACCGCGAACTGACTGTCGAATTTGATCCTGGACGCACCCTGATCGGCGGCCCCAATGAGTCAGGCAAGAGCACGCTCGTGGAAGCGATCCATCGCGCGCTCTTCCTGCGAGCCAAGGGCACCTCTGAGACGCACCAGTTGATGGAGTCCACGCGCCACGGTGGAAAACCGGAGGTGGAACTTGTGTTCGAACAAGGCGGGACAACGTATCGTCTCCACAAGCGCTTTAGCGGCGCGTCGGGCACGGTGACACTGACCCCGGGTGGCCGCGCGGCGTTGTCGGGTGCAGCCGCGGAAGAGGCGCTCGCCCGTTTGTGTGGCGTCGACAACGGCGCGCGGGCCAAGGCGAGCGCAGAATTTTGGTCTCACCTTTGGACGTGGCAGGGCACCTCAACCGAGAATCCGGCCGAGCATGCCGAGCGGCAGAAGGACGCCTTGCTGCAACGACTCGGACAGACTGGCGGAGCGGCCAATCTTATCCAGTCCGAACGGGATGCCCGCGTCGCCGGCGCGATCTCAGCGCAACGCCAGGCCTTGTTCACGCAGCGCGGTGAACCCAAGGCGAACACCGACCTCGCGCGAGCCGTCGAGGAGGACTGTGCGGCGGAAGCCGCGCTTGCCGCCGCTCGCGAACGACTGGACCGGATGCACCAGACGTTGCAGGAGCACGGCCAGGCGGTGGCGTTGTTGGCCGAGTCTGAACGGGCACTCGCGCGCCTGGAAAAGGAACATCGCGAGAACCAGGTGAAACTCGCGCAAGTAACCGAGCTGCGAAACCGTGAAGGTGTCGAAAGCGAGGCCGCGCAGCGCACTGAACGTGAACTCACCCAGCGCCAGCAGATCGCGCTGGAGATCGCCGCGCTGGAACGCCGGCGGGATGAAGCGAGCCGGGCGTTGGCGCCTCTTTCCGCCGAGGCGGATCGTCAGCGCGCCACGCGCGAAGTCGCGCAAGCCAGTCTGCAGGAAGCCGAGCGCGCGCAGGCCCAGGCGGAAGAACACGTCCGCCACTGCCGGCTGCATCACGAACTCGCCGGGACCCAGCTCGCGCTCGTGGAGAAGCGGATCCTGGCGGAAGAACTCAAGGCGCGCGCAGCACAGGTGGCGGAGTTGGAAAAACAGCTGGCCCAGTCGCGCTCGGAGCTGGCCCAGCTCCCGCGCGTCGAGGCCGCGCAGCTGCAGCGTTTGCGTCAATTGGAAGAAGCCCGCGTGCGCGCGGCGGCGACGCTCCAAGGCGTGGCGACCAGCTTCGAGGTGCTGGCCACCGATGTGCCAGTAGCCATCGGCGACTCAGTGGTTGAAGCCGGCCAGCCACGCGTGCTGGTCGACGAAACGGAGATCAGGATCGGCGCCAACGTGCACCTGCGGATCCGACCCGGTGGCGGCAAGGGTCTGCGCGCAGCGCGCGAGGACGCCCACGAGGCGGAGTCGAAGCTGCGCCAAGCCTTGGACGAGCTGACCGTCGCTTCGCTCACGGAGGCGGAAAACGTGGCCCGGCAACGCGAGACGCTGGAACTCCGTATCCGAAATGAGGCGACGCGGTTGTCCGATCTCGGAGCCCCGAACCTCGCCGCCCGCTTGCACGAGTCTTCAGAAGCGATCGCCCGGCTGACAGCGGAGATCGGGCGTCGGCAAACGGCTTTGGCCCAACCCGCCGAGCTACCGATCGACGGTGACGGTGCCCGCGCTTTTGTTGACGCGGCGGCGGCCGCGTTGCGCGAAGCGGAACTCAAAGCGCAACAGGCCCGGGCGTTGCGCGAAGCGAACGTACGCCAGGCTGCGTCGGCCGAAGTCGCGCAGACGCAGGCGCACACGGCAGCCGAACAGAAGCGTCGCCTGCTGGCCGAGGCGGACGCACAATTGCAATTGATGCGCGCGCAGCATGGCTCCGACGAAGTCCGGGCGGAACACCTGCAACGCGCCAGGACCGAACGCGACACCGCTCACGCGCGTCTGCGGAACACGCGGGCGCAACTCGCCGCTCTTTCACCCGACGACGTGGCGGCCGACCGCGTGCGTGTCGAACGCGCGCTGGAGCAGACGCAGCGCACCCGGCATGAGGCGGAGGTTCGGCGTCAGGTGGCGCAACGCGCGCTGCAGAGTGATGGCACGCAGAATCCGGAAGAGGAACTGGAGTTGGCGGAGGCGCGCTGTGAAGCGGCGGCCGCGCGTGAGGCGAGCCTCCGTCGTCAGGCGCGGGCCGTGCAGTGGCTCGACGATCTGTTTCGAGCGGAACGGCAAGCGATGTCTGATCAGTTCACGCAGCCACTCCTCGAGAAGGCGGCCGGTTACGTGCAACGCGTGTTCGGCCCCGGGGCCCGCTTGGAAATGCGGCTCGAGAACAACGTGTTCTCCGGGCCCATGCTGATCCGCCCCGGTGAGGCAGGCGGCGCCACGCCTTATTCCAGTCTCAGTGGAGGCACGAAGGAACAGGTGGCGGCGGCGCTTCGCCTGGCGATGGCTGAAGTGCTGGCGGCGGACCACGGTGGGTGCCTGCCCGTCGTGTTTGATGATTCGTTCGCGTTTGCGGATCCGCAGCGGGTGCAGGTGCTGCAACGGATGCTCGACCTGGCCGCCACACGCGGGCTGCAGGTGATCGTCGCGACGTGTACGCCGTCCGATTACATGGCGCTGGGCGCCCAAATCGTGCTGTTGACGCCCACGTCGGGCACGTCGGTCGACGGCCCGTTCTCGTCGGTCACTGCGAACACCGCGTCGTCGCGCGTCGGCAAGAGTGGCGCAGCCACGATCGTGGACTTGGCCGGCGAAACTGCGACCGAGCCGGCAGCGCGCTGAGACGGCGGGCGATCGCGCTCCGCTGTCTCCAGTTCGTCACGACAGCGTATTGCGGCCGCACTGCCGGTTGGCAGCTACACCCGACGTCGCGCGGTCAATCGCATTGCCGGGCCGCGCTCAGTAGTCGGGGCGATCCGCGCAGTCGGTCGCGCCAGTCGGTCGGGTGCCGCGATTGGAAGTCGCGCAGCTTGCGCAGCGACGAACACCGGAGGCAGCGCTGGTAACAGCAGTTCGGATTCAGCCGATGCGTCTCAAAGGGCGGAGGCTCGGGCGCTCTATTCGCAGCGCCGGTGGCCGCGGACGCCGATGAAAGTCCAATCCCAGACGCGTTTGGCAAAACTGCGCCCGCCTTGTGCGCACCGGAGGGACTTTCCGGGCTCAGCGGCACGGCGGGGTAAGTGAATCAGACACGCTGGCGATCCCTGAGTTTGACACGTTCCCAGAGGTGATGGGTTGGCGGCGATTTGAAGTCAGAAGCAACAACTTAGGCACTCGTTGACAGGCCAGCAAACCGGTTCCTGAAGACCGTCCTGCGCCAGCAGCTCACCCTTTGGCGCAAATGCAAATGGCGCACCGTTTCCCCAGTGTGGCGCGACGGTGAAAAGGATCCAAGTGAACCGGCAAATCACTTCCCGATATCGGTTGCTTGACTAACGCGAAACCGCATTCAGCAATGCGGGCGGCCATTGCGCCGGGATAGCTCAACGGTAGAGCAGTTGACTTTTAATCAATTGGTTCAGGGTTCGAATCCCTGTCCCGGCACCAAAAAGGTGCAGAATAGTCGCTCCGAGGCCGAGCCACGCTTCGTATGCACATTCCTGATGCGCGTCAGCGACCGCTTCCGCCGTCAGCCGGCTTCTTGGGTTCGTGGGCGAGCGCCGCGTAGATGACGCCGAGGTAATTTGTTGGCGTGACGTGGTCCCAGTCCTCCTGGGCGTTGTTGATGCCTTGAACCCGCCACTCGCCGCGCTTGGTGCGCTCCACCAACCGGTGCACCACTTGGATGCCTTTGGCGTTTCGGTACGACACCAGCATGCCGGGTTCGAGTTGATCGTACGGCAGCGCTGTCAGCACCAGCATGGTGGTGTCCCCGAAGATCGGCGCCATCGACTCGCCACGTCCGGTGGCGGCCGAACGCCCCTCGCCAGCCGCGGCAATTGCCTCCGCGTCCTGCCAGGCGTCGATCCGACGAACGTCGCTGCTCGGCGCCGTGGTTGGACTCGCGACGGGGCCATTGGCGCACCCCGTCATTTTCATCATCAGAACACCGAGGGTGAAAACGGTTGCAGCGGAGTTCCCAAATGATGTGCAAACGCTGTAAATTGGGCGTAAATTCCGCACGGTGGAATGTGGGTCTGGGGTGCTTCGTCCGAAAACAATTGTTCAGTTAGCAATCTTCTTAGGGGATTATCATTATTATGAAGCGTCTTGTCATCATCGAGGATCAGACAGCCATTCGGGAAATGCTAGTCGAGATCCTGCGCACGGAGCCGGCCTACAAGCTCGTCGGGGAAAGCGGCGACGGCCAGAGTGCCCTCGCCCTCTGCCTGGACGTGAAGCCGGATCTGATCGTGCTCGATGCCAAGCTTCCAGGCCTGAACGGCGTCGATCTCCTGCGCCGCCTCAGCAAGCAGCTGAAGAACGTTCGCGTGCTCGTTTTCTCGGGCCACGAGAATCCCGTGCTGGTTCGCGAGATGCTCGAAGCGGGTGCGCACGGTTTCGTCGAGAAGACGGCCGGACTGTTTGAATTCAAGAAGGGGCTGGAGACGGTCGCGAGCGGCGGCACGTACTTTGGCCCGGCGGTGGCCGCACTGCTGCGGAACGTCGTGGCCAACCCGGCCGCGAGTTCCACGAGTGACTTTCTGACCGACCGCGAACGTGAAGTGCTGCAACTGGTCGCCGAGAGCCACAGCACGAAGGAGATCGCCAACAAGCTCGGCATCAGCGTCAAGACGGTCGACAACCACCGCACGAACCTGATGCGCAAGCTGAACCTGCACGACGTGGCCAGCCTGACGCGTTACGCGCTCGAGGTGGGCCTCATCGAGCGGAAGCAGCCGATTTGACCGCCGCGGCATATCGCCGCGCCAGGAGTTCCAGCAGCGCTGGATCGCGAACCAGCGGTTCCGTCAGGTAAGTGCGCAAGCCGGGTCGTTCCGCCTCGGCTTGCCGACAAATCTGCGCGATATCGCCGCCCGGGCCGGCGTGTCGGCCCGCCTGCAGGAACTGCAGTGCCACAATCACGTCCCCCGAATCAAAGGGTGCCTGCCGGAGCGCCCGCTCCAACGACGGTTCGTTAAAATCATAGGCGGGTTCCGGGCGGCGCTCCATCGACGCCACGCCGACCGCCTCGGCCGCGGAGCCCAGCCGCTCCCCCAGCAGGACGCCCAGCCGGTTGCGCACCTGAGTCACGCCCAGCTGGGGGCTGCCGTGATCCGTCAGGAGGACCTTGGGCCGCGACAAACCCTGTCCAAGCCGCGTCGCCTCGACCGTGCGAGCCAGCATGCCGGCAACCAAGTCGGCTGAATCATCGTCCGTTGTGACCAACCACTTCGCCACGGCGACGTGCAGTTCTGGATACTGACGCTTGATCGACGCGAGTCGTGCGGGCAGGTACTCCGTCAACGCTCCGCTGGGACCAAAAAACAAGGGCAGCAACACAGCCCGACGGCCACCCTGCCGCGCAAACTGCAACAAGGCCGGCTCGAGAAGCTGCGCGGGCTCGTCATTCAGTTCGCGGGGGGCAACGCCACTGGAATGCAACAGTGAAACCGGCCGAACTTCGCTGCCCAGCCGCGCCGCGAAGCGGCCTGCCACGTCGCGCAACGACAGAGTCGCGGCGGCTCGAAGTGAACCGTTATCGAACAGAAAGCAAAGTGGTGGGTCGAAGCTCGACACGTGGCAGTTAAATAACTTGCCGAGGCAATTTCATTGACCGATAAGGTCAAACCACTGCCGTTCACCCGACCCATGACCCTTGTCGCCAAGAAACTTTCCCTGATCATCGCCGCTGCGGCCCTGCTGTTTGCTGGCTGCACCAAGAAGCCAAAGCGTCCTGATCCTAGTGCCACGATGCTGGGTCAGGGAGCGGGTGCTGGCGTCGGCAGCGGGCTCAACATGTCCGACGTCGCAACGGGCGATCCCCTGCTCGGGGACGCCGGTTCACTGCTCGAGCAGCGCGGCGACGGCGTTTACGAAGACGAGAACATCATCAAGGGCCTGCTCCAGCCGGTTTACTTCGAATTCGACCGCTCGGCCATCAGCGCGAGCGAGCGTCCGAAGTTGCAGGCCGCCATGGATTACCTGAATCAGAACCCGCAGCACCGCCTCCTCCTCGAAGGCCACTGCGACTGGCGCGGCACCGCCGAGTACAACCTCGGCTTGGGTGATCGTCGTGCGGGTTCTGCCCGTCAGTTCCTGCAAACGCTCGGCGCCGCGGCCAACCGTGTCGAAACGTCCTCCAAGGGTGACCTCGAGGCGGTGGAGAACGCGGACGAAACCACGATGGCGCGCGATCGTCGCGTCGAGCTGATCATCCTGAAGCGCTAAAAGCGCGGCCTCTTCTTTTCGGAGAAACCCCGGTCCGTCGGACCGGGGTTTTTCTTTTTGGCCAGGTCGCTGATGGCTGATGTATCAACCGTTTGGTGACAGGCCGCCGCGCCATTAAGTCATCAGACGCCACGTGCGCGCAACCGACGCGCAGCGAGGATCGATCCACCTCGATCGATGCCTCATTGGGCCGGCCCCCAAACGTGAGCCGGCCCGAAGCAGCCAATCAGCTGCGGTCGCTGCGGGCGAGTTGCTCGAGGATCTTCTCCGACGCGCGGATGCCGCGCTCCATCACGCCCAGGTGGAAGCTCTCGTTGGGCGCGTGCAGGTTGTCCTCCGGCAGGAAGAGCCCGAACATCACGGAATCCAGGCCGAGAACGCGTTTGATCTCGGCGATGATCGGCACGCTGCCGCCCTCGCGCAGGTACAGCGGCGGACGGCCAAACACCTCCGCGATGGCCCGATCAGCGGCATCAAACGCCCGCGCCAGGACGGGTGACTGATCCTTGGGCGTGTTGGATCGATGCGGCGGTACGACGACATACGGCAGGCCGTCATGTTGGTCGACCACGCGGTAAGTCACGTCCTTCGGCATCCGTTCCGCGATCGTGCGATACAGCAACTCGCGGATCTTTTTGGGATCCTGGTTGGCCACCAGCCGGCAGCTGATCTTCGCGAAGGCCTTGCTCGGGATGACGGTTTTCGTCCCCTCGCCCTGATAGCCCCCGCCGATGCCGTTGAACTCCAGCGTCGGAAGGAAGCGCACGGCTTCGAAGGGCGTATAGCCCGGCGGCACGTGAAAGTCCGGCACGCCGAGAAACTCGCGGTACTTGTTGGAATCGCCGCCGAGCGCCTTCAATTGCTCGCGCTCCCACGGCTCGACGTCCAGCACGTCGTCATAAAAACCCGGGACATTCACGCGGCCATCCGGCGTGTGCAACGATGCGCAAACCTCGGCAAGGGCCTGAATCGGATTTCTCAATACACCGCCGTGCAAACCGGAATGCAGGTCCGAGCGCGCCGCCGTGACCTCCAGATCGAAGAGAACAAGGCCCCGCAGCCCGCACGTGATCACCACCTGGTTTTCATCGGGGATGCCGGTGTCTGACAGAAGCACGAGGTCCGCCTGACGCAGTTCGGAGCTGTAGCGCTCAAGAAAATCCGGAAAGCTCGGGCTGCCCATCTCCTCCTCACCCTCAATCATGAAGGTGATGCGCAGCGGCAGATCAGGCTGGCGTTCGAGCAGGCGCGCGACGGCCGCGATATGCGTGAGCAGCGGGCCCTTGTTGTCCGCCGCGCCGCGGCCATAGAGCCGATCGCCGCGCTTCTCCGGCTCGAAGGGTGCGGTCTGCCAGAGGTTGAGCGGATCCGCCGGCTGGACGTCGTAATGCCCGTAGATGATCACATGCGGCCAGGAGGCGTCGCCACCACGACGGGCCAAAATGATCGGGTGAAGTTTGGTTTTCACCACTTCAACCTCGAATCCAATCGAGCGCAGCAAACCTGAGACAAATTCCTGCGCTCCCTGCATTCCCTCCCGGAAACGCGAGTCAGCGGACACACTGGGGTGGCGAATGAACTCCTTCAGCTTCTCGATCGGATCAAACATGGTTGCGACGGTGACGAACGCCTGTGCCCGCCGCAAGTGTGCGGGCGGACCCCGGTTACTCGTCGTCTGCGGTCTGGCGACATAACACCCGTTCAAAGCTCGCGCGAGGACCGGCGCAGATCCACCAGCCCTCCGTAGCACGACGCGCCGGCTCGTCGGCCTGCGCCTCGACCAAGGGGTGCTCAGCGCCCGATCACACCACCCTTGGGATCCGAACCGATGGTGCCAGGGCTGCCGCTGCCGATGACTCCGTTGCCGGGAGTGCTGCCGCCGATGACGCCGCTGCCGCCCATTTGCGAGCGGGCCTGCTGGTAGAGCGGGTAGTATTCGCGGGCGAGCTGCTCGAGGTTGGCGATGCGTCGCTCGTCCGAGGGGTGCGTGGAGAGAAATTCCGGTGGTTTGGCGCTGCGTTCGTTCGCCGCCTGCATCTTCCGCCAGAAGCGCACGGACGCATTCGGGTCGTACCCGGCGGCCGCCGCGAAACGCAGGCCCACGGTGTCAGCCTCCAACTCGTGTGAACGCGAGTAATAGTTCATGCCAAGCGTCGCGCCGATTCCGTACGCGGCCATGACCGCTTGTTGCACGCCCGGGCTCATCTCCGAGCTGCCCAGCGCGAGGTTGCCAAGCAGGCCAGCGCCCTGGGCCAACGTTCCCTGGGACATCCGCTCGGCGCCGTGGCGTGACGTCACGTGCGCAATTTCGTGACCCATCACGGTCGCGAGCTCGTCGTCGCTTTCGACCAGTTTCAGCAGGCCGGTGTACACGCCGACCTTTCCACCCGGCAGCGCGAACGCGTTGATCTGGTCCGACTCGAAAACGATGAAGTCCCAATCGGCGCCGGGCACTTCGCGCCCAACCGCCGCCGCAATCCGTTCCCCCACCCGCGAGACCTGCGCGTTGTACTGCGGGTTGTTGGAGACCTTCTCCTCCTGCTGAATTTGCGCGAACGTCGCGGCGCCGAGCTGCGCCTCCTGTTCGACCGGCACCAGAATCAACTGCCGTCGGCCGGTCTCCGGAACGGTCGTGCAGCCAGCGAAAAATGCGAGAACCAGGACGGCGAACAGCGGTTGAAGAGGACGCATACGTCAAGGGGTTAGCACGTTCGACCGCGCCCGCAATCCCCGGTTCATTCCGCTGAGCGGGCCCGGGTTCCCCCCGCCCGCCCGAAGGCCGGCTCAGTGTTTGAAATGACGCAGCCCGGTGAAGACCATCGCCATGCCGCGTTCGTCCGCGGCAGCGATGACCTCGGCGTCCCGGACCGATCCACCTGGCTGGATCGCACAGGTCGCCCCAGCGTCGGCCGCGGCCACCAAGCCGTCGGCAAACGGGAACAGCGCCTCGCTCGCGACGACCGAGCCGCGCAGGTCGAGCCCGGCCTCGCCCGCTTTCCAGACGGCGATCCGCGAGCTGTCGACGCGCGCCATCTGGCCGGCGCCGATGCCGAGGGTCTGTTCCCCCCGGCAGTACACGATGGCGTTCGATTTGACATGTTTGCCGACTTTCCAGCCAAAGAGCATGGAAGCCCACTCGTCCGGCGTCGGCTGGCGTTTCGTCACAACCTTAAACTCCGAGGGCTGGCCCAGGATCCGATCGCGATCCTGCAGCAGCACGCCGCCGATAACTGACCGGACTTCGAGCAACGAATCGGCATTCGGGCCGGACTTTACGATCATCAGCCGGAGGTTCTTCTTCTTGCGCAGCACCTCGAGCGCCTCGTCGCTGAAGCGCGGCGCGATGATCACCTCCGTGAAGATGTCGGCAATCGTGCGCGCGAGGGCCCCGCCCAAGGTCTGGTTGACAATGATGATCCCGCCGAAAGGCGCCTGCCGGTCCGTCGCGAACGCGCGCTCCCAAGCCTCCTCCAGCGTATCCGCGGAAGCGACACCACAGGGATTGGTGTGCTTCAGGATCGCCACCGTCGGCCGCTCGAATTCACCGATCAGATACGTGGCGGACGTGATATCCAGAATGTTGTTATAACTGAGCTCCTTCCCCTGCAGCTGCTCGAAATGCTCGTGGAATGTGCCGTAAAGCGCCGCCTTCTGGTGCGGATTCTCGCCATACCGCAGCGTCTGGGCCCGGCGGTACGAGAGGTTGAGCGTATCCGGAAAGCCACTCATCGCGGTCAGGTCGGGCTCGTCGGCCTGCGAGGCGAGATAGGCGGAAATCGCCGCGTCGTAACGCGCGGTGCGCTCAAAGACCTTCAACGCCAAACGCCGACGGAGGGCGGGCAGACGAGATTCATCCGCGAGGGCCTCCAGCACGGTGCCATAATCCCCCGGATCGCACACCACCGTGACCGCGGCGTGATTCTTGGCCGCGCTGCGCAGCATTGACGGACCGCCGATGTCGATGTTCTCGATGGCCTCGTCCCACGTCACCCCCGCCTTGGCGACTGTCTGCTCGAAAGGGTACAGGTTGACGACCACGAGGTCGATCAGGCCGATGCCGTGCTCCTGCGCAGCGGCGAGGTGTTCCGGCAGATCGCGCCGGCACAGCAGGCCGCCGTGGATCTTCGGGTGCAGCGTTTTCACCCGACCGTCCATCATTTCCGGGAAGCCGGTGTGCTCGCTGACCTCGGTGACCGGCAGGCCACGTTCAGCCAGCAGCCGGGCCGTGCCACCGGTGGAGAGCAGGCGATAACCGTGCCGCTCGACGAGGGCCGCCGCGAAGTCCGCGAGACCGCGTTTGTCGCTCACCGAAAGCAGAGCCAGTTTTTCCATCAACCGGGTTTGTGCGACCGGTGAAAACCACTGGCAAGCGCGAACACGGCGGTGCGGCGGCGGTTCGGATCCGGGGTTGCACGATGCCCGATCACGCTTCTGTTAAAGCTTGTGTCTTGTTCGCACACGCTTCCCGGCCTCACCGCTCGACTGGACAAACTGGTCTACCATCGCGGGGGCACCAGCCTGCCCGTGGACAAGCCGCACGCCTTTGTCTATTTCATCACGATCACCAACGAGTCCGATCGCACGGTGACCCTGGTCGGCCGCAAGTGGGTGCTGGTGCACGCCGACGGCAGCCGGCTCGTCGTGGAAGGCGACAAGATCGTGGGCGAAACGCCACGCCTCGCCCCGGGCGAGGCGTTTTCCTACAACAGCTATCATGTCACCGGTTGCGACGCGGTCGCCCACGGCTGTTTCCACGGACACGATGACGAAGGGGAACGCGTGCATGTGCTGCTGCCGCCGTTCAAGATGGCCGTGCCGCAACCTGACTGATTCTCCTCCGGAAACTTGCGCTTGCGCCACTTGCAGCGCTTCGGCTCCCTCGGCCCTTTAATGAAATTGATCGACCTCAACCGTGAAGGCGGCATCGGCGCCAATGCGATGTTCGTCCAGCTCGGTGGCCTGAACCTGCTGATTGACTGCGGCCTGCACCCGAAGCTGGTCGGCCGCAAAGCCGCGCCCGACCTCGCGGCCATCCGCGACCAGCACCTCGACCTCATCGTCATCACGCACTGCCATCTCGACCACATCGGCAGCCTGCCGCTGGTCATGCGGGAGCACCCGAACACACCGGTGGTGATGTCCCAGTCGAGCCGGATCATCATCGAACGCATGCTGCACAACTCGTCCAGCGTGATGACGCGGCAAAAGCAGGAGACCGACATCCCCGAGTATCCACTTTTCACGCA